>DHRG01000062.1 GCA_002408285.1 Peptococcaceae bacterium UBA5318 | reverse complement strand
CAACCTCATTTTGTTTTTTTCGCGCTTTTTCTTCAACATATAAAGGGACTGTTTCATAAGTTTATCGCTAACGTTTCCGTCCAGACTTTAAACCATCCAATCCAAAGCTCCCTGGGCAAGCAACGCCGCCCCGCGCCATAAAACATTTTCATCAAGATCAAAGCGGCTGTTATGATGAGGATATGAACGGCCGGGAGGAATTGAGGCCAAAAACACATAAGTCCCGGGGACCTTTTCCAGAAAAAATGCCATATCCTCACTCCCCATCAACGGCTTCGTTATCTCCACAACATTTTCTTTTCCTACAACCTTTGCGGCGGTTTCATAAAAACCCTTCGTAAAAGCGGCATCATTGACCAGCACGGGAAATCCATATGTGTACGAAAGTTCATAATCACCGCGCATGCCCCTTGCTACAAAAGAAATAAGCTCTTCAATCCGGCGGGCCAGCTTTTCCCTGTTCAGCGGCGAAGTATTGCGGATCGACCCTTCCAGTTCGACCTCCCCCGGTATGACATTATAGACTTCTCCTCCCTGGATCTTGCCAATGGTTAAGACCGCCGGCTCATCGCTGCTTACCTCACGGCTAACGATCGTTTGCAGGGCGGTAATGATTTGGGCGGCGATCACAACAGGGTCAACACCCCAGGATGGATAAGCCCCATGAGTCCCTTTTCCCAATATTTTTACCGTAAAATGATCCTGCGAAGCCATCATCGGGCCGTAGCATATCCCCACTTGCCCGCTTTTTATTCCTTCAAACAAATTTCCCGTATGCAAACCGATCACCGCGTCAACAGCAGGCTTTTGAAAAACGCCTTCCGCAAGCATGCGCTCGGCTCCTCCGCTGCGTTCCTCACCCGGCTGAAAAATCAATTTTACACAGCCGCTCCATTTTTCCCGATGCTTCATTAGAATCTCCGCAGCCGCCAAAAGCATCGCCATATGGGCGTCGTGGCCGCAAGCATGCATAGCCCCTCCGGCGGAGGCAAAAGGAAGCCCCGTTTCTTCCTTGACCGGCAGCGCGTCCATATCCGCTCTCAGAGCGATGGTTTTCCCCGGACGTTTTCCCTCAATCAACCCTATAACACCGGAACAGGACCGCAGCCGTTTTGTTTGGATCCCCGCGGATCCCAGAACATCGACAATATATGCCGACGTTTTGGGGAGCTCAAGATCCAGCTCCGGGATCTGATGCAACTGTCTTCTCCAGTAAACTATTTTTTCCTGATATGCCCTGGCTTCCTCAATAACCTCCGTCAATTCCATCGCCTCCACAAAATGAAGGAGCAGGGTTCAGCCTGCTCCCTTTATTCTTTTATCCTATCATCTTTAATATCCGTTCCAAATTGACGTGCAAAATACGTTCCTTTATTTCTTGCGGTAAAAGGGTGGCCTGAATTCTGGCAATCTCCAGATGCATATCCATATAGGGCGTACAACTGCCCAGAACCACCCGGTCTTCCCCCGCGCGCTCCACCAGCAATTCAATAAAATCCCGCCGGTAAACGCCGGAAATATCAAACACTACATTTTTTGTTTCTTCCGCTACAATCAGCGCTTCATCAAAGCTCAACCCGCTCATATCCTGCTGACATCCGTGGGTCACAATAGCCGTAACGTCCGGAAACTGCTTCATAAGATCCAGCACCTTCAGAGGATCAGATACAACGGGATATCCAGCCGAGATATATACCGGCGCCTTTTCCTCGGCAATGGCCGTCATGATTTCGACCGCGACCTCTGAATTAATACGGAAATTTTCCTCCCAGGGATGAAGGTGGATGCCTTTAAGCCCATAGTCGCGGATCGCCCTTCTCACCTGAAGGGCCGCTTCCTTTTCCCAGGGATTGACGCGGCCAAAGCCGAACAAATCCCTGTTTTTCGCCTGAAGCTCGCCGATCCGGTAATTGGCCCTGTCAAAATTAAAATCTACAGGTTTCAACGGCCTAACCAATGCTTTTTCCACCCCATTGGTTTCCATAACCGCTTTAAGCTTATCAACTGTAAACGAATTTCTATACAGCGAATCCCCGATAAAGACGTTCGCATCAAAAATCATTTAATTCCCCTCCCACTGGACATGCACGATTTCAGCAATATTTCTCCCTAAAATACGCTCCTCTGCTTCCCTGGGAAACTTCAGCATTTTGATTTTTTCCAGCTCAGAGATCGGATCACCTGCGGGGTTGTCGGTCGCAAAAACGATTCTTTTCGGACCAAGGATCTCTACTGCTTTTTTGATCATATTCGGATAAGGAGTAGAAGAAGTATCCAGGATAATATTCTTATTTTTCTCCGCCGCCCGAATACTCTCCTCCGCGTGGAAATATCCCCCCATATGGCATATGAACGTTGTTTCCGGGCATTTTTCCGCCGCTTTGGCAATCTGCAGGGGCTGCGCCAAAGACCTGTCTCCGCAATGGAAAAAGGCCGGCGCCCCTAATTCCCCGGCTTTTTTGAGCAGCTTAACGCACACCGGTGAAAAGGGCTTCACCACATTGGAAATAGGATGCAGCTTCAAACCCCGCAGCAGATTGTGGTTACGAATAGCTTCCGCAAACAGCTCAATAGCCTTTTCCCCATATTTTGGGTCGATCCTCACAAATCCGATTAGCCGTTTGGGATAGGCTTCCACATACCGCAGTAAATTTTCCAGTCCAGGCGCCGGTCCCGGACAATCAGCGTATGTCGTAACGATAGAGATGTCGATGCCGGCCTTATCCATCAAAGCAATGACTTTCTCCGGGGGATCATACCAGCCAAAAACATCAAACTCATCGGCGTGGGCGTGCGCATCAATAATCATACGCTCATCCCTCCAAGATTTTTTCTCCAATAAAGAAAGGACCCTGCCAGCATTATGACAGCCAGAGCAATCACAAAGACACTGCCGGAGGTCGCAAACACAGAATTAAAATCGGCGGTTCCCTGCGTGCCTTTCCCATCCGTTACTGTGACCTTGTAAGGACCCATCGTATCTATGGTAAAAATATCGTAGTATTCTCCCGGCTTATTCCAATCACTTTTTCGCGCTACAGACTCCACCATGTTGCCATCCGGTTTCCTGATGCTGATCTTCAGCGCTTGCGGATCAGCCAAATCCAGCGGCTTGCCCCCGGTATCCGTAAGCCGGATGGAGATAACAACGGGACTGCCGGTGGTGTAGCTTGGATTTATATCAACTTCCAGTTTCCCGGCGTCGGCCGCATAAGCAGGAGTGTTCGTCAAAACCAGCAGCATAGCAGTCATCAATAATATGATTTTAAAAATATCTGTGTTGTTCTTCCTCATTTTATAACCTCCTCCCGCGTGAATTTGCCCGCAACCCAGAATTTATACAGCGCCCAATAGGCCAGCCCTCCAACCACAAGACCGGAAATAGAACTGATATTCATATTCCACAGGCCTACGGCTGTGCCGATAATCAAGGCGAGGATACCAGCCGGGTTGATGCCTTTCCAGTACCTATATTCATTTGTTTCACCGTACAGCGCTTCCATCTGATAGCTTTGCTTGCGGATAAACAGCCAGTCCGTGATCATGATGCCGGAAATCGGACCCATAAGAGCGCCATAGAGATTCATAAACTGGAAAAACCCGGATGATGTTGTCAAATACCACGGAACGATTAAAAAGCCGATAGCTCCCGAAACTATAGTGGCTAACCACCAGGGCATCTTGAAAATGTCCATCCAGACATAATTGGCCGGTATAATATTCGCAAACATATTCGTGGATATCTGCCCTAATATTATGAAGATCATGGCTACAAAAATAAGTAAAAACGAAGGTACATACTTGACAAACAGATCAATAGGGCTCCATACTCCGGTCACGGAAACGCTCATCATGCCCAGGAAGGATAAAATCACCATCGCCGGCACAAGCCCTAACGTTTCGGCCAAAACCAATTTCGGAACAGAATCGTTTTTAATGGCCCGCAAATAGTCGGACGAATTGACGACAACGGCAATCCCCACGCTCACATAAGCTGTGATAGTCAATAAAAACGGAGCCCCCCAAGTCCCGGCCCGTGTCAATTCTTGTGAAGGGCTAAAGCCGTACTGATAAAAGATATAACCCGCCATCACCAGGATTAACGTAAAAAGCACAATCGCCGCATATGTATTAAAGTCAAATATTTTCTTAACACCCAAAGCTGAAAGAACAATCTGCGCCAACTGGAAAACAATAAACCACAACCAGATGTTGCTGTAGCCAAAGAGGATGATGCTGAAAATATTCAGGCCTAAAGCCCCGAGCCAGGAATTAAACCCGAGCCAGGCAATAGCCGGTATAGCCCGGATGATCCCTGTCAATTTTGCGCTGCTGCTGCCAAAACAGGGCCGCATCTGGACGACCATCGGAATACCTAACCTGAAACCGGGAAGACCGTTTAAAACCAACAGCACCACATCAATCCCCAGGCCGATGAACATCGCCACAAAAGCCTGGAACATATTAAGCCCGGCGGCAATAGCCGCTGCACCCATCATAAATGAATAAAGTGCAATCAAATCAGACGCGAATGTGAGCGTATACTTTGTATAAGTCGACGTTCTTTTATCCGAGGGAATAGGTTTCAATGATTCCTCTAAACCTGTTTCCGACATTCCCTTCAACTCCTTTAATTCATTCTTGTAATCCTTTCTTAGACTTTAAAACATAACCGGATCCAATCCACCTCCTTACTATATCCCAGGACAACCATTAATTTTATCCTGGCTTTCGGTCCGCTCAAATTTCCTCCCGGAATTACACCCAGATCGTGCAGTTGCGCTCCACCTCCTTCATACGCATATATTCCTCCCACATGCCCCGTAGTACAGCGGCTGACCAAAATAACAGGAATACTCCGTTGTACGGCCTCTGCAATTGAACCTACCACCTGCGGCGGAAGATTTCCCGCCCCTAAACCCTCGACGACAATCCCTGAAACCCCTGCCTCCAAACAGGCCCTGATTAAAAGGTTATCCATGCCGCACGTTGCTTTAATCAACTCCACTTTTGTATCAAGCTGTTTTACCTTGTATTTTTTCTCAGCCTCCGGCCTGGTATAAAAGATGACGTTATCGTTAAAAACCGTCCCGATCGGTCCGCACTCGGGAGAAGCAAAAGCCGACGTATTGCTGGTGCTTATTTTCATCACATACCGCGGAGCATGGATATTCTGATTAAAAAAGACAAATACACCCCGATTCCTGGCCTGTCTGCAAGAGGCCAAACGGAGGGCGCCCAACAAATTTCCCCGGGAATCGCTGTAAAACTCATTTTGACTCTTCATGGCGCCTGTGAACACGACGGGTTTGGGGGAATCATGCACCAAATCTGCCAAATAGGCGATCTCTTCCAGAGTATCAGTGCCCTGAACAACTACAGCGCCTTCAGTTTCTTTTCGACTGAGGATTTTTTGGATTTCCAGCGCCAGCTCCAGGCCTTTATCCGGACTGAGATGAGGTCCCGGCATATTGCAAAACTCATGAAGCTCAATATCGTAATGATCCTCCAATTGAGGGATAGAAGCGAGAAGCTCTTCTCCGTCTATGGCCGGATGTATTTTACGGGTTGAAGGGTCATAACTGGACAAAATAGTCCCCCCCGTAGTGAAAACCGCTATCCGGGGTTTTTCATTTCGCGTCATTACAATCATCTCCGCACCCTATGGCTATAAATACGCTGTTCCGCTTCCATGATGTGTTTTCTCACCTGTTCTATGACCTCTTCCTTTTTTCTTTCCCTGATTAACTTTATAAGCTGCCGGTGACTTCGGCTTATTTCCTCGGCATGAGTCGTTTTTAAATCCAAAAGCAATACCCGCCTCAACTGATTTAAGACATTCGACAACGAAGAAACCAGCAGAGGATTGCGGCATATTTGGGCCATTTGGATATGAAACTGATAATTTATTCCGTTATACTTCGTAATACTTTCTTCATCATCCAGTACGAAACTTTCCCGCGCCAATTTTTCCAACCCGTTTAATTCCTCGTCTGTCGCATATTTTACCGCCAGCTCGGTGGAGGCTAGCTCCAGGATCAAGCGGAATTGAAATATGTTCTGTAAATCCCCCACAGATATCCCCGTGACCAAATATCCTTTATACGGCAATATCTCCACAAACCCTTCCCCTTTTAAACGGGTCAGGGCCTCCCTCACCGGCGTCTTGCTGACATTAAACCTCTGAGCTAATTCCGACTCCGTCAGCAATTCTCCCTGTTTTAACCGAACCTGGACAATCTCGTCCTTAAGCTTTGCGAATATTTCTTCCGTGAGGGAAACCTTCGTATTTTCCATACCATCACTCCCAGATCCATTAAATATATTAGTAGTATATTTGTGTTATATCAGTGATATATCACTGATATATTTAATATAGTTCGCCGCATTTTCGCTAATTCCTCTTTAGTTTCCATAATATTTTATCCAATAGCAAAACACCCCGCTCCACTTAAGAAAATATGGAACGGGGTGTTTTTATGCTTACTTCAATTTAATCCCCTAAAGGGACTATGACGCGGCCCCTTTAATGTATGGTTTATTCTTCTTTCGGTCTTAGCGTCGGGAAAAGGATCACATCCCTAATGGAAGGGGCGTCCGTCAACAGCATAATCAAACGGTCCACCCCTATACCTAAGCCACCCGTCGGGGGCATACCGATTTCCAACGCCCGGACAAAATCTTCATCCATCATTTGGGCCTCTTCATCCCCTTTGGCCCGCTCCTCCATTTGCTTCATAAACCTCTGCCGCTGGTCAACGGGATCGTTCAATTCGGAAAAAGCATTTCCAAATTCCCTGGCAGTAATGAACACTTCAAAACGGTAAGTCATACTGGGATCATCTTCTTTCCGCTTCGCCAGCGGAGAAATCTCAATAGGGTAATCAATGATAAAAGTAGGTTGAACAAGGTTTTCTTCAACCTTTGCTTCAAATAATTCATTAAGGACCTGCCCTTTCACCGCATCGGCAGGTACATTGACCCCCTGTGTTTTTGCGGCCTGCCGCGCTTCTTCATCACTTGAGATTTCGGCAAAGTCGATCCCCGTATATTTCTTCACGGCGTCCATCATCGTTATCCGCGGCCACGGAGGCGTTAAATCAATAGCCGTTCCCTGGTAGTTTACCTTGTTTGTCCCCAGTACCTCTTCAGCTATATGTGAAATCATGTTTTCGGTTATGTCCATCATATCGTTATAATCAGCATACGCCTGATACAACTCAATCATGGTAAATTCGGGGTTGTGCCGGGTCGAAATCCCCTCATTGCGGAACACCCGCCCTATCTCATAGACCTTTTCCAGGCCGCCGATAATCAGCCTTTTAAGGTGAAGCTCCAAAGCGATGCGCATATATAGATCAATATCCAAGGCATTGTGATGTGTAATAAAGGGCCGGGCGCTGGCGCCTCCCGCGACGGCGTGCATGGTTGGCGTTTCTACCTCTAAGAAGCCCAGATTATCTAAATAACGGCGCATAGCTTGAATGATCTTGCTTCTTGTGATAAAGACTTTTTTGACATCCGGATTAACGATCATATCCAGGTAACGTTGCCGGTAACGAAGATCTATATCCTTTAGCCCGTGCCATTTTTCCGGCAGTGGGCGAAGGGATTTGCTGAGCATAGTTAGCGTTTTAACGCCTACTGAAATTTCGCCTTTGTGGGTACGAAACACATAGCCGGTAAGGCCAATAATGTCGCCGATATCCAATTTTCCAAAAAGCGCATGGGCCTTTTGACCTATATCATTTAAGCGGACATAGATCTGGATCTGCCCGGTCATATCCTGAATATGGGCAAAACCCGCTTTGCCCATATCTCTTTTGGATAAAAGCCGACCGGCAATAGTAACGTCTTGACCTTCCAGTTCCGTAAAATTGTTGACAATATCCAGAGCATTATGTGTCCGCAAAAAGCGCTCCCCGAAAGGGCGGATTCCTTGGGCTGTCAGATCCTTGAGTTTTTCTATCCTGACTTGCAACAAATCATTAAGTTCTTGATCTGGAGTATCTGGCACGTTAATCTTCTCCTTAATATCACTTTCATAAAATTTATCCGATGGCTGACAGCCGCTAATACTTCCGCTTCTTTAAGCGGGAGATAAGCGGCGCTAAGCTCCTGGATAAGTGCTTCTAAACAACCGTCATAATTTCATATTTTATCTTGCCCATTGGCACGAAGACCTCGACAACATCTCCTTCTTTTTTCCCCAGGATCGCTTTCCCCACCGGGGATTCGTAGGAAATTTTGTTTTTCAGCGGATCGGCTTCGGCTGATCCAACAATTGTATATTCATATTGTTGCTGGTCTTCCAAGTCTTTTAAAACAACCTTAGCCCCCACGTGCACAAAATTTGAGTCATTCTCCACATGCTCGATCACCCTGGCGTTGCGCAGCATTTTTTCCAAGGTCAAAATACGTCCTTCAATAAACGCCTGTTCATTTTTGGCATCCTCATATTCCGAGTTTTCACTGATGTCGCCAAATTCTATGGCTTGCTTAATTCTCTCCGCTACTTCCCTGCGCCGAACCGACTTCAAATTCTCCAGTTCATTCTCAAGCTTTATTAGCCCTTCCTGGGTAAGAATTACCTCTTTTTCCGCCATTATCTTCGCTCCTCAATTCAACTCAGTTTTTAATTTGGTTTTATCCCTTTCCAAATTAATAGCATGAAGCTTACCAGCATGGTGAAAGACAAAATACTACATCAACAAGCACTGCAAACCTGAATCGCAGTGCTTGTTACACGAGTGCCTATAAAAGTCTCAAGGTAATTATATAGACGGCCACCAATTTTGTCAAGGCTTTGCAGGAACAGAACCAACCTGCGCTGCAAACAGACCTGACTCTACATGGACAGACCCTGTAAACCGGATTTTTTCTTCCTCAAGGCTGTTTCTTTTATCTTATTTATCTTCGTCCTTGTCAAAATCTCTTCCGCGCTATAAAACCCGCTCAAGAGGACTTCATGCCTGCGGGCCAGACGCGCCGTTTCCTCGATCTGGCGTATATTCATATCCCCTTTATGTAAAAAATATTCATACTTTTTTTCCAGGGCTAACAAAATAGGTTCAACCCACTCCGACTTTATTTTAGCCGGCGCCGAATCAGGGGCGGGGTCCCAAGCCGGATTGCCCGGCAGATCTACAAGGCCACCCGTCAGGGTCAAAACGTCCTGCCGTTTCTGTGAAATATGCGCCGCGAAAGTCTGCCAGGGAGTCAAGTCACAAATAACCGCGCCGGGCTTTAACAAACTGACCGGCAGGTCCTCTAAACAAGAAAAAGATGTGATGATCACCACATCAGCTTTACTTAACGCTTCCGTATAATTATCCGTTACCTTTAGGGCAACCCCGGACTCGTAAATGATTTCCCGGCCTAACTGGTCTATGCCGGCTTGATCCTTGGTCCATAAGGTAATATACCTGTTTTCTCTGGCCAGCCATTGAGCGCAGATCCTGCCGGCGCCATCCCCTTCTCCCAAAATGGCAATAGAAACTTTTTGCCATTGGAGCCCCATCACATTGGCAGCCAACCGGGTAGTTTCCAACGCCGCGTAAAGGGAATAACGGCTCCCGGTAGTTAAGGAAATTTTGCAATGCGCGGCAACGGTAGCGCCCCGGTTCCAAATGAACCCTGTTAAAGTATCGAGCCCGATCACTCCGGCGCCTGATTTTTCAGCTTTTCGTAATCCCGCGCCTATTTTAGCCAAAGAAACCCTGGACGGCAAAATCAATAACTGATCGGCCGTTAAGGGACACAATATCAAGTTTCCCCGCGCCTTACCATGGGGAGAATGGATGCCTGAAAGCTCCCGGATCATTAGGGGCGGTAAAAAATGTGACGTCCGCTTCACCAGATACCGCGGAAAATGACTGAGCGTCGGAAACGTCTGAAACAAGTCTTGCGTGGAATGTGGATGAATCATGATTGCAAATTCACCCATGAAATAACCTCCGTCCTCAGCTTATAGCAGACCGTATTTGTTTGAGGTCGATGATACGGGGCTTAAACTGGACCCGCTCCAGGATTTCCTGGTAATCCTGCTCCTGGATTTCGGATAAGGATTTGCCAAGTAAAACCACCAGAACCGCCTCCATTACGTTCGTGCCAAACGAACGGCCTCGAAATTCAGGAGTAGTGGTAATCAAGCGCACAGCGCCGCGCTCAGCCAGTAAATCTATATCCTCCGGGGTCACTGTATTGGTTAGGATCGTTTTGCCGCAGATCCGATGAGGCAAGTATCTTCTGATATAATGAAAATCTCCGGCAATGATCTCGTTATCATCATAATATTTCTGATACCTGTCGGATAGTACCTCTTCTTGCTTGGCGCCTGTAGGATATAAATATTTAAAAGGCATCTCGCTCACAATTGGCCCAAGGATCCTGCCGATAGCGGATAATGTGCGCAGCGACTGAATAGGCAAGGGGAGATTCAGGCCAAAGATCAAATCGCCGAAAGTCACCCTGGCCCCCATTTCTACCAGCGCTTCCGCCATCCCAAAACGGTCCACGCCGCAAACGAGTAAAACTTCTTTTCCAGCAAAATTAAACAGTCCCTGCTCACATAAATAATGGACCGTACTTCTCTCAAGAGTATTTTTGAGGCCTGTCCCATCTACGATGGGGGTTATTTTCGCCGCGTCGGCAATCCTTTTGGCGTCCCGCAGCATGTATCTCTTCTTCCCAACAGTAATGAACAAATCAATTCCGCCCATGCCGAAAGCATCCACTTGTCCATCCAGGTCGTTAATCATTTCAATGGCCTTTTCAAGATCTCCGTTAGTGCCGATCCTTTCGATTTTAAAGCCGGTCCCTAATATTTCCGTTTCTACGCTATGATTCCTGCGGTCAGACCCCAGGCTTACACTAACAACATGTTTCATCACAAAACCTCCCAACGGTTTATGAACCCTTATCCTGCTAGTGTTTCCATATATTCTTCCAAAATATTCGTTACCTCCAGCCGGGTCTTTGCCCTGAAAATGCTATCCTTTATACGCGCTGTACGCGGAAGCCCTTTTAAATACCAGGCTAAGTGTTTGCGCATTTCCCGCACACCCTGCAGCTCACCTTTTAAGCATACAACTAAATCCAAATGTTGAATAGCCCCTTTGATTTTTTGGCCGGGGGCCGGCAGCTTTTCCTCTTTGCCCGCTAAAAAATTACCGATCCTGGAGATCAGCCAGGGGTTCCCCAGCGCTCCCCGGCCCACCATCACGCCGTCGCACCCTGTTAATTCCAGCATATTTTTAGCGTCCGACGGCGTCCAAATGTCGCCGTTACCAATCACAGGGATCACTAAGGCTTCCTTCACCCTTTTAATCATCTCCCAATCAGCCTTGCCGGAATAGAACTGCTCTCGGGTCCGTCCATGGATAGCCACAGCGCTGGCCCCCGCATCCTGCATACCCTTGGCAAAATCCAGCGCTACGATATTTTCTTTTGTCCAGCCGATACGCATCTTCACTGTTACCGGGATCTCTACAGCCCGAACTATTTCCTTAACGATTTTCCCCGCTAACTCCGGCTTTTCCAAAAGAGCGGAACCCTCCTGGTTCTTCACCACTTTGGGTACGGGACAGCCCATATTTACATCAATGACGCTTGCCCCGGCGCTTGCCGCGATTCGTGCGGCTTCGGCCATCAACGGGGGCTCAGAACCAAATAACTGAACAGCAATAGGAGGATCTTCCCCGGTAAGATCCACTAAGCTTTGAGTCGCTTTGTTGTTATAGAGCAGGGCTTTGGCACTCACCATCTCGGTATAGATCAAACCACACCCGTGGTTTCTGGCAATGATCCGAAAGGCTTTATCCGTGATACCTGCCATCGGAGCCAGGGTAATTGGATTTTCTCTTAAAATAGCGCCCATATCCAAAGCCATCACACCCTCCCTTTTAGTATTACCCATATGCAATGAAAAACCGGCTTATTAAGGCCGGTTGAGGTTATAAATGATCCTTAACCCTTCCAGGGTCAAGAGATGATCTACCGTATCGATGGTTTCTGAGTCATGGGCGATCAGATCCGCCACCCCGCCGGTTGCCACTACATACGCTTCACAGCCTATTTCCTTTTTGATCCGGCGCGCCAAACCATCGACCATGCCAATATAGCCATAGATCAGACCAGACTGCATACTGGAAACAGTGTTACGCCCAATGACCTTCTTCGGCTTTACCAACTCTATCCGGGGCAGCTTGGCCGCTCTTTGAAATAAAGCCTCGGTAGAAATGCCGATCCCTGCGGTAATCGCGCCCCCCAGGTATTCTCCTGCGGCGCTAATCACACAAAAAGTGGTAGCTGTCCCAAAATCGACAATGATGAGCGGCCCGCCGTATTTTTCAAAACCGGCCACCGCATTGACGATCCGGTCAGCGCCTACCTCCTTGGGATTATCGTAAAGAATGGGCATTCCCGTTTTTATTCCCGGACCTACAATCAGCGGTTCAAGATTAAAATACTGGCGCGACATCTTCTCCATGGCCGGCATCAGAGGAGGCACAACAGAAGACATGATAATGGCTTCTACTTGTTGATAGTCCAGCTTACTGTAACGAAACATATTGCAGATCATGATACCATATTCATCGACAGTTCGGTTGCGGTTCGTAGAAATCCGCCAATACTTAATGAGTTTTTCCCGGTCATAAGTTCCCAGTACAATATTGGTGTTTCCAACATCAATGACAAGAAGCATACAAGTCACCTTTCCTATCTATGATTGGCTGAGATATCTTCTCACCGCTTTTACCAGGATTACAACCAGAACAACAGCAATAGCAACCTCAAAAATACTATGGGTGACTATGATTACCCACACCGCAGGCCATTTTAGATAGCCTTGCAGAACACCCAAGCCTAAAAACCCGATAGTGTTCGTCATCGTTCCGGCGATGGCTGCCAACACGGAAGCAGCAATAGGAAATCTGCGAAAAACAGTATAGATATAATAGGACACTATCCCAATCAAAACCCTTGGTACAATGGCTACTACAGGATCAGCGGACAGTGGACTGTTAGCCGTGAGAAAGCTGTATAATCCGAAGATCAAACCTACCAATGCGCCCACTACCGGACCCTCTATTACTCCTCCTAAAATAGCCGGAATATGAAGTATCGTAGCACGTCCAGCCGGAGTAGGAACAGGAATAAAACCCAAGCCTGTTGCGCCTAAGACAATGGCAACAGCACCCAACATTCCTGTAACGACAATAGTTCTTGTGGGTAAGATCACTTTAAAACACTCCTTGCCATAAACGCTTGTATTGTAACAAAGACCTCTTGAAAACGCAACTTATTTGATACTTCCTTGCTGGTCTAAACGGTCCAAAATCGTCTTGGCCACAAACCCCGCAATAACCGCCTTGAGCATATCCAGTCCGATAAAAGGCAGCATGCCGATCTGAAGCGCGTTCCATAAAGAAAACGGTTTGCCGAAATATATTTTCACTATTCCGTAGAGATAGGGAATCCCCACAAGATACATCACCAGCGTACCTACGGCCATCGCGCCTACAAAGCGGAGAAAGTGTCGGGAGTTATTTACTTCCAGGAGTTTCCCGATAACATAAGCCATGGGGATAAAACCAAACAGAAAACCAAAGGTCGGTTGAAGAACATAAACAATCCCTCCAAAAGGGGGTTTGGCAAAAACCGGCGCACCGGCAAGCCCTATCAAAACATAGACAGCAACACTAAGCGCACCCATCCGGGAACCAAGGACCGCCCCTGCCAGCATTACCATCAGCGGAAGAATGCTAAAGGGAACCAAGATATCCCCGCCAAATTTCAGAATCAGGGATGACAGGCTTATCAGTGAAGAAAAAAGCGCAACCCGGGTTATTTCTTTGGGGGTCAATTTCATAAATAACACTCCTCGTAAACTATAATATGGCAAATGGTTAACGTTTCCTTCCATTATAGTCACGAGCCGTTTTCTTTGTCAACCTTAACTTATACTATGGTTGACATTTTCTATCTGATTGTCCGAGTTGACAAAAACCACCTTGGGCTGGTGTTCCTTTGCTTTTTCGTCAGTCAGCCCGGCATAACTGATAATAATCACGATATCGCCCGGTTGAACAAGCCGTGCCGCCGCGCCGTTAAGGCAGACCATTCCGGAATGGGAAGGCCCGGAGATTGCATAAGTTTCAAATCTCGCCCCATTATCGACATTAACAACCTGTACCATTTCATAGGGCAAAATGTCCGCGGCCGCCAATAAAGCGGCATCAACCGTAATACTGCCCATATAATTGAGGTTGGCTTCGGTGACACGGGCACGGTGGATCTTCGATTTCATCATCGTTCTAAACATGCTGCTTTTCCTCCAGAAGTATGTTATCAATGAGCCGGGTTTTGCCAATTTTGACAGCCACAGCGACTAAGGCTGAACCTGTCGCCTCAGGAATACTCTGCAGGCTTTGTTGATCACAGATTTCCAGGTATTCCAGCTGAACACAAGGTTCCTTCCTGATCCGTTCTTTCATAGCTTCTTTCAGTTGAGCGCTGTTTCTTTCTCCCTCTTCATACTGTTTTCGACAGATCATCAGCGCCTGAGAAAGGCACAAAGCCTGCTGCCGCTCAGCCGGGGACAAATAAGTATTTCGCGAACTCATGGCTAACCCGTCGGCTTCCCGTACAATAGGAACAGTGCAGATCCCGACATTGATATTGAGATCGTCCGCCATCTGCCGGATCACTTGAGCCTGTTGATAATCCTTCTGTCCAAAATAGGCCGTATCCGGTGTAACAATATTAAAAAGCTTTAGCACAACTGTGGCTACGCCGGTGAAGTGGCCGGGGCGGGAGGCCCCGCATAAATACCGGGTGATTTCTTTTACTTCTACCGTAGTTTGAGGCGGATACTGGGGATACATTTCTAAAACACTGGGGGAAAAAATAACATCTACGCCGGCCTCTTGCGCTAATTGACTGTCTTTAGCCGGATCGCGGGGATAGGCGGCATAATCCTCCCGCGGTCCAAACTGCAAAGGATTGACAAAGATGCTCATGACCACAACATCGTTTTCCCGGCAGGCTTTTTTCACCAAACTCAAATGCCCCTCGTGCAAATAGCCCATAGTGGGGACCAGTCCTATGCTGCATCCTTCTTTCCGTTTTCGGGCTATCCATTTCCGCATTTCAAGCAGCGTGTTGATAACTATCATTTTGGCACCTCTTTCACTTAAAGAAAACTCGGCTTACGCCAAGCCTCTGGCGACGGTCGCTTCCCGCCATCCATGGCTACAGCGACATTTGGCCGTCCATGGCCGGCAGCAGCTTAGTTATACTTATACGATCATCCTATTAAGACGTATATTTTCCGCTAGTATTAAAAAGAATGCTCCTTATCCGGAAATTGGCCGTTCTCCACTTCACTTTTGTAAGTCTTCAGCGCTTCCAGGATCGGCTTGTTTAAATCAGCATATTTTTTTACAAAGCGGGGCATGTTGCCTGTTGTCAGTCCCAATAAATCATGCCATACCAGTACTTGTCCATCGCAGCCGCTGCCTGCACCGATGCCGATGGTGGGGACCCTGATTTGACAACTGATCCTTGCAGCCAGGGAAGCGGGAACACACTCTAAAACAAGGGCAAACACCCCCGCCTCCTCAAGAAATTGGGCGTCCCCGGCAATCCTCTCAGCCTGTTTTTCGTCCCTTCCCTGAACTCGAAACCCGCCTAACCGGTGGACTGACTGGGGGGTCAGCCCCAGATGCCCAAGAACGGGGATACCGGCGTCCGTCAAAGTCCTGACTGCCTGACAGCGTTCACGCCCTCCCTCCAGTTTCACAGCCTGGGCTCCGCCTTCTTGAAGAAAACGGCCGGCATTGGTAATGGTATCCTCTATGGAACGGTGATAAGAAAGGAACGGCATGTCCGCCACTACAAAGGTCTTGGAAGCTCCCCGCGCCACCATTTTAGTATGGTACAACATTTCCGTCATAGTTACCGGCAGGGTTGTATCGTATCCCAACACTGCCATGCCCAGGGAATCCCCCACCAAAATCATATCAATCCCTGATTCTTCGACCAAGCGGGCACTGGGAAAATCATAGGCCGTAATCATGGTGATTTTTTGTTTCTTGTCTTTTTTTTCTTGCAGACTGCAAACCGTTTGACGAGCCATCTCCATAACCCCCTGTTAATATTGCCGGCCCTTTTAAAAGCGCAAAAAACCTTCCGGACAAATAGTCACAGAAGGCCTTAAACATCAAACAAAGATTCCTTCCGTCTCAGTCCAATCTGGCTCCAAGCGGTGTTTTGCCGGTATTTTTTAATCTATGCACCCGGTATCTCTTAATTTATGCGCTATGCAGTTTGTCATCATGGTCCGCATTAATGCAGTTCCGGGGGATACTGCTTAACACAGGAATGACAAGCCACAGCTTTGCAGCCTCATTGTAACATCAGCACAGCTATATTTCAAGCCGACTCTTTGCGGCGGAATAGAAAACTGAAGCCGCTCAAAGATTTCGGGAGCTATCTCCCGTAACGGAACAAGAACAAAGGCCCTCTCTCCCATTTTGGGATGGGGTATGACCAAGCGGTCTTCCCGAATCCGGGTTTGACCGAATAACAGAATATCAATATCAATAGTCCGCGGTCCCCCGTGGATCTTCCGGACCCTGCCCAAAGCAGATTCTATTTCCTGGCACCGCTCCAAGAGCGCTTGAGGATCCAGGGCGGTTTCCCCTTGTACCGCCATATTCAAAAAATCATCCTGTTCAACATAGCCGATCGGCTCCGTAACATAAATTCCGGAAACTTTGCAGATGTGGATACCTTTCCTTTCCAGCAGACACACCGCCTGCACTAAGGTTTCCAGGGAATCGCCCACATTGCTGCCCAATGATAATAACACTCTTTCAGTCGAGTTCATCTTTGCACCGTACCATTTCCACACCGGCGTACGCCAACGGCCCGCCTAAAGGCGCCTGCGGCTTCTTAACCAAAACCCGGACCTTTCCCACAGGCGGCAAGACCAATACCGCATGCAAGACCTGGTAGGCCAGATGTTCAATTAAATTGAGGCTGGGTCCTTCCACAATTTTTTTGACAATTTTATAGACCCCGCTATAACTCAGGGTATCATTGAGATCATCACTTTCCGCACCGCAAGAAGCGTCCAGCCAAAACTCAACGTCAAGCTCGAACCATTGGCCCAGCGTCTTTTCCTCCGGGTTCACTCCATGATAACCATAAAATCTCATTCCCTGCAGGATAATTTTGTCCATCCCTTTCATGGAATCACTCTCCGTTTTGAATAGCCTCAAGGACCCGGATCAATCTGACTGTTTCCTTTACATCATGAACGCGTACCATAGCCACCCCATGCGTGACGCCCCAGGCAACCGCGGCCAGGGATCCTTCCAGTCTATCCGGAGGCTCCGTTTCCAATAACTTGCCGATAAAAGACTTACGGGAAGCTCCCAGCAGCAGGGGGTTGTCCAGGGAGTCAAAAGCCCTGATATTCCTCAGCAGGGTTAGGTTTCCCTGGAAGTCTTTCCCGAAACCGACGCCCGGATCAACCATTATTTTCTCCGCGCCCAGACCGGCTTTGCCGTATATTTCAATGCTCTCCGCCAAATCATTAATAACTTTGGACACAACATCCTGATAGCAAGGGCTCGGGGGATTATGCATGATGATGACCGGAACATCCTCCCCGGCTGCAACCTCAGCCATCCGCGGGTCTTTTTTTCCCCCGCCCACATCATTAATAATATGTACTCCCAGGCGCAAACCCTCTCTGGCAACTTCCGATTTGTAAGTATCCAGGGAGATAGGCGCCGGGATCTCCTTTAAAAGGAGTTCCAACACCGGCATGACCCTGTCCATTTCTTCCTGGCAACCTACAGGGGATGAACCAGGGCGGGTCGATTCCCCGCCCACATCAATCACCGCGGCGCCCTCCGCGACCATTTGACGCGCCCGCTCCAGGGCTTGTAAAGGATGAATGAACCTACCGCCATCGGAAAAAGAATCGGGAGTAACATTGAGAATCCCCATTACCAATGTCCGTTCGCCGATGACCAATTTTCGATCCCGCCATTCCCAGATAATGATTTTCTTTTTTCCCAGTCCTATGCCGGAGGATCGGAGCAAAGCTCTCACATCCTTTATTTTATTATTTAGATCATAATTTGTTTACTTTTATTGTTTACTTTTAACGCGGCCCAAAAACTTATCTAAATTGATGATAAACCGTTCATGGGTTCCTTCGCCAATTTTTTCCCGGTTATCAAAAGCTTCTACCTTAAACAACAGCCTGCGCCCTTCCACTACGGCGACTTCTGCTCTGGCAGTTACAGTAAGACCTACCGGCGTGGCGGCCAGATGCTTCACGTCCAAGGCCGTCCCTACAGTGGACCAGCCTTCCGGCAGACCGCTTTGAACACATGAGTAGGCAGCGTTTTCCATCAATCCGATCATAGCCGGAGTGGCATATACCTCGACGCCGCCGCTGGCATACTTATTAGCAGTATTATCATTTGTTACCCGTTCACTTTTTTCCATGCTTAAACCGGGCCTTATGTTAAATTCCATCACCAAACCCCCTTCATTGTTTACTAAAAGGCTATTGATACCATGATATCAATAGCCTTTGCAGTCAGCTCTTTACTTGCGCTAAATCCATCCAGTCACTCTTTGGGGCTGTCTTCCGGACCAGGCTTATACAAGCCGGATCCTTTAATGAGTTCCGCAAATTCCTGGGCTTCAATAGTTTCTTTTTCCATCAGTGTATGGGCGATCAGATTCAGAGTTTCACTGTTTTCTCTAAGCAGCCGTTCCGCTTCTTTATAACATTCATCAATGATGTGTCGGGCCTCTTTGTCAATGGAATAGGCTACCGCATCGGAGTAGTTCCTGTCCCGTGAGAAATCCCGCCCTAAAAAGACTTGTTCCTGCTTGCGGCCAAAGGTCAGCGGCCCCAATTCATCGGACATGCCATATTCGGTAATCATTTTACGAACGAGATCCGTCGCTCTTTCCAAGTCATTTTGGGCGCCGGTACTGATCTCGTTGAGGACCAGCTTCTCAGCCATCCGTCCGCCCAGCAGCATCGTCACTTGATTCAGGAGCTGGGATTTGGTCATATAATGACGGTCTTCTTTCGGCAAAAGCAACGTATAGCCGCCTGCACGGCCACGCGGAATGATAGAAACTTTATGCAAGGGGTCCGTATGAGGAAGGAGTTCCGCCACCAAAGCATGCCCGGCCTCATGATAGGAAACCAGTTTCTTTTCGAACTCACTCATCGTCCGGGCTTTCTTTTCCGGTCCGGCAATGACCCGTTCGATGGAATCTTCCATCTCATCCATACTGACCTTCGTTCTATCACGGCGAGCCGCTAAAAGGGCCGCTTCATTAAATAAGTTGGCTAAATCCGCCCCGGTAAACCCCGGCGTCCGCCTGGCAATCACATCTAAGTTCACATCTTCGTCCAACGGTTTCCCCTTGGAATGGACTTGCAAAATCTCCTGGCGGCCTTTCACATCGGGGATATCTACGACAATTTGTCTGTCAAAACGGCCCGGGCGTAATAAGGCCGGATCTAAAATATCGGGGCGGTTTGTGGCGGCGACAATGATGATTCCCTCGTTCACGCTGAAGCCATCCATTTCAACCAGCAATTGGTTCAAAGTCTGTTCACGCTCATCGTGTCCTCCGCCCAGTCCGGCTCCACGCTGACGTCCTACCGCATCGATTTCATCAATAAATACGATACAGGGGGAATTCTTTTTCGCCTGCTCGAATAAATCCCTGACTCTCGATGCGCCGACACCTACAAACATTTCGACAAAATCAGAACCGCTGATGCTAAAAAACGGAACGCCGGCTTCCCCCGCAATGGCTCGGGCTAATAGAGTTTTCCCTGTGCCGGGGGACCCAAAAAGCAGGACGCCCTTGGGTATCTTGGCGCCTAGTTCGGTGAACTTTTTGGGATGCTTGAGGAACTCTACAACTTCCCCCAACTCTTCTTTGGCTTCATCAACCCCGGCGGCATCGGCAAATGTTATACGCTTTTTATCATCGGTATGCAACTTTGCTTTGCTTTTACCGAACTGCATGACCCGGTTGCCCCCGCCTTGAGTCTGTTGCATTATAAAGAACATCAGGCCTACCAAAATAATAATAGGGAGAAACGTGGTTAATAAACTCGCCCACCAGGGCGGTTTCGGCGCAGGCTCCTGAGAATACAGGATGTCCTTGGTTTTGATCAGTTCAATGAGCTTATCATCATCATGAGGGCCGTTCAGTTCGAAAGACTTGCCATTCTTCATGGTTCCGGAGATCTTCCGGGTACTTTCTTCTTGAATAATTTTGACGGTTTGGATCTGACCATTTTCTAACGCTTTATAAAAAGCTACGTAATCATTATCAAAAATATCTTCACCCGTTGGTTGTGTACCAAGCTGCTGAAAGATGGAAACCAAAATCATAACAATCAATAAGTAAATTGCTAAATTTTTAAAAATACGGTTCACAGGTTTCCTCCTTCCGTGGTTCTACTATTTCATCATATTAACAATGGCTTTCCCAGTATGATTTTTTGGATACCAGTATATTTTACCACATTTTGAGTTTTTTTTCAAACTTATTCGGTCTTTCCGGCGCCAAGATCCGGCTTATTCATAATATCCACAACGCTTAAAGTTACATAGTGCGCGTTTTCTTCGATAGTGTTACATTTACCGCCGACGCCCCAGCCCGGAACCCATATCACCTCCCGGTCGTCCGCAATCAGCAAAATCCTGTCGCGGTTTTTTTGGGGTATCTTTTTTTCGATATAGTAATCTTTTAATTTTTTGCTTCCATGCAGTCCCCTGGGTGAGAAACGATCACCCTCTCTGCGTGACCTGCTGTAAAGCTTAGGCGGCATCCCCCGCCAGGGAAGATAAATGCTCTGATTATCGAGGCTTTCGGGTACGCAAGAGCTTATTTTGGCTACTATAACCTGTCGGGTTTCGGGAATAAAGGTTTCCCCGGGGATCGCCAATTGTCTTTCCATAATGGGATCCGGCTTTTTTGTTTTCTTCCGCGGATAAAAGATCAAGCTCCCGTAATTTTTCTCCACGACAGTTTTCCCCGGTAAATGCAGCATTTTCCCGACTTGCCCTCCGTCGGCCAAGCGGCGGATTTCCTCTACATGCAGATACGTCAGCCCTTGTTTTTGCCCGATCAGCATCCAGGCATGCCTGATCAGCCGCCTCTGTAAGGAAAGAGGTATAGTGTCCCATTTATGAAGGGAGAAAACGGCTTGATCCTCAGATGCAGTAATGTATCGCTTGATTATTTCCCTGGTTTTTTCCTGCAGAAAGGCCTCGTCGGCGGCGAGAACATGAGCATTTCTGTTTAAGGTATCCACCAGGTTTGGATTAATATTCTCCAGCAGCCACGGCATGAGTTGGTTGCGGATCCTGTTTCGTAAATAGATGTTTTCACGATTACTGGGGTCTTTCCGGGCTTCTAAGCCCCTTTGGCGGCAAAACTCTTCTATTTCCTTCCTTTTTATGAAAAGCAGAGGCCGGATAAAGGGCCCCCGAACAGGTAAAATTCCCTGTAAGCCCTGCAACCCCGAGCCTATCAAAAAATGCATCAAAACAGTTTCAGCCTGGTCATCGGCTTGGTGGCCTAAAGCAATCTTTCGGGCTTTCATAGTATGCGCCAATTCTAAAAAAAACTCCTGTCGGGCCAAGCGTCCCGCATCCTCCGGTGATAAACCCTTTTCTTTAGCCAAGGCGGGAACATCCCGCTTGGCTAAAGTGCAGCGCAATCCCCAGTCCCGGGCAGTTTCTTTAATCCAGCGAGCCTCCTCCTCGGCCTCTTTCCCACGAAAGGAATGATCCAGATGAGCCACATGGACTTGAAAGTGTAATTCCTGGGCCAATTCTTTAAGAAGATACAGCATCGTCAGGGAATCGGGCCCTCCCGATACACCGGCAATAACCAACTCGTCTGCTGCGATCATCTCATATCGTTGAATAGTATCCCGTACCCGGGTCATCAAATCTAACATCCTGCAACCTTGTTCATTTCTATCATATTTTAGTGCTAATTTACCTTTTCTACAAAGAAAAAAGGAGTCCTTCTAAAAGGATTCCCTTTTTTCTGTTCTTTAACATTTTTACCCGATCCCTTCTTTAGTCGATCCGGGCAACTTGTACACACATATCGTCTTTGGCCTGATTCCCGTAAGCTTTTTTGGCTAACAACAGAAGATAAGCGGCAATTTGCTGGGGATCGGTCAGGCTGGTCTTTTTCAGGATTTTTCCGATCCAATCAGGCGGAGCGCCCGCACTATAAATTGCTTCCCATACCCCATCGCTCATCATAATAATTAACTGGTCAGGCCCTAGATAATAGCGGGTTATCTGCATATCTACCATATCCAGGATCCCCACCGGCGGCGCATTGGCTTTCACGACTTTTATCCCGTTCTCCGAATAAATGATCGACGGAGCCCCTCCAATCTTGACGAACTCTGCCTGTCCGTTTACTAAATTGATTATGATAAGGTCCAAAGTGGCAAAACATTCTTTTCCTGACCGTAAAAAGAGAACTGTATTGATAGTTTTGACAGCAGTATGGACTGAAAATCCTCCTGCCAACATTTTTTCTAATAGTTGGATGGCTGCGGTGCTTTCCGCACATGCCTCTTTTCCGGTTCCCATCCCGTCGCTCATAACCAAGACGTACTGATGATCGGGAAGATGAAACGAAGCGCATACATCCCCGGAAATAGCGGCTCCTTCTTTAGGACATTGAGCTTTCCCTACGTTGATCTGTAACGCACAAGCTGGTATTAAGCGATAGACGCACCCGCCGTTTCCTTTGTGAAAGCACATGTTTTGTTCCTGTAGCTGATAAGGCTTTCCTAATACCTGGGAAACATTGGGGGCCACCATGGATTTACACCAGTTTTTATCGGGGCAGACGGATTGGGTCAAAACCACCTCCTTCTCCCCTGTATTTAATGCCAGTACTTTTACCTTCTCCGCTTGAATGCCATTATCCTTAAGGTGTTGCAATACAGCTCTTTCCGCGTCTATACTGAGCGCCTCTTCAAGGGATATTTCCCGGGACAGATCCTCAACGATCTTAGTTAAGCCTTTAAGTTGGGTATTTATCAGGGTATGACAACTCTCCAATTGTTTCTCATAGAGTTTGATTATTTTCAGCAATTCCTGCTGGGAATTTAGAGCCATGCCTAATTCCCGCAAGCGGATGCATCTCCTTTTAAGATCTGTACCGAAGTCGTTTTCATGGGCGATCCCGTTCTTTTCCATTTTCGTACAGGCTTCCATCAACGCACGATAGGTTTTATAAAAATCCTGTTCCCAGCAAGTACGGCGTAAGCTGCAGCCCTCGCAAACCTGGGAAGCCACCTTATTAAATAACCCACTCAATTCATTTTTTTCCGGTTTCTTTTCCTTGGAAACAGAAAACACTTTGTCTATCTCTGTGAAGATCAGGCCGGTTTTTCTAAGACGTTCGCCCACGGTCCGCAGCCGGTCCGTTTTTGGGAGCGCGGCGTTTTCTGTTTCAGGACGATTTCTTTCCTGCGGGAAAGAAAGGATAGCAAACAGGATTATAGCGAGCCCCGTTTCCTTTAAGCTTTGCATAATAAGCGCCTGCTCTGAAAAAAAAAGGGACAACAAAAGATTTGCCATGGTAAAACCAATGACCACTCCGGATTTCCGGAAACTATTGAACACTCCGCCCAGTAATCCCGCTAAGGCATAATAGGCAATCGGTCCGGTCGTTAGATTCCCCTGGATACTGGGTAATAAGCCGACCCCCACTCCCACGGCTGCTCCGCCCCCGGGGCCGCCCAACAGTGCGGCGCATAAAACTAATAAACGCGC
This sequence comes from Peptococcaceae bacterium UBA5318, assembly GCA_002408285.1. Lineage (GTDB taxonomy): Bacteria > Bacillota > Peptococcia > DRI-13 > UBA5318 > UBA5318. The sequence goes on along the minus strand of DHRG01000062.1, from coordinate 77,903 downwards.
TAAAATGCTCTGGAACCCGACTCCCAGCAAGCCGGCCTGATCGATACCTAATAATCCGCCCAGCATTAAAAGTCCCAGGCTTGTCCTTTCCTCCGCCGACAGCGTATCCCCTTGTATAACCCGCGGACAGGCTTGTAAGCCGGTAATGCTTACAAGCGTCAAAATCCCGGCAAAAAAACTTTCAAAAAGGATCCCGATCCAATTATAAATCTCATTTCCTGTTAAGAAGACCCCGATCCCTCTTACCAACAGCAAAATAGCCACTACCAAGCTCGGAGCCGTATACCAATGGAGCGTTGTTTTAGCATGACTTAAAACAAAATACAGCAATAAAACACCCGCCAGATAAGCGCCCAGCAAAAAACCGCCGGCTATGAAACATGTCCCTAGGGCAACCCCTGCCAAAGCCGCTTTGCGCAAACCCGCATGAGAAACACATACCGCAGCCAAAAAACTAATACCAAAAGGATGAAGCTCCCCCAGCAAAACTGCTTTTGCCAGCAGAAAGCCAAGGAGAAAAGTACCAAAATGCGTCAGCCGGGGAATCCTGACTATTTTTAACCAAAATAATTGGTTGAGCGGAAGTGATCTGGACAAAGCTTTCAAAACCCACTGTCACCACCTTGCCAAAAAGAACTATTCCCATTATATATCATCCTAATGGAATAATTTGGTAGTTTATGTCGGCGCCTCGATTTTTATTTCGACAAGATCAGCTTGATTGACGAATGATACTGGCTTTTTGCGGAAATTTTACCTGTTTTACCGCTTTTTTTGAACCATTTTTCACCCGGTTTCGGACGGGCCATTATGACGGGAACCATCTCCGCCGCCGCCGCCGCCGGCGCCTTGACCATATCTTTTGCGTTACTCCCTCGCACCCTTTTTTGTTGGGGCAACCAAAAATCAACGCCCCAAAGGAATTGACTTTTACATAATATTTTGTTGCCGTCAAGCTGTAAGTAATTAAATCCTTGTTTATAAAAATGATAATGGGCCGGCTGAACCAAAGGCAAAGAGGCTAAAGGTATTCTGTTTCTTTCGGTTTGAATAACAGAGGCGGTTAGGAACCGTTCTCTCCCTTGGGTTTTACTTACGAAAATCACGCTCGTTTTTTGAAGACTTTCCATTATCAGTATTTTGGAGTCTGCCTCCCCCCTGCTTTTGCATAAGGCCCTCTGAATAGCGACGCCCAGGATCTGTTCCGCGTTTTCTTCCGGAAGGATCAAGAGCATTTCTTCTTTGGGCGTCAGGGCAAACCCCTCCTGCGGCATTTTCTTAGTCACCATCTCCGTTTCCAGCTCGATTTGCATGAGCAACTCCAGTAAAAAGGTATGTAAACCAATTTGGGCCAAATGAATCTTGACAATTTGGGGACTTGTTTCTTTTCCTTTCCCAAAAACCCAGGTCTGCCAAGGTATTTCCACCCGTACGGCCTCACCGGCCTGCTCTTGGTCGGGATTTAACTGCTCGAATTCCATTTTATCTGTCAGAAGGCTGGGGAAACTGTTCAACTCCTCCGGGCCTGTTTGCTGCGGAAACTCAATCTTTTTTTCAGGAAGTATCAGAAGTTCGCGGCAAAGGGATTCTTCTTCATCCGCTTCTCTAAAATTTTTAGCAACCTCCTCAACGCTTATTCCCTGGTAATATAACTTTAGGGCGATACTGCCGCTATACAGCCGCTTTTCTTCTTCCTGATAAAGGGTTTCCCAACTGGATTCCACCCCGGAGGCGCCTTTTGGCATGGTGATTTCTTTTGGTACAACTATTTTCCGGCGTAGAATAATCCAGGATTCACAATCCCCCTCGACGGTTTGCCAGGGAGCGCTCAGGGCATCTAACTCCAGAGTGACTTGTTTTTTTATTTCCGTCATAACTCCTCACTCCTTCCATAATTGTTCTTCAAAAAGATCCAGGCATTTATCTCTTTCGCAGCACTCATAACGGTAATTTTTAAGCTTCTCCGCTAATTCATGGGGCGGCCGGTCCCCGCAAAAATACTGCCGGGCATAGAGCCAGAAACGGCTTGGAAAGCGCAGCAAAGCCACTAACAAATGCTTTTCCCGGCGGTTTAATCCCTCATTTCTTTGATATTGTTGCATAATATCCAGAAGTAACGCCAAATCCCACTTATGCAAAGGCATGTAACTATTCAAAAACAGCGCCAGATCCATCATCCGGGGGCCTTTTGTCCAACGGGTAAGATCAAGAAAATAAACCTTTTCATCCGCCGGCATCAGGGTTTGTTTGAGAAATGTATTAATCAACAAAGCTTGCCGGTGATCCATCTCCCCGCCGACAGTTGCTAAAACCATGTGCTGAATGGCTTCCTGCCCTTGGTTATAGAAAAAATCCAAGCTTTCCAGATAAAGGTGCTCAAAATCAGTTTGCGCCCTTTTCTTTTTAAGCCAATGAGAATATGTCAGAAGGTCAGTTAATCGTTCCTGAATAAGCTTAGGCCAGTCAAAGAAAAAAGGTTCCTCCGCCAGGAAATCCCGCGTCATATGATGAACAAGTCCCAGCTCTTGGGCACAAACTAAAAGATTGTTTTTATGCCCGGGTTTAAATACTTCTCCGTCCGGTTTGGCCAAAGCATAATAAACACTCTTTTCCAAAACCGCGGTGTGTTTGCCGGTTCTTGTTTTCAAGGGCCGGAGCACCGCCGCGCTTCCCTGTGACGCTGAGGATTCCTGCCATCTCAGGACCGTATCAAGTCGGCCGCTATCCCCGTCATACAACCCGATAATTACCCCGCCTTGATCTGATGTGATCCGCCAAGTAGAACTATTTTTCTCCCAGGAATGAGGGTTCAGATTGTATTCGGTCAAAATCTGGGGGGGCAGCCCTTCTACTTCCAGCCTGCCAGGTTTCGACCTGGAGCCATGTACCCCAAACACCATTCCCAACACAACCACTCCTTAGTTATTTCTTATTATGGTATGTGGGCAAAAATAAATGGTGAATAGGAAAAGCGCCCTCCCAGGCGCTCTTTTAGTATCCTTCGTTAGATGCCCCAAAGCTGGGACAACTCTCTGCCGTACAGAAGAAACCGCAAACAGGACATTCCGTATTCCTTGAGTCGCTACGGGAAAATACTGTTCCGCATTGGGAGCATTTAAAATTTTCTTCCGCATTATCGGGCTTCAAAGCGTCACCCCCTCATTTCTTAGCTTGGCAAATCAGTCATCTTTTCATACATAAGTCCCTGCAATAAATCCTGGTCACTGACCAATATATCCTTTTTCCGGAAGATTGCCAGGATGGTCAGCAAAATGCGGATACCCTCGGTAATAATATCCTCGCGGCCCGGATAGACTCCCGCAATAGTAAGACGCTCCAAAGGCTGAAGGTTTATAAGTTTCCTATAAACATTACGGATATCATCGGCACTCATCGTAAAGCCCTGTACTTTTTGGGCATCGTAAACTTTTAGCGCCAGTAAAATAGCGGCAATGCTGGTACAAGTCCCCCCGACGCCCACAATACGGATGCCGGGGTCCTGTGGGAAATCTTTGATTTTATCGGCAAATAACCTTTTTAATTCTTTGTCCGCCAGGGGTTTTTCATAAAGTTTTAAAGCCCCCAGAGGTATACTGACAGCCTTTAGACGGTTTGCGCGGTCCATAACGATCAATTCGGTACTCCCGCCGCCGATATCGACGATCAAAGGGTTGTCCGCCTCCGTCAGTCCGCCGGAAGCTCCCAGATAGCTTAACCAAGCCTCCCGCCGGCCGGATACGATTTGAAGTTCCCAGCCAAACCTTTCTTTTATCACGCCAACCAGGGAATTCCCGTTTTCAGCCTCTCTAACTGCTTGTGTCGCGATCAGTTGGATTTCCGCGACCGGGTATTTTCGGATCACACTGTCGTATTCCCGCAAAGCCTCCAGGGTTCTGTCCATAGCCTCCTGCCGAAGGAAGTTTTCCTGAGGGCACAGCCCCTGACCAATCCTGGTAGTCCGCAGTAGTTTTACTACTGTATTCAGTTTGCCGCTTCTGGTGGGATTGGCAATTAAAAGCCGGCAAGAGTTTGTTCCTATGTCCATGGCCGCCCACATTTTTTTCCCCTCCCTATTTATCAGGATTGAACAGTTTTATCAGGATTGAACAGTAAGTAAAAAGCACTCCTTATAATAGGAGTGCATCTTTTTTCGAATTCATTCAGTAACGGCCGGATCCCCGTCCTCCCCGTTTCGCATCAGTGCTGCGTTTAAATTCCAATAACCTCTCATCGCTTTCCTTCATGAATTTAGCCAATTTATCCTCAAAGGACAACTGAGGAGCCATCCTTCCGCGATCTCTCCGGACCTCACGGGAGGAACTACTGCTTACCACAGAGTTTACTTGTTTAATCGATAGTCCAATTTTTCCTTTCGGGTCAATGTTAATGACTTTTACTTTAATCTTATCCTGGTCTTTCAAGTAATCTTTGACGTCTTTTACATATGCGTCCGCTACTTCCGAAATATGAACCAATCCCGTTACGCCTCCCGGCAACTCAATAAAAGCCCCGAAAGGGGTAATACCTGTAACAGTTCCTTCTAGTATAGTCCCTATAGCAATTGACATCCGAAAAACTTTCCCCCTAGACTATCGTATTTAGCAAAGCCCATATATGTCATTATAGCCCAATTTTTCTTTCAGTGTCAATATGTCCGGTCATAACTTTGTGCCAAGTCATAACTTAATCTGTAATTTCGCCTCCCACTTCCTGGGGCTTAGGAATATCTTTCCCCGCCGTAGCGGAAATGACTATGCTTTCTCCGTTTTTTACCATTCCCAGGCCTTCCCTGGCAAGCCTCTCAATAATCTCCGGATCCTGTAAAGCGTTCATCTCCTGGGTCATCTCCTGGTATTGCTCCTGCAACAAAGCCCTGTCATTTTGCAACTGTTGGATCTGACCTTTTAAGCGCCAGATTTGATAACCGCCCGCTAAAAACGCAACTAACAGGTAAGAGCCCACTATTGCAAGCAATAATTTGCCCGGTTTAAATTTTTTCCGTTTTTTACGCGCAACAGGGTTAGTATCCCTGGTTTCATTGTCCACTAAATATAGATGAGTCCGTTTTTTATTCCTGATCTTATTCCTCGCTGTCGTCGGCATATTGACCCACTCCCCACTCTTGTCCGGGTATGATAATGGTAACCTCGTATCCTTTTCCTTTAGCTCTGTTAAAGAGAGTGTTAACTGTGGCAGGGCTTATTCCTAATGTTTTAGCGATAATCTCCGCGCTTTTCCCGGTTTCCTTCAGCACAACAACTTGCCTCTCCCGATAACTCAGTTTTTCCGCGCCTCTTATTTCTATATGCATCTTTTACCAGCCTAATACTTATTCACATATTATCCACAGATTGTGTACAAGTTGATTACAAAATAATTATATAATAGAGTAAGAACTATTTTCTGCACACTTTGCGAAAATCCTGCTTATACTCAAGATATATTTTCGGGCGGGGGCGGCGGATGTATCCTGCTTAGGATTTTCTTCATGGCCCGGGTAATCAGGATCACTAAAGCGCCTATCATTTTAAAGGGGAAAAACAGTATTTTTGCCAGGACTGCAAAGGGTATCCCGGCTATTTTCATGAATTTTTTTATCACCTTTACGAATATGGTATAAAACCTTCTTAAAAAAACGCTTACCCTCAGGCTGAAAAACTTCAGGTAAATCAGTACGCCCAAGCCCATAGACAGAAAAACATAGAGGCGGACTTCGCCCCAGGTTCTGATCATTAAAAACGAATAGGTCAACGTGGTAAGGAGAAACCAAAACACCCCGTCCCCCAGAACGGTTCCCCAGCGTTTGGGCCGCCAATTCAACCGTATGGTACGGTAACAGTCAAAAAGAAATCCGGCTATTATTCCCAGAGCCATAATCAGCAAAAAAGAAATTATCTGGTCAGCCACAGAAAGCATTTGACACCATCCTTGGATTTATTCATTTAAAGAGCCGCTCCAACACCCCTTTGCCCTTGGCTTTCATTTTCCCTCTTTTATCCTCAACATACTGAATCATACTGATTTCTCCTTCTAAAACGAGCCGCCCCTCCTCTAAATTTAACTGGATAATATGCAGTCTTTCCCCTTTAATCACCATGGAACCTAATTTTGTCACCGTAACGACTTCCTTTTCATCAAAGGTGATTACCTCGACTACTCCATTGGACTGCAAGACCTCCCGGTTTGACAGGGTCAGTTGATAGCGAGGAGTATTGCCGCTTTCCATATGCCCGCCCCTCCTCATCTTCTCTTTTACCTTTATCTATATGCGCTGTTTTCACTAATATGCCAAGAAAAAGTCCTTTCATGGTATACTGACTTTCAATCCAGAGTTATCCCCACAAGATACTATTAAAAACTATTACCCCGCACCAAAGCGGGGTTTTTCTATGCCTACCGTTCATAAGCAGATATAAGCCACTTGTGCCCAAAATCAAACCATTTGCATCCAGGCTTCCCAATAAATGGGTTAAATTGTGTATAATGAGGCTGGAAACAATCTATGAAATGTATTGGGGGGTGAGTCCGGTGGTATGAATGGTGTTATCGCAGTCTAGAGAAAATAAATTTATGAAAGGTGTAAATTATGAAAAGAAAGATTTTTGTAGTTCTATTATTAAGCTTGGTGCTTAGTTTAGCTATTGCAGTTAACGTATACGCTGCCCCAGCCCCTCCTTTAACCGATTTGCAGGTATATGCCGCATGCTCTACAAATCATCCTGCCTATGAGTATTTTTCAAGTAATCAATTCTCATCGGTTTATAACCATGGCGGTGGAGAAATGTATATAGTTACATATGAAATTGGAATTGGACATAATCGCATAGCTAAAATGAATGGTCAAACATTACAGTCGGTCGCATACCAGGCAATTGATCTGAACGGCGATACAATCATTGATGGCTGGATATATTATTGGGATGCCAGCGCCTTTGAGAATGGGAACTTTACTTTTCAGTGTACTTCACTAAATTCACCATGGAATACAATGTCCGATTCAATGTATATTCAGTAATTTTTACTCAGGAAAACGTTTACCGCTTAAATTCCAAATATTTTGTGAAATATGTCAACAATGTGATATAATAAAATTATTAAACAGATGCAAAGGGGTTGAATGTTCGTGAGGGTATCCGGTAGCAGCAATATGGCAACTATATATATCCCCAAAAATACCCAAAAGGATAGTCCAGCTTTTCCCCAAGAAAAAGTCCTTGCAAAAACCAGCTCCCAAAATTCCAAGACAGATATTTACGAGCAAATAGCAAAAGACTATGATATTCGTCATGCTTCACACAAAGAACTTTGTGAAATATCTAAAAAACTATACGAGAAGGGAGAAATTTCCCTGCTAGATCATGCTATACTGACTTTCAATCCAGAGTTATCCCCGCCAGATTATATTAAACACAATTATCCAAATTATAAGTATTTTTTGACCAAGGCGGATCTAAATGGCAAACGGGATTGGATTGCAGAGTTTGGGGCAAGAGTTCAGCAAGATAAGAAAATTGGCAATACACAAGGGAGTGTCCTAAATCAAAAATTAGTTGATGTATTAATGCACCTGCAAAGAAAATAGCATATTAAAAACTATTACCCCGCACAAAAGCGGGGTTTTTCTATGCCTATTATTTATAATTAAGCAAAGTATTCCTGAAAATTAAAGAGAAAGTAACTGGAATATAGGAAATAAGCAGGAAAAATCCCTTCAATTCTGGAAATAAGAAGCAAATATTCCGTGGAAAGGATTTATTATATGTTAAAAATACTTCTTGCTAGTGATAAGCCAAGAATATTGGCGTTACTGGAAAATATATTATCAACAATTAATAAAACCACTATTGTAGGGAAAACCCAAACCATAGATGAAACACAGAAATGTTTTGTAGAAACTGAACCCGATATTATTATTTTAGACATCCAGTTTCCTGACGGCTCCGGAATGGATTTAGCAAAGAAATTAGTAATGCTTGATTTAGGGATAAATATAGTGTTTATAGCTACCCATCCCCGGTTTACTATGGAGGCCTTTGAGCTTTATTCATATGATTATATCCTAATGCCTATTGATGAAAGCCGCGTAAAACGGACGATTATGCAAATAATAAAAAAGAGAAAATTGCAGCCCCATTTCACTCCAATTGATAGAAATATCAAGCTGGGTATTAGAACTGACAATGAAATTGTCTTGATAAATTCAGAGGATATTCTATTTATAGAACGAACTGATAAAAAGGTTTATATACATACTGTAGATGACACAGTAAAAATAAAAGAAACGCTTTATAATTTGGAGTCAAAGCTGCAAGGCCATTTTTTTCGTTCTCATAAAGCCTGTCTTGTTAATATTAATAAAATTGAAAAAATAAAATTTTGGAGCAACAACGCATATCAAATCAAGTTTAAGAAAAGTGACAAAGAAGCCTTCTTAAGCCGCAGAAGATACAGTGAATTATTGGGGCAATTAAATGTTTTGGGTTAGGATAATTACAAATTGCCATTAACCCCTACATAAAAATGGGGATTCCTCTGTGTTGACTGTTCATAATCAATACCTTATGCCCTCAGATGTTCTCGGCAATTGGTACACCGCATATCCATTCTCACACTGACTTGTCCGCCCGTGCCTTGCTTTTCTCCAAAATAAAAAAGGGCCAACGGCCCCGTCTTATTCATTCAGCCAATTTTCCGGAGGGTCCTCGTCATCCTTCCCGCCGAAATCCTGATACAATTGTCCATCCTTGCCCCTAACCGCAGCGATACCCTCATAATCTTCCACGATGCCCATATCTTCTCCGGTATCCGAAGGTGAATCACTGCTGCCATAGCGTGCGACCGCCTGCCAGGAGTCCTCCCCATCAAAGGCATTGTCCTCCTTTCTGTGCAGAAGCGCTGAATGAGGATTTAGTCCGCCATAGGGTGAGGAAATCACCTCTTCCTCAATGGGACGGGGATACCGCCCGTCGTCCTCCTGATCCTTTTGGCAGTCCTGACAGAACGTGGTATAAGGAACTGCCTCAAGCCTTGCTATACTAATGGGCTGTCCGCAGGACCCGCACATTCCAAAGGTCCCTTTTTCAATAGCAAGCAAAGCTTCGTTTATCATAGCCAGCCTGTCTTCCGCAAAAAGCTTCAGTCCCAGGTCTTTGGCGCGTTCAAAAGTGATATCGCCCACATCGGCGGGATGATTATCATAAAGGGACAATTCATCCGTCGCATCCCGGAAGGAAGTACGCAAACCCTCTCCGATCCCTGCGGCGACATCCCTTTCCTCCTCGCGCAGCGCTATTAACCTGTTCCGAAAATATTGCAGCTTTTCCAAGTCCAATGACGCCACCTACTTCCAGGCCTTGACAATTTCAATATCCTTAAAGAAATACTTAATAATATCTTCGGGTGATTTTTGTTTTTCCGCCAGCGCCTTAGCGCCCCATTGGCTCATTCCCACGCCATGTCCGAAGCCTTTGCCCGACATGATGAGCTTTCCGCCGCTGATTCTTATGTCCGTTAAAAGTGTGGACCGCATTTTCTCGCTCCCTAACGCCAGCCTGAGAGCCGGCCCGCTTACCGAAACCGAGCCGATCTGAACGGTCATAGCCCGTCCGGAGGGACCCTTTTTCGTTATTTTCACCTGACTGATAGAACCGGGATCGTTCCCGACAGCCTTGCGCACACTCTGTCTAACCGTTGACAAAGGGAATTCCGCTTGCCAGGCTTTGTTTTCCTGGGTAGTAATATCCGAGCCGGGATCTTTGACACTGTGCACATAGGGACTGGGCTCCTTGATATAAGCCAAACCCTCTTCAGCCGAAGCGGCTGTTTGCCCGCCCCCGTCGGCGAAAAACCAGGCCTTGATATACCGGCCGTTATATTTTGCCACCTCGCCCCGGGTCTTCTCTACGGCTTTAATCACATTATCATTGATGCGTTTGGCGTCATAAGCCTGAAACTCCTCTACATTTGTGGAGGCGTCTGTCCCCCTGCCGGGCACTCCCTGCGTCGATTCCATCCGTTCCAACGTAAAAGTCCGGGCTAAGATGGCCTGGGCCGCCAACGCCTCGATAGGCCAAGTGGGCTCCATTTCCGCGGCCACTACTCCCTTAATGTACTCCTCTATTTTTATTTGCTTTTTCTCTTGTGTTTCCGCAACGTACAGAGAAATAGTCGGCTCCTCTCCGGTCTTTTTCTCAGGGGTAGTTTTGCCGGGGCTTCTCAACTGACTGGAACATCCCGCCGTAACAAAGATAAGGATCAATATTCCGATCAAATAACTTTTCAAGTGTTTGCTGACCACAAAAAAACCCCCTATCAGTGTAAACTAACCTTAGTTTCACCTGCAGGCGGGTTTATATGAATGGCAAATTATTCTATCACCCGGTAAAGGTTTTTGGCTTGATCGGCAGGCGCCGACTCCCGGATTTCCAACACCTCGACCCGTATCTGCCTGGGACCAAACCCAATTTCCAGGATATCGCCGATCTTGATTTCCGTTCCCGGCTTGGCGACCTTCCCATTCACCGATACTCTTCCGGCGTCACTGACGTCTTTGGCTACAGTACGGCGTTTGATGAGGCGTGATACCTTGAGAAATTTATCTAAGCGCATAATTCCATCCCATCTTCCAAACATTATAATACCGTCCGGCGATATAACTATCCGGCGAATGCAATAAAAATCAGGTTCACATAAAGAACCTGATTTTTATGTTATGAATTACCAATTTAAGATTGCAGTGTTATTTCACTACCGAGTCCTTGAGCGCTTTGCCAGGCTTGAAAGCGGGTACTTTAGTAGCGGCGATTTTGATCTCTTTCCCTGTTTGAGGATTGCGGCCTGTCCGCGCTGCTCTCTGTCTGACCTCAAAAGTCCCAAATCCAACCAATTGAACCTTGTCGCCTTTTGCCATTGCATCTTCGATGCTCGCGAGGATCGCGTTTACCGCTTTTTCAGCATCCTTTTTTGTGATTTCGGCTTTTTCTGCTACTGCACCGACGAGTTCAGTTTTATTCAAAACAATCCCTCCCAAATTAAGGTTTACTTTTAACTATCTTTCGCCAAAACCTACCAAAATCCTGCGTCCTTACTAAACTTTTTCATTATTTTTAAGGTTTTTTGCCTGCTCCCATAAAATATTCAGCTTATGGATGTCCATTTCGTCCCACTTTTTATTTTTCTTAAGCAATACATCTTCAATATAGTTAAAACGGTTGATAAATTTATGGATGGATTTATAGAGCGCCGCCTCCGGCGACAGTTTTGTAAATCTGGCCACATTTACTATGGCAAAAAGCAGATCGCCCAATTCTTCTTCAACAGCAGCCTGTCTTTCAACATCCTGTCTTTCAGCAGCCCGTCCTTTTCTATTCTGCCCCAAAAGCGCATCTTTTAATTCATGAACTTCTTCCAGCAGCTTGTCCCATGCCCCCTGAGCATCCTTCCAGTCAAACCCCGCCTTACTGGCCTTTTTCTGGACCTCTTCCGCCAGCAAAAGAGCCGGCAAAGACCTGTTAAGCTGGTCCAAAATCCTGCCTCTCTGCGGATCCCCGCCTCTTTCAGCAGCTTTGATCTGCTCCCAGTTCTTTAGAACCTCCGCCGAATGCTTCACAGATAGACCGCCAAATACATGCGGATGGCGCCGGATCATCTTCCGACTGATTTCTTCAACCACGTCCTGACAGGTAAAATCACCCCTATTCTGGGCCAACATCGTATGAAAGACTATCTGTAACAGTAAGTCTCCCAATTCTTCCTTTAATTTATGCATATCCTTTTTTTCAATCGCTTCGAGCACTTCATAGGTTTCTTCAATCAGATAGGGCCTTAAAGTAAAATGATCTTGCTCCCTGTCCCAGGGGCAGCCTTGAGGCGAAAGCAAATCTTCCATCACTTCTACCAAAGGATCAAGGGGATATTGGCAGGGTTTCCTGATCGTTACTTCAGTAATTGGTTCCAAATAAACTGAAGTTAGGTAATCAAACCAATCGAGGTGATCCAGCTCCGCCAAGGGGACGCAAGTCACCGTTTCTTCTTCGGTTATGCTGGCCCTGCGCACCACCACAGCAGGATGTTCCGGCGGGTATACTTCCAGCAAAGATAACTTTAGATCTGAAGCCACCAGCCGGTTATAGACCTGTGCAAAGATGGTATGCCTGCAGGGGACCAGATCTTCTTTTTCAAATTTCAAAGCGTCCAGCACCAGTAACCCTTCAACCGGATCAAACTTGATGGCCGTAATAAGACTGTCCAAGAAACCCATCGCCGGAACAAAAGTGATCTGTATCCCTAAGGCCGGGCACTCCCGAAGCAATAACTGAACTGATTCCTCCGCCACCAGGGGGTGGCCGGGAACAGCATAATACACACTCTCTAAAACCGTTTCCTTATCCAGTTCCTGAATAAGGATATCGGCTATACTGCGGTAGACCTCCGGAAAGGTCTTTTTTTCCTCATATAAATAATCAAAAGTCGAAAATTTGATCCCGCGTTCGGTCAATTCTTTCACGATGGGATGTTTGGCTGTACGCAAAAAGATTTGCCGGCCTTCCTTCAAGGCTTCCCAACTTCCGATAGTAAGATGATCCCAACCGCCGGGTCCCAATCCGATTACGACGATCTCTTTCAACAAAGCCAACTCCTTTATCACCGAACTAACCCGCCCTAAGACCTCCCTCCTAAATAGGCGCGGATATCCAAGGGCGACTAAATCCAGTATGGACTCGACTAACATTTAGTGGGAGTTGAATCTCCCCCTGAATGAAGTCTCGTTCAATCACCGTTGTATTATATGATACCATTACTCAGCCTGAGAATAAAGCGCTGAACTAAGAAAGAAGCCGGCCTGATATACTATAAAATTAAAAGATGGCGTTTTCACACCACCTTTCAGAGTTCTATTGTTCCATTTGTTTAGCCAGGAAAGAAGCCGCTGTTTCAGCGAGCTTCAATTCCAGGTCGCCGAATTTCGTATTAGGTTCCTTGGAGGCAATAATAACCGCTCCAATGGGATCACCTTCGGCAATGATAGGAGCGATCACTTCGGCGGTATATTTACATTCTCCCTCTTCACCGGTACAAATACTGCAATAAGGGTGCTGCCCCGGTTGGTTGATCAAAACCGCTTTCCTTTCATCCATGACTTTCTCAACAGCTACTCCAACCCGTTTGTTCAAAAACTCCTTTTTAGGTCCTCCTGCCACTGCGATGATCTGATCCCTGTCCGCGATACACGAAATATGCCCGATCGCCTCATACAGAGAATCCGCATATTCTTTGGCAAAATCGCCCAGCTCACCAATAGGAGAGTATTTTTTCAGAATCACTTCTCCTTCGCGATCCACAAAAATCTCCAAAGGGTCCCCTTCCCGAATCCGTAAGGTGCGCCTGATCTCTTTCGGGATAACCACACGACCGAGGTCATCAATTCTTCGAACAATACCTGTAGCTTTCATGTATGTTACCTTCCCTCCTTATGGTATTAAAGGGATTCTTTAATGATAGTATATATTGCTTTTTGTTTTTTATACCTGCCGAAGAAATGCTTCCCTGATTACTTTGACAAGAAAAAAGACACACATACGGTCTGTGTGTCTAATGAATATCATCCTCTTTTATCCGATAGCCAACCGCCGCTAATACTTCCGCTTCTTTAAACGCAAGATAAGCGGCGCTAAGCTCCCGGATAAGGGCTTCTAAGTTTCAGTCGGAGTTAAAACAAAACTCCGCCTGAAATCAAGAATCCCTTTATTCTCCGTTACTGCTGTTTTCCTGGTTATTTGCAGTATCTTCCGCCGAGGGTGGGTCGCCTGGATTTTTTTCTTCAGAAGATTCTTCTTCCGAAGGTTCTTCTGAAAGCTCCCCTTCTGCAGCTTCCTCGTCCTGAGCAAATTTGTTTTCTATTTTCGCATTTTTCAACAGCTCATCCACATAAGCGGAAAATTTCTCGTTCTTTTCTTCGGAGAGGAACCGGGCGGCCAATTCTTCTTTAACTTCGTCAAAAGTACGCTGCGTGGCGGGTTTTTTATCCTCCACCTTAATAACGTGAAAACCGAACATACTGCCAACGGGTTTTTTAGTGTATTCCCCCACCTTCAAAGCAAAAGCGGCGTCTTTAAACTCCTGAATAAAATTAGCGTCTTTATCAAAATAGCCTATTTCCCCCTGATTATCTTTAGCGGTGGGATCAGTGGACAATTCAACGGCCAGTTTGGCAAAATCCTCGCCTTTGTCCAAACGTTCTATCACCGCTTTGGCTTCATCCTCTGTTTCTACCACAATATTACGGGCTTTTATCATTTCCTGTACTACAAATTCCTCCATGTTTTCCTCATAATATCCTTTGATGTCCCTGGTCGTTGCAGTCAAGTCTTTAGTCACCTCAGTAATGAGCTGATCGACCGCCAATTGATTCCCAATAAATGTTTTCAAATCCTTTTCCGTAAATTTGCGCTCTTTCAAGGCTGCTTGGTATTCTTCATCTGAAGAATAACTGCTTTTGATTTTCTTCATTTCTTCATCGACTTTAGCGTGATCCACTTCGATATTTTTGGCTTTGGCGTCGGCCAAAATCAATTTTTCTTCAATCAGGCTCTGTAAAACTTGTCCCCTTAAATATCCCATCGTCAGCTGCCCTTCGGGTGTCGTCATATCATAACCATACATAGCGGCAATTTGGCCTACCCGTGTATCCAATTCTTTTTCGGTAATCTTCTCACCATTCACTATAGCGCTAACCTTTTCGCCATAACCGGTAACGAGAAATGCGGAAACCGCGGCTACAATTATTGCGGCAATTATAATAATTGGCAGGTATTTTTTCATTTTTTTCCCCTTCTTTCTAAATAAACCAAGCCCTTTCTAAAAGACCAAGACTAATTTATTATATCAAAACAAGTTGCTTATCAGCAATAGAGGATATTTCCATAATAATTTCCTCTAAAAAAACCAACATCTGTTTTTGCTCGAGATTACGGATATTTACCAGGATATCGAGCCCTGCGGAAGTGTTAAAACTCAACTGCCTGCGATAGCGTCTGGCCAGACCCATCAATTGGCTGCCGGTCAAACCATGATCTTCGTCCATCTTGATTTTAATCACATCTCTTTCCTGGGTAACGGATTGGATTTTGGCTTTGGCGGCAGACGCTTTAACAGAAGCTATCCTGAGAAGATTGGTCAGCGCGTCCGGCAATTCGCCAAATCTGTCCCTTAACTCCTCGCTAAGCTGCTCCACCTCGTTCTTGTCTTTTACCATATTGATCCTTTGATAAAAATCTATCTTCACCCCGCTATCGCTGATGTATTCCTGAGGAATAAACGCCTTGACCTGAATATCAATGGTAATGGTTTTCTCGGCGGGGATTTTCTCACCCTTTACCTCCTTAACAGCTTCCTCAAGCATACGGCAGTATAAATCAAACCCCACCGCAGCAACATGTCCATGCTGCTCAGATCCGAGAATATTCCCACTGCCCCGTATTTCCAAATCCCGCATAGCGATCTTAAAGCCTGAACCCAGTTCGGTAAACTCGCGGATAGCGTTTAAACGCTTCTCCGCCACTTCGGACAAAATCTTGTTTTTATGGTAGGTTAAATAAGCATAAGCCACCCGGTTGGAACGTCCAACTCTTCCGCGCAACTGATATAGCTGGGCCAACCCCAGCTTATCGGCCTCATCAATGACGAGGGTATTTACATTAGAAATATCCAAGCCGGATTCGATGATCGTAGTACATACTAAAATATCCAGTCTGGCCTCCATAAAATCCAGCATGACATTCTCCAGATGGTCTTCGCTCATTTGACCGTGGGCGATCCCAATATGCGCTTCCGGCACCAGCTCCCGAAGAAAACCGGCGGCCTTATCAATATCCTCCACCCGGTTATGGACATAAAAGACCTGTCCGCCCCGTCCCAGTTCCCGCCGGATGGCTTCACGAACCAACTGGTCACTATATTCTACCACAAATGTCTGCACAGGGTAACGGTCCTCCGGAGGCGTTTCAATGATACTCATATCTCTGACCCCTACCAGCGACATATGCAAAGTCCGCGGGATCGGGGTTGCCGTCAGCGTTAAAACGTCTAAGTTTTTCTTGAGCTTTTTGATTTTTTCCTTATGAAGGACCCCAAAACGTTGTTCTTCATCGACAATCAACAGGCCTAGATCCTTGAACCCAACATCCTTCGATATTAAACGGTGCGTGCCGATGATAACGTCGACCCTTCCTTGATCAAGCTCTTTCAGCGTGTTTTTCTGCTCTCTGGGAGAACGGAAACGGCTCATCATATCTACCTTAACGGCAAACCCCTCAAATCTCTCCCGAAAGGTCGTATAATGCTGCTGGGCTAAAACGGTGGTGGGCACCAAAACAGCTACCTGTTTATTATCCGACACAGCTTTAAAAGCGGCCCGGATAGCAACCTCCGTTTTCCCGTACCCCACATCGCCGCAAAGCAAACGGTCCATGGGACGGGGTTTTTCCATATCGCGCTTCACCTCTTCAATGGTCCGCAATTGGTCCGGCGTTTCTTCGAAAGGGAAGGCTTCTTCAAACTCTCCCTGCCACGGGGTATCGGCGGCAAAAGCGTAACCCGGCTGCGCTTGCCGGGCGGCGTACAACGCCAAAAGCTCCTCCGCCATATCCTTTACGGCGGCTTTGACCCGGGATTTGATTTTATTCCATTCATTTCCGCCTAATTTGGAAAGCTTGGGCGTCTGACCCTCCTGATAAGAGTATTTTTGTAATAAATTGGATTGATCGGTAGGGACGTATAATTTATCTTCACCCTGATATTTTATTAGTAAATAGTCCCGCTCCGTATCGCCGACAGAGAGCTTTTCTATACCGATATAACGCCCTACCCCATGATTGATATGTACGACATAATCTCCGATTTTCAGGTCTTCCAGAGCGGGGACGCGTTTTCCCTCCTGAAAGATTTTCCGCGGAGCCTTTTTTTTGGGCTGATAAAATATTTCATGCTCCGTCAGCACAACAACCTTCCAGGTCGTCAACTCAAAGCCGCCCGTCAGATAACCTTCCGTAATATATACCTGTTCCGGCAAAGGTTGAAAATCATCCTTCACGTAAACAGCCTCAACCCCCAGATCCCAAAGCCCTTGTTTTAGACGCTGGCCCCGTTCTTCGGAATTCACGAGGATGCACACCGCATATTTTTGTCTGCGCCATTCCTTTAGTTCATCCACCAAGAGCTTTGTTTTCCCCATGTATAA
The DNA here is from genome assembly GCA_002408285.1 of Peptococcaceae bacterium UBA5318. Taxonomy (GTDB): domain Bacteria; phylum Bacillota; class Peptococcia; order DRI-13; family UBA5318; genus UBA5318. The sequence continues at coordinate 60,667 of DHRG01000062.1, read as the reverse complement.
ACTGGGCGTTTTAGCCGCCATCCCCAAAATATTGAGGCTATCCACGCCTAACGGTTTTTTGGGAAGAAGAGAGTAGTAGATTTTCTTCGTTTTAGCAAAACGGTCCCACAGCTCGCCCTCCATCAGATAGTTATGAAACTGGCCGGGCAGGATCTTGCCTTTTTCAAATAATACCTTGTAGGTTTCCAGCGTTTCTTTTTCCCGCAAAACCATGCTTTCCCGCTGACGATTGGGCTCATCCATAATAATCAGGGGCGTGCGCTGAAAATAATCCAGCAGCGTATACCTTTCCGGAAAAAAATACGGCAAATACTGCTCATATCCCGGAAAGTACTGTTCTTCCTGCATATTCTCTATCACTTCACGGGATTTTGCCAATAAGTACTGATAACCGTCGCGGTTGCCTTTTTTTTCGAGGACCTTTAAGAGCTGTTGCGCTTCCTCTTTTATCTGGCGCAAAGCCGTTTCCTTATCCCTGCCCAAGAGAAAGAATTCCGAAGCGGGAGAAATCAACGCTTCCCGGATACTGCGCGTAGACCGTTGATTTTCGACGGTAAACCGGCGCAAGGAATCTATTTCATCATCAAAAAATTCTAAACGATACGGGTATTCCTCTGTTGAACAAAAAATATCTAAAATTCCGCCGCGCAAGGCGACCTGTCCCTTATCCTCGACCCTTTCCACCCTTTGATAACCAATGGAAACCAAGTTCTTTAACAAGCCCTCGACTTGTCGTGTTTCTCCTGCCCTGATAGTAAAAACAGCCTGCCGAAAAACATCCGGCGCAACCAGGATGTGGCTGATCGCTTCCAGGGTCGTTACAACAATACTTTTCGGACTATCCAGAAGATGCTGCAAAACCTCCAATCTTTTACGCTGAGTTTCGTGACTCTGGGCAATCACCTCGAAAGGCAGAAGATCCAGAGCGGGAAAATAATGCACCGAGAAACCCTGCAGCAAATTGTTTAAATCATCAAAAATTTCTTTGCCCCTTTGGGGATTTTCCACGATATAGAGAATGGACTGGGGTTGTGTTCCAAAGATCAGCGCGGCCAGCAGACTCTTTTGCGACCCCGTGACCCCATAGATCAAGTTGTCCTGCCCTTTAAGAACCTGTTCCAGCAGAAAATTACATTCCTTGAGCTTGTGTAAATATTGTCTTATTGGTTTGAGGGCCATCCCTATTCCTCCATGTCAAAATAGTGGGCGTTACAAAACCCCCACACAGTAAACTTCTTACCGTGTATCAATAACCGACTTTAGCTTAGTACTTATTATATATCATACCTTCGTCATTAGACCAGCAACGTATAATTATTTAAGCCGGACTATCCGCTAGTATTCTCTGTTCCCCCGTCCTCTATGCAAAAACGCAAGCCGTTGCTGTCATTCATAGCCTGACGGACCCCCTCCCTGCTCCATAACTTCAAGCCGTCTATAGCGGCGGTAATGATTTTTGGCAGCAGGGGTTCTTCAGTAGGCAAAAATTCACTCAATACATAGCTTTCAGCCTTGACTAAACCTGGCGGGCGGCCGATACCGACTTTCAACCGGTCGTAATCCGGAGAATTCAGAAAATGACTGATGGATTTCAAACCATTATGCCCGCCTGTTCCGCCGCCTGCCTTAAAACGGATCTTTCCAAATTCCAAATCCAGATCATCATGAATGACAATAAAATCATCTATCCCATCCCGGTAATAATGCAGCAACTCCATAACCGCCTCCCCGCTGTTGTTCATAAATGTCTGCGGTTTAGCCAGCAATATTTTCTGTCCGGAAATAAAGCCCTGGCCGGTACAAGACGCGTTTTGCTTTTTGGCGAGCGGACAACCAAGCTCTTCGGCCAGCGCGTCGAGTACCATAAACCCGATATTATGCCGGGTCTTTTCATATCTACGGCCCGGATTTCCTAAACCTATCATGAGTTTCATCTATTCTCCCCCACGCAATACAGGTCGATTCGGCAAATGTGCCTTTACTTTACCGGAACATCGTTTTCCTCCGGCTTGTCTTCCGTGTTTATGATTTCTTCTGGTTGTAAGTCGGCAGCAGGCGGAACGACCCTGGCTAAGACCGTTTGCAGGTCGCTCAAAATTTTATAAGGAAGCGCTTTCTGTAAATCGGCGGCTGTAAACGAATCGCCGATCTCTAAATTTGTAACGTCGGCCTCCACAAAACCCGGCATTTCTGCGGGAAGCGCTTCCAACCCGATTGACCGTTCCCCCGGCTGCAGGATACCTCCCGCCTTTTCTCCCAAGGGCGTCCCCGTCAGATGGACGGCAACGTCGGCCTTCATCTTCTCAGTCAAATCCACTTGTTGAAAATCGACATGCCGCAAGGCCCCGTTGAGAGAGTCCTTTTGGATCTCCCTGATTACCGCCGGGTAAGAGGCTTGCGGCAACACAATTTCCAGCAGGTGCGCTCCGCTTACCTTGCGTAAATCTTTTTCTAAAACAGCTACCGGAATACTGCCAATTTTCTTCCCATATAAAACTCCCGGAACCATCCCCTCTTTCCGCATCGCCTTAACGGAATGCTTCGTAGAAAGGGGGCGGCTATTCACAGTAAGGATTCTTTTGGTCATTTTTCCCTCCGCCTTTTAAGAACATTTTATTTCTAGTATGTCCGCAGGCGGGCCGGGATAGACAAAAACGCTTTATTGAACGAAACTTCATTGATCGAACAATTTACTGACCGATAGATCCTCATGGATCCGGATAATAGCCTCGCCCAGCAGCGGAGCAATGGAGAGCACCTTGATTTTATCAAGCTTCTTTTCCGGCGACAAGGGAATGGTGTTGGTGACGATCAGCTCCTTGATGGCTGATTTCTGCAGCCGTTCAATAGCCACTCCCGATAACACGGGGTGCGTGCAGCAGGCGTACACTTCTTTGGCCCCGTTATCTATAAGCGCCTGAGCCCCCAGGGTGATAGTCCCCGCCGTGTCAATGATATCATCGACCATGACGACCTTTTTCCCTTTGACATCCCCGATAATATGCATGATCTCGGCCACGTTCGGCTTGGGACGGCGTTTATCTATAATAGCCAGCGGAGCGTGCAGCCGGCCTGATAAGATCCTGGCCCGGGTAACGCCGCCTAAATCAGGGGAAACGACTACAATGTCCTCGGCTCCTTTGTTCAAAAAATATTCCGCCAGGATCGGAACGCCCTGGAGGTGATCGACCGGAATATCAAAGAATCCCTGGATCTGTCCGGCATGAAGGTCAACCGCGAGTACGCGTCTGGCCCCCGCCGTCGTGATCAGATTCGCTAACAATTTCGCGGTGATGGGCTCGCGGGCTTTGGCCTTACGGTCCTGACGCGCATAACCGTAATAAGGCAGCACCGCTGTGATCCTTCGGGCGGAAGCCCTCCGCAGGGCGTCCATCAGGATCAAAAGCTCCATAATATTGTCATTTACCGGCGTACACGTAGGCTGGATAACATAAGTATCCGCTCCCCTGACGCTTTCCTCAATAAAAACATTGATTTCACCATCCGAAAATTTCTTCACGGAAGCGGCGCTCACTTCTATCCCCAGATATTCCGAAATCTCCGCGGCCAATTCGGGATGAGCGTTCCCTGTAAATATTTTGATGTTTTTGTAGCTGGACATCATAAATCCTCCCCCTTTTTTTTACTCTTCCAATTTTCAATATTTCGTTGCCGCCCCCGGGCAATGGCTAGAGCGCCTGGGGGAATATCACCGTCCACAGTGGAACCTGCCCCGATATAGGCTCCGGCTCCCACCGTGATAGGGGCCACCAGATTGGTATTACTCCCGACAAAAGCCCCGTCCCCGATGACGGTGGGATGTTTGGCGCTCCCGTCATAATTGCAGGTGATGGTCCCGGCCCCTATATTCACATCCTTTCCCAGTGTGCTGTCCCCGACGTAACTTAGATGGGGGAGCTTTGATCCTGCCCCTACAAAAGATTTTTTGACCTCGACAAAGTCCCCTACTTTTACCTTCTCCGCCAGCACCGTGCCGGGGCGCAGATAACTAAAGGGGCCGATCCGGCACTCCCTGCCTACCTGGGATTCCAGCAAAGTAGATTGATTTATGACCACCTCGTCCGCTACATGTGTGTTATAGATCCTTGTATAGGGACCAATACTGCAGTTCTCGCCGATCTCCGTATTTCCCTCCAGAATCACACCCGGATATATTACGGTATCCCGTCCGATTTTAACCGTTCCCTCAATATACGTATGACCGGGATCAATGATCGTTACGCCCTCTTGCATATGATACCCGGCAATCCGGCGCCGCATATGGGATTCCGCTTCCGACAACTGGATACGGTTGTTTACCCCCATGGCTTCCTCAGGGTCTTTAAGGACATAAGAATCCACCTTTTTCCCATCCTCCGCCAACAAACGGACGACGTCGGTCAGATAATACTCTCCCTGGGCATTGGCGGGAGTAAGAAGAGCTAATTTCCCTTTCAGAGCGTCGAGACAAAAGCAATAAGTTCCGGTGTTGATCTCCGTAATACGCTTCTCCTGTTCTGTAGCATCCTTTTCTTCTATAATTTTTTCAATACCCTGAGCATTTTTGATGATCCTTCCATAACCAGCAGGGTCTGCCGCCCGGGCAGTCAAAACTGTAGCAAAAGCGCCCGTTTCCCGGCGCCTGTTTCTTAATTGCGCCAATGTCCGGCCTGTTAACAAGGGAGTATCCCCACAGACGACCAGGCAATCCCCGTTTTCCCGGTCGGTTAGTTTAGGCAACGCTTGCAGCAAGGCATGTCCTGTCCCTAATTGCTCATGCTGATAGACCACTTCGCAGTCGGATCCTAAAATACCTTCTACCAGTTCCCCCCGGTATCCCAATACTACGATTATTTTATCCGCCTTAGCTTCACGTAAGGAGCGGATAACATGCTGTATCATCGGTACTCCGCATACTTTATGTAAAACCTTCGGAAGATTGGATTTCATTCTCGTACCCAGACCGGCGGCCAAAACGACCGCTGTTGTATGCCCCAATTTTGCCCCCTCCTTGCGTCCAATTGATATCATATTATTTATATCACAATTTTACCCTCTAAGCCATTATTCACTTCATAAAAAAAAGGAGCTTTTCCAGATGAGCTCCTAGTTCCACATATCGCTATTTATTATCAAATCGCCTAAATCGCTTCCTGATAAGCTTTGAGAACAGCCGATTGGATTACCTCCCGGGCATTGGCCGAGATAGGATGAGCAATATCCCTGAATTCTCCTTCCGGAGTCTTCCTGCTGGGCATCGCCACAAATAAACCATTCGTACCTTCTACGACCTTTACATCATGCACTACAAAAGCATTATCAAAAGTAACTGATACAATTGCTTTCATTCTACCTTCCTGATTGATTTTTCTAATCCGAACATCTGTAATATTCATAAACTCACCACCTTCCCAAAACACACTGGTTAATATGTCCTATTCGTCGTATTTTTGGATATTCCTTCTTCTCAATAAGAAATTTCCCATTTTTTAGATATTTTATACAGAACTCTAATCTATCTCACTTTTCAGGTTACAACCGGTTTGATCTGGATTTTTTTTGCCTGTTCGTCCACTTTGATGAGCTTCAATAACGAATAGTAATTATTAACGAGTTTCTGTTTTGGATAGTCGGTGTCGACCAGAATTCCGATTCCCAATACCTGGGCTTTGAATTCCCATAATAAATCAATCATCCCTTTCGCCGTACCGCCTGCTTTCATAAAATCATCCACAATAATGACGCGGCTGTCCAGCGGCAGAGCCCGGCGGGTCAACGACATGGTCCGGATATTCCGCGAAGAACCGGAAATATAATTTACACTCACTGAAGACCCTTCGGTAAATCTTCCCCCGTCCCGCACGATGACCAAAGGCAGATTGAGGGCCTTGGCCGTCATCAAAGCCAGAGGAATGCCCTTTGTTTCTATCGTAACAACATACTGGGGGGCTTTGTCCACAAAATACTGGGCAAAAATCTCCCCTACCTTTTGCGCAACCTGGGCATCAAAAACAAGATCTGTCATATACAAAAAACCGCCGGGCAGGATCCGGCCCGGATCGCTGAGTTTAAGCGCCAATCGGTCCAAAAACTCTGTTTTATCCTGTCCCCGCACCAGGGGGACGTAGATAACCCCTCCGCCAGATCCGGAAATGGTTTCGATCCGCCCACAACCAAACTCCCCGAAAACATCCCGGATCATACTGACGTCTTCACTGATACTTGATTTGGCCGATTTGAAAAAATCGGTAAAATAATTTAGCGAGATAAGCGTATTGGGGTTTTCTAAAAGATATTTTGTTATAATGGGGATTCGTTCACTTCTACGCCGTTTTTCCACGAAATAGCCCTCCGTTTCGGCCAGAATCAAAAATATCACGAATATTTAACTCTTATTCTACCTTATATATTCATGTTTTTCCAGTAGTATCCATCCCGGTCGAACGAAACTTCATTCAGTGATAAAGAAAAAGAGGGTTCCCCCCCTACATGCTTAGAGCTTTTGTTACCAGCGTAAGATCGCTCTTTTTATCCACGTCGATTCCAATCTCAGGATAGGGCGAGATAATTCCATATCCCCGCACGCCTAATAAATCAGAAACACGTTTTTCAGCATCATGTACAGACAGTATTCCCAGCAAATAGCGCATTAAAAGATCCCAGCCCAGGAAGGACGCTAACCGTAAAGGCTTTTTCCGCAGATAAACCAAACGCTCCGCCACAGGAATGCATTTTTGAATAACCCGGGAGTTGACCATCAATACGTTTCCCCCGGTAAAGGCCCCTTCTTTCAAGGTAACGTAGGTTCTTTGCGCACCGGGATAGCGGCTTTCATTTGTTTCCTTTTTGACGATGGGGTAAAACAGATCCCCTTCCTGCCTTAAACAGCTCTCAATAAAGTCGTTGACAGCCTGTTTTGTCAAAAGAGGTATATCGCCGGTGACTATCAGGATTTTATCAGGATCGCCCCGTACCAACCCAAAAGCGTTAAGGAAGCTCCTGATCGCGGTATCGCCGCCGGCGGCCAGAGAGATTTCCGGGACCCCTTTATATATCTTCTCCAGCTCCTCCACGGGTCCGGCAATGATGATTTCACGGATATATTCCGAATCCCTGAGCGCTTCCACCACATATTCGATCATATACCGGCGCCCTACACGGATGAAAGGCTCCGATACGACGCGGTCTCCCTGTCCATCGATCAGCCCCCCTTTACATCCTCCTCCAAGGACTATGGCTGAAAACATGGAAAAGACTCCTTTCAATTTATCTTGCGGTCAAGTAGTTAGTAAGGTTTTGCTGAGCAAACTCCACATGCGCAAGGGCTGCTTGCCGGGCTGTTAATATATCACCCTTAATAATGCTTTCTATTATTTTCCGGTGACTGTTCAGGCTATTCCCGGTGTTTTCCGGCGCGTAAGTTGGAGCCACCCGCCAGCGGTAAGACTGATGCCATAAATTCAATAGCATACTGCGCAGCCTTTGATTCCCCGTTGACCGGTAAATAAGGTCGTGAATTTCTAAGTCCCCGCGAAGGGTGAAAACGGCATCTTCAGAACCCCCCGCCGGGTTCTCCCGGCAAAGATAATCTTTCATGGCCTCAATTTGTTCACGGGTCGCTTTTTCCGCAGCTAAACCAGCCGCCAAAGCCTCCAAGGCAGCCCGAATTTCGTACACCTCATCTATTTCATCCAGGGAGATCCTGGCGATCTGGATACCCCTGCGGGGTGTTACAGTAGCATAGCCCTCCAGAATCAGCTTATGGATCGCTTCCCTGACCGGGGTACGGCTGACCCCTATTTCCTGGGCTAACCGGTTCTCCAAGATCCGGTCGCCGGGTTTATATTTTTCCTTGATGATAGCATCCCGTATAGATTCATATATTATATCCCGCAACGGTTTATAGTCAGTATTATTAGCCGGAATAGAATGCTCCTTGCTGTCCATCCTCCATCATCCTCCCATCTATATCCCTCAGCCCGATGGTACGGGTGATAAAAACATTCCAAGACGGCCTGTTCCATAGTAGCGCCGCTTTTTTGGCGTCCTCCTCCTTTTTAAAAAACCCCATCAGGGTCGGCCCGCTACCGGACATCATCACCTTATCAGCACCCAGACCTTCTATTTCCCCGGCCCATTTTTGTAAATCGGGATATAAATCAAAGGCCGGAAACTCCAATACATTAGCCATGGCGCCATATAACAACGCATTGTCTTTTTTTTCTAGGGCGTACAGCGCCTCATCCAGGCAAGGTCTGGTTGCGACAGTAACTTTATGCAAATGGTTGTATATTTTCGGGGTGGAAATTGTAAAAGGTGGTTTTGCCAGTAGGATCCATAAGGAGGGGCCGCAGGATAGTTCCTGAATAATTTCACCCCTGCCAGTTGCCAAAGAGATCATTGGTTTTAAACAAAACGGTACGTCCGAACCGAGTTGCGCAGCATAATCCAATAAGGTTTCCCAAGATATTTTCAGACCAAAAAGAGCGTTCATCCCCAACAGAACCGCCGCCGCATCCGAGCTTCCGCCGCCCAAACCCGCAGCAATGGGTATTCGCTTGTATAAATGCAGCGCCGCCCCGCAAATTCGCGGAAAACGGCTGAGTATAAGCTCCGCCGCCCTGTAAACTAAATTTGTGGAGTCTGCTGCCAGATCGGGATGATCACAAGTTAATACGACGCCGCGGTCAGCCCTTTTTTCTATCCAAACCGTATCATGCAGATCAATTCCCTGCATGATCATCGCAACCTCATGGTATCCGTCTGCTCTTTTCCCCAGTACATCCAAAGTTAAATTTATTTTGGCAAATGCTTTAAGCCCTATCCGGTCCATACATATAACCATCCATTTTGTCTGTTAATCTCATTTTAGCATGTTCATGTTTATAGGTAAAATGTTTCTATTAGTTTACACTTTTTTTCTCTAAGAATACAACTATCATTTATTTAGGTCAGTACAGATCATTACGTGGTGCAAAAGTCCTGCAACCGCTCGGCAGTTGAACGGTACTCCCCTCTTTTGGGTCTGTTTCAGAGCATTCTTTTCCATGACACTTCCGGTCATTATTGAAACGGCAATTGATTACATTGCAGCTAGTCATGACGCCCCCCCTTTGCACATAAGATGAACAGCTATAGTTTGCCGCAAAATGCTATGTTTTATAAAAGCACAGGCAGAAAGGCTTAATCCCGTTCCAGCAGCCCCGGATTAAGCAAATGGTGGGTTAGTTTACTCAGTGATTGACCTCTTGTTCTTTTCATACCTGGCGCGTTCGTCTTTTTTCAAATATTTCTTGCGTAAGCGCAGCGATTTCGGAGTCACTTCCAAATAATCATCATCGCTTAAAAACTCCAGCGACTGTTCGAGTGAAAGGATGCGCGGCACTTTCAGCTTGATGGTGTCATCCTTGGTGGACGTCCGCATATTAGTCAGATTCTTTTCTTTGCAGACATTGACAATAATGTCCTGCTCCCTTGTCCCCTCCCCGACGATCATCCCTTCGTAAACATCAGTACCCGGAGTGATAAACATAACGCCCCTGTCTTCTAAGGCCGCCAGCGCATAGCCGCTGGCTTTCCCTGTTTCCCAGGCTACCAGGACCCCGTTTCTCCGGCTGCCGATCTCTCCCCGGTATGGTTTATAGCCGTCAAAATTGTGATTCATGATTCCATAGCCCCGGGTGTCCGTTAAAAATTCTGTCCGGAACCCAACCAGCCCTTTGGCCGGAATAGAATATTCCAGCCGCACCTGGCCGCTGGCGTTGATCATATTCAACAGATCGCCTTTGCGGGCTCCCAGCTTCTCCATGACCGATCCCTGGTACTCCTCAGGCGTATCTACCACCAGATATTCAAAAGGCTCACATAAGCCCCCGTCGATTTCCCGGTAGATAACCTGGGGTTTGGACACCTGAAACTCGAGTCCTTCCCGCCGCATCGTTTCGATCAGGATCGCCAAATGAAGCTCCCCTCTCCCTGAAACAAGGAATATCTCGGGGCTTTCAGTTTCTTCGACCCGCAGGGACACATCTGTTTCCATCTCTCTCATCAACCGGGCCCCCAGCTTCCGCGAAGTCACGGGTTCCCCTTCATTTCCGGCAAAAGGGGAATTATTCACGATAAAAGACATCTGCAAGGTTGGTTCGTCAATTTTTAAAAGCGGCAAAGCTTCCGGCGACTCCACATCGCAAATGGTTTCTCCCACATTGATTTTACCCAGCCCGGCCACCGCGACGATATCGCCTAAAGCCGCCTCTTCAATTTCCGCCCGTTTAAGTCCGGCAAACCCCAGGAGCTTAGAAATACGGCAATTCTCCGTATTCCCTTCCCTTTTCATTATCGTTATCTGAGAGCCGCTCTTGATCCTTCCCCTGTGGATCCTGCCAATGGCGATCCTGCCGATATAGTCGTTATAATCAAGCAAAGTTATCTGCATCTGTAAGGGCCCGTCGATCTCCCCACGGGGGGCCGGAATATGGTCAATAATGGCCTGAAAGAGCGGCGACAGGTCTTTCCCGTTACCTTCGGGGTCAAGAGTAGCCCAGCCATCTAAAGCGGAGGCATAGACCACCGGGAATTCCAGTTGGTCTTCACCCGCTCCCAAATCAATAAAAAGATCGAGAACCTCATCCACCACTTCAGCCGGACGGGCATGATCCCGGTCCATCTTATTCACAACCACCACAGGAACCAAGTTCTGTTCCAAGGCTTTCCGCAGAACAAAACGGGTCTGGGGCATACAACCCTCCAGGGCGTCCACCACTAAAAGGACCCCGTCCACCATTTTCATGATGCGTTCTACTTCCCCGCCAAAATCAGCGTGCCCCGGCGTATCTACAATATTTATCGTCGTCCCGGCAAAATGCACGGAAGTATTTTTCGCCAAAATGGTGATCCCTTTTTCCCGTTCCAGGTCATTGGAATCCATGACCCGTTCCGCAACCTGTTCATTATCCCTGATCTCTCCGCCTTGACTAAGCATTTTATCAACTAATGTTGTTTTGCCATGATCCACGTGCGCGATAATGGCGATATTCCGAAGATCCTTACGTTGCATGATTTTCCTCCTAATTACAGCCTACGGATTATTATTTTATCACATTTATACCCCATACTTAAATAAGCGTCTGATATTTTTTGACCGCACCTGGATCAAGATCAGTGATAAAGTAAAGCGCCTCCCTCCATTTAAATGATGGAACGAGGCGCTTTTATCCTTACTCCGGCCCGTTTTATTTCTTTCTTTCAATGAGGATGGCGCAATCCGGACAAACAGTAGCGCACATACCGCAACCGGTGCATCCCTCGGCGTCTTTAGGTTCAACGGCGGGCGTTCCATAGACGCCCAGCGTTTTCGACCACACCAAGGTCTTAGCCGGACATTTCTCCATGCAGAGTCCACAACCTTTACAGATACCCGTAAAGATGGTAAACAGAGCCTTTTTGGTATCTACTTCCTTCATTTTATAGGCACTGGTCGTCATCTTAAACTCCTCCTTCTTGTTTACACGAGGTCTTTCACCAATTCCGCGCCTCTTTCCAGGGCTTTGAAGTTGAGCTCCCGCAGCTTGGGGTCTTGTTCGAATTTATACCCCAGTTTCTTTTCCAGGGCTTTCTTGGCAGCCTCTACCTCGATGATTTTCGTGACTGCAATTGCCGCTCCCATGATAATGACGTTAAAGACCCGGGGGTGCAACTCTTTTTTGGCGGTGTCCAGAGCGGGAATGGCCAGGACCTTTTTGGCGTTGGCGGGAAGATCCTTTTCGACCCCTTCAATGGAAGAATCATAGATAAAAACGGTGTTTTTATTGACGTATTGCTGCGTTCTGCGGACGGCACGGTCCGAGAGGGCGATGACCAGGTCGGCGTAGACGAATTTAGGCGACCCGATCTGTTCATCGGAGATCTGGCAGTAAGCCACGGAAACACCCCCCCGTTGTTCGACCCCGAAGTTGGGGATATAGAGGGCTTCCATTCCTTCATTGTAAGCCGCTTCCACGATGATTCCGGCTACGGATTGGACTCCTTGCCCGCCTTCGCCGGCCAGGGCTAGTTTTACGGTTTTAGCCATGTTACATCTAGGCCTCCTTCTTCGCAGGATCTTTTATTTCGCCCACTTTAAAATACTCCGTCATGCCTTTTTCGATAAAGGCCCAGGTATCTTTGGCGTTGGTGCTCCAGTTGGTGGGACAGCCGGAGAGAGCCTCGACGAAGGAAAAGCCTGTGCCGTCGATTTGATTTTGCAGCGCCTTTTTTATGTAATTCTTTAGCTGGCGGACATTGGCCACGGTGCCCCGGGCGACATAAGCGCTTTCCCGGGTAATGGCGGCTACCATTTCCGGCCCCTGCGTGGGATAGCCGGTAACTTCAGGGTCCCGCCCATAAGGTGTGGTTTCGGTTTTCATGTGCGGCAAAGAGGTGGGCGCCATTTGCCCTCCGGTCATACCGTAGTTACAGTTGTTCGCCAGGATAACGGTGAGTTTTTCGTTGCGGGCCGCGGCATTAACGAGGTGTCCGGATCCGATCGCGTAACCGCCGCCGTCGCCCATATAGGCGATGCAGATACGGTCAGGCCGCGCCCGTTTGATCCCGGTCATGACCGGGGTGGTCCTCCCATGGTGAGTTTGTACGGCGTCCACGTTGAAGAAATCCCAGGAAAGCAGGGAACAGCCGATATCACAACCGAACACTACACGGTCCTGGATCCCCAGTTCGTCGATGGCCTCTCCCAAGGCTTTTAAAATTAATCCGTGACCGCAGCCCGGACAGAATTTATGTGGTTTGGTTTCTTCACGCCACGATTTCGGCATGTTAGGTACTTTTGACATATTGGTTTGCCCCCTTTCTTTATTTACATCCCTTTTTTCACGAGATCAACCAATTCTTCCGAGGTGATCCCCTGCCCCGGCCTGAAATAGTTTTCCAGGGGAGTAGCGATCCCATAAATAGCGTCTTTCACAAGCTTTTCCAACTGCCCTTGGGCAGATTCGGCAATGATGATTTTTTTGGCCTTGCCGGCTACAGCTTTGAGCTCTTTGGCTGCGATCGGACGCAGGGTAACAGGCCGGAAATGCCCGGCTTTGACGCCCTGCTTGCGCAGTTCTTTGACGGCAGCCTGGGCGGCCCGGGTCACTACTCCATGGGCAATGATGACGATATCGGCGTCATCGGTGTTAAAGGTCTGGTATTCAATAACTTCGGGCGCAATCTTCTCATATTCGGCGACCAGGTTATTAACCTGTTCGTTGAGTTCTTCTTCAGTATTGTAAGTATTTCTTAGATGCTGCGGTTCCCTGTCAACGCCGGGCGTGCCTTCCTGACCCAAATAAGGAACGGTTTTTTCCATGACAATGCCCTTGGCGGCAGGGTCATAAATGTAGAGGGATTCTCTCATTTTAGCCTGGTAGCCGTCCCCCAGCACAAAAGTGGGAAAGCGGTATTTCCAGGCAGTATTAAAGGATTTAATGGTATAGTCGAAGAGTTCCTGGTGGGTACTGGTGGAATAAACGATGCGCAAGCCTTCGCCATTACCTCCGAAACAGGTCATCGTAACTTCCTGCTGGGAGTAAATGACGGTAGCGGTGGATGGCCCTCCGCGCTGCTGTACGACTAAGACGGTGGGTATTCTCATCATTTCCGCCATAGTCATAGATTCCTGCATCAGCATGTTTCCGGGGCCCGCCGTAGCGGTAAAGGCTCTTTTCCCGGAAAGAACCCCCCCGCAGGTGGTAAAGCCTGCCGAGATTTCATCTTCGGTCTGGAGAAAGCCCCTCCCATATTTAGGTGACAGCCGCGTCCAGTAATGCATGACTTCGTTCTGGGGAGTGATAGGGTAGCCATACATAATGTCCACATCGGCAGCCAGGGCAGCCCAGGCCACGACTTCGTTACCCGTCATAAATACGCGTTTTTCTCCTTGAATGGGTTTTTCAGTCATAATTTGGATACACCTCCTGGTTTACTATTCTTGTTGATTTTTGACACGGTTTACCAGAATGTTCGATTCATGCGGCGTGTCAGATAGAATACGGGATGCCCCATCTCGTCTTGTCCGCCCATCTTATCGGCAAAACGAATGTCAACGGTTGTCCAGATGACGGACAAACCTAAAATTTCAGAAACTTGTGCGACAACTCTTGCTCCTTCTTGAATAATGTCCATATCTGTGTCATCCCCTAAATGGGAATTGTTAATCAGCCCGTCCACAGGGCCCAGGCTTTTCACATACTCTAAAATACCCGACACATCCCCTGTCATGGGACGGGCAATATTGACCACGACATAAACCTTCAGTTCTCCGCCCTCACGGGCGTCTTGCACCAGATTCAGTCTTTTGGCCCCTTCGACCCCATAACCGACATCCAAAACCACGTCCCCCGGCCTTTTAAGCGCCCAGCGCATTTCCGGCTTGATGAGCGTTCCGGCCTCTCCCAGGCCCATCGTATTTTTGGTTTCCCAGGCCAGCACATGCAATCCTTGGTCTTCCAGTTCTTTTTTTATGGGACGTAAAGTGTAAAAGGGCTCGATCAGATCCAAATCCACCAAAGTGACCGGATCATGCCCTTCCTGTAAGAGGGCGAGCGCCCGGTTAAGGGCCACTTCACTCTTCCCACTGGCATATTCTCCTATATATGCTTCTACAACGCGCGGCGGGATTTTAACCACCTCCCGTCTTTACAATTCTATCCTTGGTTTTTTAAGGTGTTATGGGGTAATTGTATACTAAAACCTCCAATGACACAACTCCCCTCTCTCGTTGCGGCTGCCCTTCCAAGGCATTTTGCTTCATCCACCGTTATTGTACTAGGTTTTAACATTTATGTAAAACATATTAATATATCTAACTATACCGGTTCTTCTATCCTTTAATAAAGCAGGAGAGAATACCGCTTCAAGCTTACGCCTAAAGCGGTATTCTCTCACTAACCGACCTGGTTTCTAGGCCAAAAAACCGCCGTCAACATATAAGTTGATCCCCGTGATCATATCGGCAGCGTCGGAACAGAGAAATAGCACAGGCTGGACGATGTCGGTAAACTGAACCAGCCGGCCCAACGGGACCTTGGCGGTCCGCCGTTCCCTTTCTCCGGGGACAGCCAAAGCAGGCGCCATCATTGGCGTATTATCTACGCCGTTCGGACTCACCGCATTTACATTAATTTTATGGGGGGCCAGTTCCAGGGCAATCGCTTTTGTCAGCACAACCACCGCGCCCTTTGAGGCGCAATAGGCCGCATCCCCGACAGAACCGGCCACCCCGGCTGTGGAAGCGAAATTAACGATTTTACCGCCGCATTGTTTGATAAAGTGCGGCGTCACCGCTTGAGTCATCAGATACATCCCTTTAACGTTTACATCCATCATAATATCTATATCCGCTTCGCTAGTGTCTACAAACGCGCTTCTTCTGAAGACGCCTGCCGTATTGATCAAAATATCAATTTTGCCGGCCCAGGCCATTATCTTTTCTACAGTTTCCTTAACTTCGGCAGGTTTTATAATATTGGTTTTAAAATAGGCTATCCGGTCCTGATAGGGTTTTTCATCAAAACCGCTTGTTGACGCAATGTCAACGGCGGCAACTTTAGCCCCGGCTTCCGCCAATTTCTTGACGATAGTCAAACCAATCGCCCCTGCGCCCCCCGTAACGACGGCAACCTTTCCTGCAAAATCAAATTTCAAATTGGGCATTTTACACTTCACTCCTTTTGTTTCCGGGCCTGTAAATAAAGTCCTAGAGAATTTTCATCCAGATCTTTTCTTCCCCTTGTTGCCAAATCCTCAAGCCGATCTTCTCCAGCTCAGCCAGGTCGCCTTTCACTTCGCCGAACAAGTTACAAGGAGATGACACCTTAATATTCGGGCCATAGTAAATACATACCGCCTGCCATTTAGGGTCGGAGTTGAAGGAAACAGAGCCGGCCTTAGGCGCAACCTTATTTTCAGCTCCAACTGCCAAAGGCATTTTAAAAAAGAATTCTTCTCCGGAAAACCTGCCGTGGAGAACCGACCCAATATGGGGCAACTGATCTGTAAACGCTTTACAAGTTAGCGGCGCATTGGGATCCAGTGATATTTCAAACCTTCCGCCCTTTTCAAATTCCATAACAACGGTTTTCATGATTCCACCTCTTGTCAATTTAATAAAATAACCGTTTTCAGCACATGCGGGGATAGAACGATCACTTAGCCGCGCTAACTGTCTTTCCTCTGCATCAAAAGCACCAGCCACTGGCCCGTTCTTGCCACACCCAACGTACGTATCCCAAAAACTATTCCATCATGCGGCGCCCTGATTTCTTCAGCGACATTGCCCCAAAGGTCATAAATCTCACCCAGCAGAGAGCCTGCCTTAACGTCCTCCTTCATGCGGCACGTTGAACGAAACAGGCCGTCGCAGCCCGCGGTAATCCACGAGCCTTGGACCGCGACAGGAGAACAACCGCACGCCCCGGTATAACCTTTTGGCTTTTCCACCATATTCAACGCTATCATCACCCTTTGGGCCGCAGTCATATTAAGCGCTACTTCCTCTTCCCGGGCCCTCCCCTCGCCGCCGACTTCGGTAGAAACCGCGGGCACCGAACGTCTTGATAAGGCTGACGATATATCGCCCGGAAATTCCTGCTCCCACATATATTGGTGCCCCGTATACATAGCCAGTTTACGTGCGCCGTCGCTGCCCGGAAGCCCAGGCGCGAGCATGGCGCAAGGCGCGATGGTCAAATCCATGCCGGCGGAGTGAAAATCAAGGACAAAATCGCAGTTATCGGCCAAAAAGTTCAGGATTGCATCTGCCAGCCGCTGCGACCAGGAACCTCCTTTCTTCCCGGGGAAACACCGGTTAAGGTTGATACCGTCAACAGGCGTATCTCTTTGGGCTTCTTGAAGGGCGTATAGGTTGACAGCCGGAATAAGGATCAAGACTCCCTTCAGTTTCTTAGGATCCGTATTCCGCCAAATCCTTGAAACTGCCGCCGGTCCTTCAAACTCGTCCCCATGAACACCGCCGGTTAGCGCCAGCCTTGTCCCCAACTCTTTTCCTACGATGACCCCCACCGGGACCGCTTGTTTACTCCCATCTATACGGGCCCCCATCTCTATTTGTAACTGATTTTTACTGCCCAATCCAAGGTCTTGCTTCTTCCCGTTGATTATTACGCTAAACACCTTATCCATCTTCCTTTCCGATACATGTTTGCTTCATGCTTAAAATTATTTAGCCATTAACTGCGGAAGCCACAGGGAAATCTGGGGAATGTACGTCACCAGGGCAAGCACCAGCAACAAGGCGATCAATAAAGGCACAATGGCTTTTACTATGCGCTGAATAGGCTCGCCCCCGACGGCGCTTGACGCAAACAGGCAAACGCCAAGCGGCGGCGTTATCGCGCCAATGCTCAAGTTTATGCAAAGGATCACGCCGAAATGAATCGGATCTATTCCTATTGACCTGGCGATCGGGAAAAGTATGGGCGTAAGTATTAAGACGATCGCCGTTCCTTCGATCAGGCAGCCGGCAATCAATAAAATAATATTGATCAGCAGCAAGATAGACCACTTACTGCTTGCAACCGCCATGAGCATCGCGGCAATGGTTTGCGGTATCTGCTCGATCGTGATTATCCGGCCAAACGCACCCGATACGCCTACGATGCTGAGGATGGCAGCGGAAAGCAGCATGGCCTTCACGAATGTTTCGCGCAGCTTTGGCAGATCGATCTCTTTGTAGACTGCCATCCCCACAAAAATACCGTATGCCGCCGCTATCCCGCCCGCTTCGGTGGGAGTAAATATTCCGCCGTAGATGCCGCCCAGGATGAGCAGCGGCGCCATCAAAGCCCACTTGGCCTTCCAAACGGCCTGGACGAGTTCTTTGATACTCCCTCTGTTTCCCTCTTCCCTAATACCCGATCTTATACATATGATATAATTTGTCAAAATCAAAGCTGCGGCCATTAGCAGCCCGGGGACAGCCCCGGCGATAAACAAAGATACTACGGAAACCCCCGTCATCGAGCCAAACACAAGAAAACATATACTGGGGGGTATGACGGGCCCCAGCGTTCCTCCCGCGGCTACCACAGCGCTGGAATATGCCCTGCTATAGCCGGCTTCGGTCAGTTCTTTCATTAATAAGGAACCGATCGCCACCGTCGTAGCCGTACTGGAGCCGCTAATCGCGGCGAAAATGGCGCAGGCTAAGATCGCAACGTTTAAGAGCCCTCCTCTGGTACCGCCGATAAACAGCTTGGCAAACCTGACAATGTCCTTCGCTATCCCGCCGTTAGCCATGATCATGCCGGCAAAAATATACAGCGGTATGGCTAAGATCGGGAAGGGTGAAACGGCGTCTATGAAACCCTGGACCAAAAAAACCATGGGCACCTCCTGAAAAACCAGGATAGTCACCATTACAGCCAGGCCCATTGATACCGATACCGGAAGGCTAAGCGCCAGCAGGAACAAAAAAGTGCCAAACAAAAGCAACGCATTCATACTTGCTTCTCCCCCTTTCCTGTAAGGGTTTCCAGCATACGCGCAACGGCCTGCAGCACCGAACAGGCATAGGCGACAAAAACTCCCGCATAATAAGCGACCCAAGGCACCCCAATGCTTGGCGTTCTCCCGTTTCTGGCGCCCAATATATGAACAAATTTAAACGCTTCGTAGGTCATAACTGTGGCAAATACGATCCATAACGCATAACAGAGAATATTCAAGTAACGCTGATTCTTTTCGGAAAGAATATCATATAAAATCGTGACCCGAATATCTGTGCCTCTTGTTAACCCCGCCGGTATCGCCAGAAACAACGCCCATAGATAGAAAAACAACGTGCTTTCCTCCAGCCATGACAAACCAGCCCCAACTACATACCTGGATAGTACCTGCAAACAGATAAGGAAAACCACGACCGCGAAAAATACCATCGCGAGTGTTTCCTGTATGGCAGTAATCCTTTTTATCACTACTCATCACCCTGTTTCATTCATTATTATGTCTACTCTCCACAATTACCGTGCCGTCTTTAATCTCCACCAGATCGCCCGACTTGATAATTTCGAGAGGGTTCCGTGCCGGTTCGTATACAAGAGGTATCCCCGACATAAGCGCACCTTGGACAAGAATGGGGTCCGCAATGATGTTGATGATCCCCGCAGGACCAACCCCATTTTCGTGCGCTCTCCAAAGGCGGAGGCAATCACCGGTTGACCCTTTGGCCCATGGATAGACCATGATTTTGTCTTTAAGGTTTTCCCCGGTCAATTCCGGATACTCCGTTTCATAAAACTGCCCTGTTTCAGTATTTACCCCTTCCATATAAGAAAGAGCTTTGGGCAATACTAAAGCGGCGCCCCGGACATGGCCTTTCACAGCAACTTTGCATTTGATAACGATTGAATTCATCATATCACCTCCAAATTCCTGTAACTGCAGCCTGTATGCAACGTTCCATATCGCCGAGAAGGGTTTTTTCGGCCCTCAATATTTGCCCGCCGTAGTGAGCTTGCTTAATTGAATCTGTTGCCATCACCCCGACTGAATACTCGGGATGGGTAAACGTATAGATTGGGCCGGGTTTTCCGGCGGAAAGCTGCGGGCACGTACCACACACGATGTAGCCGCCCGCCTCGGTGATATCCTTTTCAAAGCCGCTGGCCCGGGCCATTGCGCGGGCCAAGGGATCCGCATGTATCCAGAGGCTGATCCCCGGTTTAACTTTCCTGCCCTTCAGCATTTCAGCAGCCCGCTGCAGTTCAAAAGCATTGTAAAACGGGCACCCCAGGACAACATAATCCACAGGCTCACCGCAGCCGGAATGTTTGTCATATACCCTTTGGATGTCCCGGTCGGTGATTTCATGAATCTTTAGCAGACAGGGATTAAACGACGCGTCGGGAACCCGGGCTTCGGGTGTAACGCCGATTACATGGTACATGGTGACAGGCCCGCCTGAAGACATCCCCGACCCCAGGTGCACAAAATCATACGGCCTGGGGTTTTCATCCATACTGAACGCGCAGACCTCCGGCCCGACCACTTCGCCTGCGATAAGCCCCAGAATGCCATAATCAATGTAGTTGCGCATTTTCGCCCGTACTAAAGCCAAATGACGGGGCTTACGGTTCTCGTCAATATGATAGCCGAAACGCGGATATTTGCCGGTCAGCACCGCAAAGAAGCCGGCGATCCCCTCCCTGTTTACATGGGCTCCCAGTACGGAGTTATAGTATGGTATAGCCGAACTCTCCACGCTGACCATATGGCACCCTAATGTTGCAACATCAGTCCCAAGTATCAGGTAAGGGTCACAGGTAGGCATGTACATGATGCCAAGGGCCGCGTCCAACTCATTCTGGTATCTGATCCGCGCCAGCGATTCCTCACTGATTTGCATCATCGCGCAGTTCTCGTAATCAACGGCCCCCAGGCCGCCGATCGCCGGGGCTTTCACCTTTACCCCCAGCTCGACCGCTTCTTCAAAAGCGCTCTGCGATAAAAAACCCATAGTATTTTCCGCTTCATCTTTATTTTTGGTTCCCCAAAAATCCATCGTCGTATAAACAAACCCAAAGTCGATATCGACCATGTCTTCAGCGCCGTAGGCTTCCCCGAGCCGTATCAGAAACTCCATGGCTCCCTTGACAAGCCGTCCCCGTTTTCCGGAAAGCATTTCTTTGCATTCTTCATCTATAAACAATGTTATTCGCACCTCCTGTCAGTATCCGATTTAAACCATGACCAATTGAACAGATAATCACTTAAGGGCTTCCAGGATCAAATTGTATTCTTTATCGCCAATTGCCTCTAAAACTTTCCGTTTCGCTGGTTCCGCCGCTTTTTCGAACACTTCAAGCTCTGCGGGAGTCAGATAGCGGATCTCGGCTTTTTTGGCAAGCTCCTTAAAAACAGCTTCCTTATTCGCTAACGCCTGGGTAAGAGAGAAGTCGGTCACCTGGTCGCCGATTTCCTCAAGTTTTTTCTGCATATCAGCGGGCAAACTATTAAACCAATTCAAATCAACCAAAATAATGTGCTGGGCGAACTGAAGCCTTGTGTCGGTAATATACTTGACGGCGTCGATTACGCCATCGTAAAGGATATGCATGTCAGTTGTGATCAGCCCGTCGATCTGCCCTTGCTGAAGGCCCGGAATGCATTCCGAATACGGTAAATTCACCGGATTGGCGCCATATTCTTTAAGGGTCGTAAGCATCGTATCGTCTGCCCAGGAACGGATTTTCAAGCCTTTTAAATCCGCGGGCGATTCAACAGGACGGGCATTATTCGCCAAGGCGACCGAACCCATGCTTATAAGGGATATCAGTTTGAACCCGGTCTTTTCACAGGCCGGCCCAAGGATCTCCTTCTTGCCTACCTTTTTATATGCTCCATAGACCTGATCAAGGCTGTTATAGAGATAGGGTATATCGTACACCTTCACTTCGGGGGCGCTGCCTACCTGATTCAGCACCGCGCCGCTCAACACGGCGCCCTGAAGCGCTCCGGAAATCATCTGTTGCCCCATTTCTTTTTCATTTCCCAACTGACCATCCGGATATATCTCTACCTTAACCTTGTCACCGTATGCCTCCTGGACTAGATCGCCGAACTTTTTAATGGATAAATAAAGCGGGTTGGTACGCGAACCAACGGTTGCCAGACGTATTTGTACAGGGGCTGATTCGTCCTTCGCCGTATCGCCGGATTTGCCGCAACCGGTAAAACCAATCATCATGACGGAAAGCATGAAAATTACCAGGGTAAAATACGCAGTCTTTTTCATTTCAATAATCCTCCCTTTTTTGATCGCATCCTTCATAAATCCTCGTTTGACTTATTACCCTATTTTGTTGTTTTCATTATCCTCCTTCCTTTTTCACTCTTTACCCCTTGATAGTTTTAGGGGTCGTCACCTGCTGCTTCGAGCACCTCCTCCCGGCAATTCCTCTGATATTAAATGAAATCATTTTATGAATCCTAAGACGTTGCAAGAACGATGCCAAAACAAAGCGCTCATGAGGTAAACCCTGTACGCTTTCTCCCGCAACAGACAGAATAAAAAAACAAGGCCTTGTTTTTAAATGCCTTGTTGAAAAATCTCATTTTGAGAATTTATGTTCTCATTTTGTTCTCAGGTTTCTTTAAAGCTGATACTTATCCACCCAGCAATAGAATGTTATTCCTGTTACTTAATTATATATCCGCCGTCAACGACAATCGTACTACCCGTAGAAAAGCTTGACTCATCAGAGGCTAGATAGACTGCCGCTCCAACGAGATCCTCCGGTCTGCCTAATCTACCTATCGGAATAGACGCAATAGTATTATTGTAGACCTCATGGTCGGAAAGACGTTGTTTATTCGCATTTGTCAATATTACGCCGGGAGCGATATCGTTAACCCTTACATTGTAGGGAGCCAGTTCCACAGCGATGTGTTTTGTGAATGCGCTCACAGCTCCTTTGGAAGCTCCGTAGTTGCTTATGTTCGCATAGGCTATATGGATGTTCATGGAAGTAATATTGATGATTGAGCCGCCACCATTAGCGATCATGCTGCGTGCGGCTGCTTGTGCACAGAGGAAAACACCCTTTGCGTTAACCTTCATAACTCTGTCCCACTGTTCAACTGACATATCAACCAACATAGCGCGGTCAAGTATACCGGCATTGTTTACCAAAACATCTATTTTACCAAATCTCTTTATAATGCCGTCAAAAACTGATGTTACGCTATCAGGTTCCCCTACGTCCAGTTTCATTGCTACTGCTTTACCGCCGGTTGCTTTAGCCACAGCTTCCGCATTTTCCAGATTAAGGTCGCCCAAAATTACTGTAGCGCCCTCTTTGACAAATCCAGTTGCAATGCCGGCGCCATTCCCACTACCGGCTCCTGTAACCAAGGCTACTTTTCCATCTAAACGCATATATTACACTCCTTATTTCGATAGAACTCTAAATATAAGACGTTGCAAGAACGATGCCAAAACAAAGCGCTTATGAGGTAAACCCTGTACGCTTTCTCCCGCAACGGACAGAACAAAAAAACAAGGCCTTGTTTTTAAATGCCTTGTTGAAAAATCTCATTTTGAGAATTTATATTCTCATTTTGTTCTCAGATTTCTTTAGAGCTGATATTTATCCACCCAGCGATAGATGGTCGCCAAACTAACTCCCAGAATTTCAGCCGCTTTCATTTTTCCTTTTTTCCCATAGCCGAACTCATCCAGGGTTTGTTTCAGAATATCGGATTTTAGTTGCCCTAGGGCCGGATTTTCTTTTATATGGCTTATTTTTGATAAAAAAGGCAGGCTCTCCGGTTTTATAGAAGAGGTTTCTTCCATATTGACCGCGAATTCGATAGCGTTGGACAGCTCCCTGATATTGCCGGGCCAATCATAGGATTCAAGCTGGCCGCAGGCTGAGGGATCAATCGCTGTGATGTTTTTAGCAAACTTATCGGAGTATACTTGCAGAAAATGGTCAGCCAACGGAAGGATATCCTCTTTCCGTTCACGAAGAGGAGGAAGGTATATGGGGATCACATTGATTCGGAAAAACAGGTCCCCCCGGAACCTGCCTTCCTTCACTTTTTTCTGTAAATCCTCGTTGGTGGCCGCAATAATCCGGACATTCAAAGGAAAAGTAATGCTCCCCCCCAGGCGGTCCACCTTGCGGTCTTCCAGGACCCGCAGCAGTTTACACTGTAAATGAAGCGGCATCATCCCTATTTCATCGAGGAAAAGTGTGCCGCCGTCAGCCAATTCAAATTTTCCCGGTTTCCCTTCTTTATTGGCGCCTGTGAACGCGCCCGGTTCATAGCCAAACAGTTCGCTCTCCAATAACGGCTCAGGTATGGCCCCGCAATTAATGGGAATAAGCGGACCCGTCCGTCCGCTTTGGGAGTGGATCGCCCGGGCGAACATTTCTTTTCCTGTGCCGCTTTCTCCCAAAATCAGAACGGTTGAATCGTTGTGAGCTATTTTTTGGGTCATCTGTATGATGGAGATCATCTTTTTACTCCGCGTATAAATATCGTTAAAAGTAATATTGTTGTCGGCCACCGTAAGGGAGCTCGCAGACTTTTTGATCTTCGCAAAGTCCTGACAGGTAAAGAGCCACAAGATTTCTTTCGTATTATTACCGGAAAGGTAAATCGGTTTTATATGGACTAAAATACATTTATTGCCGATTATTTTTTGTTTGGTTGAGTATGTTTGCTCTATGATTTCAGCGGAAAAAGTCCTTTCCAAAGCTTGCTTGGCCTCAGCATCATCTTTTATATTAAACAAAGATAAGACGGTTTTATTATAACGCAGCACCCGTCCTTCATGATTCATGGCAACGATGCCCCGGTTGTCGTTATCAATGATGCCGTCCATTACGGCTGTGGCTATCTGTAAATTTTTTAACAGACTCTTCTCACTTGCCTTGCTGGCTACGAGTTCGGCCATTCTTCTGACAAACATGCTGAGTTCGTTAGCGTTTTTTTTGATATAAGCGGTTGTTTCATCGTTAAGTGATATAATGGAAATAACCCCTAATACCGTATCATCCATCATGATCGGTGAAGAAATAGTTGATTTACAATAGCATGTCCCTTTGATTTTGCAGGAGCTGCACAAAAAATGGAACCCTGGGTTATCCAGGATAATATTTTGTTTATTATGCATGAGGTAAGAATAGATGTGACCATGACGCAACTTTTCCCCGACGATACTCTTTAATGAGCCGGTTCCCGCTATGCGGGTTAAATTCGTATCCGCTACTTCCACATCACAGTTTAACGCTAAACTGATGGCTTCCGCTATTTGTATTACATCATCAACGATAGAAGACAACAGGTTCATTATGTGTTCCTCCTTCAGTAAAACAGAACCGCGTACTACTGTTTAGTATTTGGATATAGGGTAAAAAAATTGCTAATAATTATCAGAGTACAGCAGCTTTGTTCTTTGTAACCTTCTCTTTCAGATGTATAATTTTTTTAAGGATGGAATGCGAGGGGAAAATGCGTATGGAACTGCTTCAGTTAAGGTATTTTTGCGTTGTGGCACAGTATGAAAACATGACTCGCGCGGCGGAAGAGCTTTATGTTGCGCAATCATCGCTTAGCAAGACGATAAAAAAACTGGAAACAGAATTAGGCGTTCCCCTATTCAACCGGGTAGGCAAACGGTTATGTCTTAACAAGTTTGGAGAAAACTTTTATCAAAATGTTTCAATTTCGCTGCAAAAGCTGGACAATGCCGTAAAGGAGCTGCGGGATTCGAGTAAAGATGTTACAGGCGTTGTGACAATTATGGTTAAGGCGGCAATAAATACAATCCCGCAGCTTCTTAAGGAATTTAAAAAAAAATGTCCCCTGGTCACTGTCCGGGTGCTTACTCCTTTTTATGATATAGAATGTAAAGAACGGCAAGATTTTGATATAGTCATCTTTGGAACGCCGGATGAATACGATAGCCCCTATAAGATTCCCCTTATGAAGAACGAAGAAATTGTCCTTATGGTGCCGAAAGGGCATCCTTTGGCAGGGCGCGGAGCGATCAATCTGGCCGAGGCCGCTTCCTATCCGTTCATTGCATATAGTAAATCATCGAGTATCGACCGTCTTTTCGCGAGCATGTGCGAGAATGCCGGGTTTACACCCGCCATTTTGTTTGAAAGCGACAATGATATGATCCATGCTGAATTGGCTTCCGCCGGGCTGGGCGTATCTTTAGTACCGCTAAAGACTATGAGTTTCGTGTTCTTGGACGGGGTAGAAATAGTAAAGCTCAATTCTATCTACAATAAACGTGATATTTGGCTTGCTTGGAACAGCGCCAGGTATATGTCGAAGGCGGTTAAAGCTTTAATAGATCATTATGTGGATTTTTTTGCTATTCTGGAACATGTTGGCCTGGAACGTTATTGCCGAAAAAACATTCTATAATTGGAAACCCCCGGGATAGGGGATACGTGGAATAGAGGATACGTGTATGATAAACTTATCTGTGTATTATCACTCCGTCCTTGCTTAAAGTCTTCTGCAATTGGTCTTGGTTTACTTCACCAAGGCCAATTTTGTTTTTAATTGCGATTGCGGCTGCCGTACCCGCAGCTTGTCCTGAAGTTATCGCCCCGGGATAACAACGCATAATATCCCATATATCATCCTGTGCGGCAATATTTCTACCGACTGCCATAATGTTATCAATCTTTTTATCAATGAGGCACCTGTAGGGGACTTCATAAACAGGCCCCGGTTTGCGCCAGTCGCTTACACACCCTACCGAATCTTCCATTCTTTTGAAAACATCTTCTGTTTTCATTTCGTATCTGCCTCTAATTCGCCTGGTCATCCGTATTTGAACCATGGAGGGCAGCGATAACAGGGCATAATCGGGGCGTTGGTTTTGTTGAAGGTAATTTAGCGCGACGCGATGGCTATCCAGGGCATACCGGTTGATATCCTCCGCCGTCAAACCGGAGTATTCATTTGGTGCATTTGGATCATCAAAAACAGGATTCCAGCCTAATATCCTCCAATGTATAGCGTGCCGCATTTTCCCTGTTTCGATAGCTTTTTTCATTTTCTCAAAGTCCGTATCCAAGCACTCAAAGGTAAAATGATTGCCTTTGTAAGGAACACATTCGCCCCCGGCGCGTTGGAATGCTGTAGAAAAGCCGGTGCCGTCTATAACCATCTTACAGCTAATAGCATACCTGCCGGATAGGTTTTCCACAATAACACCCGTACAGCTGTTCCCTGCCATGATGGGCTCACAAAAGAGTGTGTCGTATAAAATTTTTATGTTTTGCTTTAAGACGGACTCTTCCAGAGCTAAAGCGAAGGCCGGGATATTAAAGATAGTACAATACCGCCCCTTTTCTTTCATGTAAACCTGCTCTTCAAGCCCCGCCGTATTTTCGGGGTTTTCAACATACGTAACACCTTTTTTCCAATGTGAAGGCAGCGTATTATAGCTATATTCAATAGAGCGATAGAGCATCTCTTCAGCGATCCCGCCTGTAACCTGCCTTCCCTGCCCGTCACAAAGCGGTTCAAATAAGCAAACATGACCGGCTGTCGCTAAACCTCCAAGCATTACCCCTTTTTCAATAATCTTCGTTTTCATACCATGTCTTGCCGCCGCAATCGCGGCGGCGATACCTCCTGGTCCGCCACCAATAACTAGTACATCCGTTTTGTCGCGATATTCAATTTTTTTACTTTCAATAAAAAATTCCGGCATAAACATTCCTCCCATCTAAAAAATAAAATGATTGTCAAAATTATTATATTTTAAGCATATTTTATTTTACTGTTTCTGTGAAATACATCTTCAACCATAATATATATATCCTATTATTCATATAGTGAACATAATGCCGATAAATAAAAGAAAACCGGCCCAGATCTCGCGATCCGGCCCGGTTTTCTTTTATTTTAGAGCAAGCCCGGTTCATCCCCGGCTCAGTTTCTTGTAAGCCTCCAACCTTTCCCCGGCCTCTTCCTCAGCCTGGGCAAAAAGCTCTTCGGCTATATCCGGGAAAGTAGTTTTCAGCGAAGAGTAACGGACCTCACCGAGCAAGAATTCACGGAAGGAGGCCGTAGGCTCCTTGGAGTCCAAAATAAAGGGGTTTTTGCCTTCCTTCTTAAGCTCGGGATTATAACGGTAAAGGTGCCAGTAGCCGGCTTCGACGGCCCGTTTTTCCTCCAACTGAGTGTTGTTCATGCCAACTTTCAGCCCGTGGTTGATACAAGGCGCATAGGCAATGACCAGCGACGGACCCGGATAGCTTTCGGCTTCGGTCAGAACTTTTAACAATTGGTTCTGGTCAGCCCCCATGGCTACCTGCGCCACATATACATAACCATAAGTAATGGCGATCCGTCCTAAATCCTTCTTCCGGATCTTTTTACCGGAAGCGGCGAATTTAGCTACAGCACCGGTAGGTGTTGATTTAGAGGATTGCCCGCCTGTGTTGGAATATACTTCAGTATCGAAGACCAGGATGTTGATGTCGTCCCCGGAGGCCAGCACATGATCCAAACCGCCGTATCCGATGTCATAAGCCCAGCCGTCCCCGCCGAAAATCCAGTTGGAGGGCTTTACCAGATAATCTTTTTTCGAAAGCAAAGCCTTGACCACCGGTAAGTTCTCATATTTCTCTAAGAGCGGGAGCAATAAAGCCTGGGCCTTTTGGGAGGCTGCACCCGAATCTTTTCCGCTTAACCAAGCGGTGAAAGCTGTCTTTAAATCGCCGGGGACCTCCTCTTTTAACGCTTCCGTCATTAAATCTCCGATTTTTGCCCTGATTTGTTGGATCCCCAAAACCATCCCATACCCGTATTCGGCGTTATCCTCAAAGAGGGAGTTGCCCCAGGCCGGCCCTTGGCCTTTGGCGTTCACGCAATAGGGGGTGCTGGGCGCGGAAGCCCCCCAGATGGAGGAACATCCTGTGGCGTTAGCGACTATCATTCTATCGCCGAAAAGCTGGGTCGCCAGTTTGGCGTAAGGCGTTTCTCCACAACCGGCGCACGCGCCGGAAAATTCCAGCAGCGGTTGCACGAACTGGCTGCCTTTTACAGATTGCACATTCCAGAGCCCTTCCTTGCCGGAAACGGTGACTGCGTAATCCCAATTAGCGGCTTCTTTTTCCACGGCTTCCGCCAGAGGCTTCATAACCAAAGCCTTTTGCTTGGCTGGACAGACTTGGGCGCAACTGCCGCAACCGGTGCAATCCAGAGGGGACACCTGCATCCTGAAAGCGAGTCCTTCCAACTGCTTGCCAACGGCCTTTTTAGCGGCAAACCCGGCAGGCGCTTCGGCCAGCTCCCCATC
Source organism: Peptococcaceae bacterium UBA5318 (assembly GCA_002408285.1). Lineage (GTDB taxonomy): Bacteria > Bacillota > Peptococcia > DRI-13 > UBA5318 > UBA5318. The sequence goes on along the minus strand of DHRG01000062.1, from coordinate 31,827 downwards.
ATTCAGTAAAACCGGACGGATCGCCGCATGAGGACAAACATAAGAACACTGGTTACATTGAATGCACCGGTCTATCTGCCATTCGGGAACATCAATAGCAATACCGCGTTTTTCATAGGCTGCCGTCCCTAGCGGGAAGCTTCCGTCTTCTTTCCCTGCAAAGGCGCTCACAGGAAGTTGGTCGCCCTGCATAGAGTTCACAGGCTCTACAATACTCCTGATAAATTCCGGCACGTCTTTGCCGGGGGCTGCCTCATCAACGCCTGCCTGAGCCCACTTATCCGGTACGTTTACCTTCACCAGGGCTTCCAGCGCCAAATCCACAGCCGCCTGGTTCATCCTGACGATGTTTTCGCCCTTTTTGCCATACGTGTTCTTAATAGCCTCCTTCAGATAACCGAGCGCTTCGCCAATAGGAATAACGTTCGCCAGTTTAAAGAAAGCCGATTGCATCACCATATTGATCCTGCCGCCCAATCCTACTTTAGCGGCAATTTCAACAGCATCAATGATATAGAAGTTTATTTTATTGACAGCCAAGTATTTTTTCAAACCGGCAGGCAGTTTATCCGCAAGCTCTTCCGGTTTCCAATTACAGTTCAAAAGGAAAACGCCGCCGGTTTTTAAACCTTCCGCAACTTTGTACAAATTGACATAGGACTGTTTATGGCAAGCGATAAAATCGGCCTCATCAATCAGGTAGGTAGAACGGATCGGTTTTTTCCCGAACCGAAGGTGGGAAACAGTAACCCCGCCGGACTTCTTGGAGTCATAAGCAAAGTAGGCCTGTGCATAAAGGTCCGTACTATCTCCGATGATCTTAATGGCATCTTTGTTCGCTCCCACCGTGCCATCCGACCCAAAACCCCAGAATTTGCAGCGCGTTGTGCCTTCAGGGACAGCCGTGATCTTATCGCCCAACGGCAAGCTGGTGTTTGACACATCGTCCACTATCCCGATGGTAAAATTATTCTTAGCATCAACAGCTTTTAGATTGTCAAAAACAGCCTTGATCTGAACAGGGGTCGTATCCTTCGAGCCTAAACCATAACGCCCGCCCACGATAGCCGGGGCGTTAGCCCGGCCTGCAAACAGTGCGCAGACGTCAAGATAGAGCGGATCTCCCGGAGCGCCAGGCTCTTTAGTCCTATCCAACACGGCGATTTTCTTGACCGTCTTGGGAAAAACATTAAAGAAATATTTAGGCGAGAAGGGACGGTAAAGATGAACCTTAACAACCCCTACTTTTTCTCCCTTTGCCAATAAATAGTCGACGGTTTCATCAATGGTTTCACAAACGGACCCCATGGCTACAATGATCCGTTCCGCATCAGGAGCCCCGTAATAATTAAAGGGGTGATACCGGCGGCCTGTTAATTCACTGATTTCCGTCATGTATCCTGCTACCACATCAGGCAAGGCTTGATAAAAAGGATTAGCCGCCTCTTTAGCCTGAAAGAAAATATCCGGGTTTTGCGCGGTCCCTTTGGTATAAGGATGTTCCGGCAATAAGGCTCTGTCCCTGAACTGCTGGATTGCCTCCCAATCAACCAATTTGGCAAAATCTTTGTAATCAATGACCTCTATTTTTTGAATCTCGTGGGAGGTTCTGAATCCGTCAAAAAAATGGAGGAAAGGAACCCTGGACTTTATCGCCGCAAGATGGGCGATCCCTCCAAGATCCATGACTTCTTGTACGCTCCCGGACGCCAGTAAAGCAAAACCGGTCTGCCGGCAAGCCATAACATCGGAATGGTCGCCAAAAATCGAAAGAGCATGACCCGCGAGGGCACGGGCGCTGACATGAAATACGCCTGGCTGCAGCTCGCCCGCAATTTTGTACATATTCGGTATCATCAGCAATAACCCCTGAGAGGCCGTATACGTCGTCGTAAGAGCGCCTGCCGAAAGGGAGCCGTGCACCGCGCCGGCGGCTCCGGCTTCTGATTGCATTTCGGCGACTTTTACCGTCTGTCCGAAAATATTTTTTCTGCCATGCGCACTCCACTCATCAACTATTTCAGCCATAGTAGACGACGGCGTTATGGGAAAAATCGCGGCAACCTCCGTGAAAGCGTAGGATACGTGAGCCGCAGCAGTATTGCCATCCATGGTTTTCATTGTCTTGCCCATTTATGTAACACTCCTTGTCTGATTATTATTTATACTTTTTATAAGACCAAAAATGATATCCTGCTTGTCCCCGGTTTTCCGCCTCCGAAAAACGGGCAACGCGTTACAGTAACAAAAAGGGGGCGCCGAAGCCACCCCTGAGGGTTGTTATAATGTTGTTTATTAAACAAATCATCATTCTTTACTTCGAATAAATTATATGCAATTTTCCACGTGCCTTCAAGTACTATTGTATTATTTTTTTGTAGGGTACTTGTAAACGTGTATTTATCCTAAATAAATAGAAAACTTAAAAACGCCACCAGGCAAAACCCCGGCATTCCCAGTATACCCACGCTCATAACGCTGATTGGATTCAGCGGGATATGAAAGCCCAACGCGCTTCCAAACAAATTAATGATTACCAAAACCGTTAACGCCAGCGCACAGTTGATAAAAAAACGGGTCACAATTTTTAGAGGGCCTAAGATAAGCCGTATGATGAGAAATAAAATAGCAAGCAAAAGCAGCGTTGCAAAAATCACTCCTATTTCCACGGCAAAGCCTCCTTGCAATGAAGTTTAGTTTTACAATTAAGTGTATTGTCCGCCCTGTTTTTTTAGAACAAAGGCCTTGGTCAAGCACAAGGAAAAACAAAACAGAGCAGCCCGGAAAATATACTTCCGAGCCGCTCTCCGGTCTGCAGGCGATCATCCCGTTGGCCTTATTATATCAACTGTTCGTCTTTGGGATAATAAAAGGTTTCATTGATCACATTTTCTTTTTTGGCTAGATTCAACAAATAAATATATTTTTGTTCCGCAGCCTGCATGGCATAAATCGCATGGTCCACCAACCCGGGATCATGCACTTCTTCAAAAAGCGCCTTAGACTGTTCCCATTCCCGGTAAGCCCTGTTCACCAGATTGACGAGAGAGATATCCTTAATATTTTCCTCCGTTACAACAGACTCGGGAATGAGGAATCCTTCATATATATTTTGCAGAAATTGTTGAATCATTTTTTGCCCCATTTTTTCATATTCTTTAATTTTTCCAAGAATCTCAACCACTGTCGTCCACCCCAATGGTATTTTTCTATATTCTACCCAAACCCTATTAAAAGAAGACCAAAAAAAAGAAAACCTTGCGGTTCACTCACAAGGTTTCATATATTCATTTCCCTGCGTCCGCTCATCGCCCGGGTCAGGGTGGCCGTATCAGCGTATTCAAGCTCGCCCCCCACCGGAAGCCCATGAGCGATCCGGGTAATTTTAATACCCATCGGTTTGAACAATTTAGCCAGATAAAAGGCTGTGGTTTCCCCCTCCACATCAGGATTCGTAGCAATAATCAATTCCGCAATTTCTTCATTACGCAAACGCTGTAACAATTCTCTGATCCTTAAATCATCCGGGCCCTTTCCTTCCATAGGGGAAATCGTCCCCTGCAAAACATGGTAAAGCCCCTTGAATTCACGCGTCCTTTCAATAGCGATCACATCCTGGGCGTCCTCCACCACGCAAATAAGGGAACGGTCCCTGGACTCGTCGCCGCAAAGCCGGCATGGCACAACATCCGTTAAATTACAGCAGGCGGGACAAGTCTTAACGGTTTCCTTGACTTCTACCAGAACCTTCGCAAATTCCTCTACCTGCAGCCGCGGCATGTTTAAGACATAAAAAGCCAGACGCTGGGCTGTTTTCGGTCCTATGCCCGGCAAGCGGGCAAATTGCTCGATCAGTTTGGTTAATGACGCAGCGTATTGATACATCGTCTAAAACATACCCGGGATTTTCACGCCGCCCGTGATTTTATTCATTTCCTGAGTTACCATTTCCTGTGATTTGCGCACCGCCTCATTGAAAGCGGCCATTAACATATCCTGCAGGATTTCCGCCTCTTCGGGATTCAGCGCTTCCGGAACGATAGCGATCTCCCGGACTTGCTGCTTTCCGCTCATAACGATCTTTACAGCGCCCCCGCCCGCGCTGACTTCTATTGTGCGTTCTCCCATCTCTTCTTGCATTTTTACCATATCCGCCTGCATTTTTTGCACTTGTTTCATCATCTTCTGCATGTTCCCCATATTACCGAAACCCATGATTATAAGCCTCCTTATAATTTAATCTTTTATAATAACGACTTCCGGCCCAAAAAGGTCCAGCGCTTTTTGTACGGGATCCGCCCCGCCGGAATTTGTTTCTTCTTCCATCCGGCAGAGTATACGGCATTGACGCCCCAGGTTTTTCTCCAAAACACCCTCGATGATTTTCCTGTTCTCTCCCTCTTCCACTTTTTCCTTATGAAAAGTATATCCGCTTTTAAACAGCAGCACCAGTTCTTCCCCTCTTACTTCCGCCGGTTCGCAAACAGTTAAGAAAGCATGGGCTGTTTTTTTACTTTCCTTTATACAGTCCATAATCTGCGGCCACTTTTCTTTCACTAGTTCAAGGGAAACGCCGGAAGCGCTCTTTTTGGCGTCCTCCGCCGGTTCTACTAGTTCTTCCGGTCCTTCCGGTTTTGCCTTTTCTGCCGTTTCTACCGGTTTTGCCGGTTTGCTTTTTAATTTGGCCGGCTCCTTGGCCGGCTCCGGTCTCCGTGACCCGTTTTGACCTATGGTTTCCCGCTCCTCCTGGTAGATTAGACCCACCAGCGTAGTTTCTAAGACAATCCTCATATTCTGACGCCAGCGGCTGTCGCTATCCACCTTAGACAATACGGCGATAAAACGCGAAAGTCTTGCTATCCCCAGTTGTTTTCCCTGCTCCAGCATTTGTTCCTTTTCCTCATGGGCGGCGATCACCAGTTGGGAATCAAAACCGCACACCAGAAGAAGGATCATATTCCGCAAATGTTCCAGGAAATCGCGCAGGATCTGTCCCGGTTCAACCCCGCTCCGCAATAATTCGTTCAACTGTACAAAAAGACCCGCGGCGTCTTTGGCGATTATTTTCTCCGTCAGACTGAGCAAGGCTTCGCTTTTGACCAGTCCCAAGGCCTCGTAGGCCGTCTGGATGGTTATGGCGCCCTGGCTGTAGGAAATGCACTGATCCAGGAAACTTATCGCGTCCCGCAGGCCCCCTTCCGCCTTTTTAACAATCAGGGCAAGGACTCCGTCTTCGGCGGCGGCTTGAGAAGCTTCTAATATCTCCAGCAGTTTTTTCTCCATCGCCGCAGGCGCTATCCTGCGGAAATCGAAACGCTGACAGCGGGAGATGATGGTCGCGGGAATTTTATTCGCTTCCGTAGTCGCCAGAATAAAAATCACGTGGGCCGGCGGCTCCTCCAACGTCTTTAAAAGAGCGTTGAAGGCTTCCATCGTAAGCATATGGACCTCGTCAATAATATACACTTTATAACGGCCCTGGCTGGGAACGAAATGGACTCTTTCCCGAATTTCCCTGATCTCATCAATCCCACGGTTGGAAGCGGCGTCGATTTCCATAATATCCATGGATCTCCCGGCGGTAATATTTTCGCAATTAATACAAGCATTGCAGGGTTGCCCGTCCTGAGGCGCTAAACAGTTTACGGTTTTAGCCAGGATTTTAGCCATACTTGTTTTTCCCGTGCCCCTGGGTCCGGCAAACAAATAGGCATGGGCTATTCTTTCTTTTCTGATGGCATTCCGTAAGGTCTGACTAATATATTCCTGCCCTACCAGGGCGTCAAAGTCCTGGGGACGCCATTTTCGATATAACGCTTGGTAACCCAACCCGCTGCCTCCTTCCCTTAAAAACCGATAAGATGTTCTTGTTTCCTATTAAGAATACACAAAAAACGGCCTACACTGCAAGCCGCTTTAGATAAATATAATTAAATTAATTGACCGTGCACCCGCCTTCGAATATAACCCTCCAAGCGATACCCCGGCAGTTAGCTCTGACCAGGCAACCCTGCGGCACACAAAAGCTTTTGCTTACCGCTGCTTCCTTCCGGACCTGACGGGGTTCACAAATTTCTGTTGCGCAGGACCCAATCTTCATTGCCACTTACCGAAGCCGGACCTTACAGGATCATTCCTCAGGGCAGGAATTCCATCCCGCTATAGCGGATTGCGGGTACAGGGCGCCGCTACCTCCCCATCTAGCACGGTCAAAATTTATAAGCTGATGCAAATTTTAGAGGCTGATGATTGTTTTGATAAGATTATTATATATCTTTTTCCTGGAAAGAAAAACGGGGACATGCCCCGTTATTTTTCATTTGTAAAATGGCGGAGAGACAGGGATTCGAACCCTGGGTAGAGTTACCCCTACACACGCTTTCCAGGCGTGCACCTTCAACCGCTCGGTCATCTCTCCACGGTCTCCTAAATGATGATACTTGAATACGACGGCGTTGTCAAGTTGTATGTCTTGGCAGACCAAACGTCTTGGCATACGACGAACAAAGGGTTTCGCTTTCACGAAACCCTTTTAAAGCAACCATCCCTATAGTTTTCTGACTTTCCCATGACACGAAAAACCGAAAACAAACAAGAAACGATTCATATGCAAATCCTTAAGATCCCATCCTTTTAGTTAATTAACCCTTCAAACAGTTTACACAAGAGATTTTAGTATTTGGGCTTTCTTTATTTAAACTGAAGCTGACTATAGGGATGGTGCCTAAGTTCATTATAGCAGGTGTTATCACTTTATGCAAGCCAATAAACGGCGATTTATTTCCATTTTCAGCCAGGATTCCCCGCCGCAGCAATTTCAATTCGGGTTTCTATGTATACTTTTTCATTAGCCATATACGTATCCGTATAAATATCTTCACGTTTGAGGATCAGTTCGTAATTTTTCGTTCCCGCTCTCTCCGCCGCATAGGCCGCCTTTTTTTTCCCTGCGGCCAAGGCATCAGCAACAGCGTCATCAAGGTTATTGTAACATTTCCGTTCCCATGGAGCATGTAAAACAAAACCAACGCGGCCTGCGCCAGGCCTGATTATTATTTTAATGGTTTCCACGATTTTCCCCGTAGCCGCTCCGACAGCACTGGCAACTTCTGAGTGTTCGGGTATAATCAATTCCGTGTTAAGCTTTTCCGCAACCTTGCCCAGCCAGGCCCGCACCGGTGCACCGACCGCCACTATAGGTTTTTTATCGTACCTTATCATGCTTTGCAGGCAGGCAAGACAGATTTCATTAACAACGGCATCCAAGGCTATTTCAATAAATTCGCCGACGGTTTTCCCCATTCGTTCCGCAAGGATTTCTATCCCTACCCTGGCCGCTTCCCGATCCCATCGGTTATAAGTCCCTGCGGCATGAAGAATATCAGTCGGGGTAACCGATGCTCTTGCTAAGACGCCCAGACTGACTAAGCGCTCCAAACTTGAAAGATCCGCATCACGATCAAATAGTTTACATAAATAATTCAAGCTTCGCGGGCCTTGCTTTAAAAGCTCTATAATATTCTTATCCAAATCAGTCAATGACCCGGCGTTAGGCTGCCGGAGAAACAAAAAACTATCCGGAGCCTGAAAAACCCGCAGCTTATAGTCTTTATCTAAATGGGTCTTCATTTCCTTCACCAGTTCTGGATAGCTGTAACCCAGCACACACAGGGGCAATACTCTCTGCGGCCCCACCTTCAATCGGCCGCTTGCGGTAAGCTGAAGACAGCTATCCCCTCCCACGCCATAAGTGTATATCTCCGCCGCCTTGACCCTGGTAAGCCATCCTCCTACCAAAGCGCCTTCCCGGTTGATTTTAACAGTGTGATTATTAATGACCGCAATATCAGTGGTAGTGCCTCCCATATCTAAAACGACTGCATCTGAAATACCCGTGAGGAATACTCCTCCAATCATGCTGGCCGCCGGCCCGGAAAGAACCGTATCAATCGGTTTTTCCCGGGATAATGCTTCGCTCATCAGGCTGCCGTCACTTTTAACAATCATCACAGGCGCTTTGATGTTTTTTTCTTTTAGCACAATATTTATTGATTCAAGCAGGTTGCTGATAATCGGAATAAGTTTGGCGTTTAATACTGCGGTAACGGAGCGCTCATAAAAACCTAAAGAAGTAGTAAGTTCATGGGCGCACACTACGGGAAGAGCTAATCTTTCCAACACTATTTTTTTAACGCGCAGTTCATGCTCTGGATTCCGGACGCTTGAATAGCCAGAGATAGCAATAGCATCCACTTTCCCTTTAAAATGTTCAATTGCGTCATAAATTTCTTCCTCTTTCAGATCTGACAAATGCCTTCCTTTGATATCGGTTTCCCCAAATAGAATAACGTAATTATCAGTAGGCAGCTTTCCCTTCGGCTCACGGCCTATTATAATCAGGCCAACTTCACATCCCCGTCCTTCAACAATAGCGTTGGTTGCTAAAGTCGTTGATAATGAAACAACATCAATCTTGTCATAATCCACAAAATCAAGCGCGTTTATACAGTTGCGAACTCCGATTGTCAGATCCCCTTTGGTGGTGGGTGTTTTAGCTTTCCGTAATATTTTTTTAGTCACATTGTCTACAATAACGCCGTCCGTATAAGTACCACCGGTATCAATCCCCAGCACAAGCGACATTTTTCTTCCTCCTGCCAAGCTATTGTTGCCAAAAAGCTGTATAACTCACAAACATTTAAACAGCCGGGGTTAATTTATTTTAATCCCAGCTGTTTAAATAAAATTGTCATCAACCGCCCAAGCAAGGTCCTGCGGCCTTGCGCTTTTATTTCCTTTTAGCCGCCATATTTATGGGAATATATTTGACCTTTGTTAACCCAAAATCGGTTATTTTATACTTCATTTCTATCTCGCCTTCAGTATTAAGAACTGCCGTTGTTATCTGGATCATATTCACTCCTACTAAAGAATCAAGATGATAAGCAATCATTGATTTTTTGAATTGTCTTTCCGTCCCGTATTCGTTCTGAAGATCACGAAGAATATCATCAATCATAACCTCGTCTTTAACCTTAGAAATATAATCAAAAATTCGAAATTTCAACGGTAACAGATCCGCCATCATTTTATCCTCCTTATTAATTATTCCTCATTAATTATTCCTTAATTGCAATAGTTCCTTAGGATTCGCTACTACTAAAATAGTACCCACAAGTATAACTACAGCTCCCACTATTGCAATTGAAGTAATAGAATAACTATAAAATCCCATTTTTTGGAATAACCACGCAAATCCGACGCTCCAAAGGCAATACGTAACGTTTAAAGCCATACCCCGTGCCGCCCCGGCCATATTAAAAGCCTTATAATTACAGAACCAACATAAACCGCCCGTAAAAGCTGCGGCAATTATCAATAATCCGGCCAGGGCTCCGGCTGAACTAAAGAAACCAGCGAGCATTTTCCAGCCAACTAAACCTGCTCCGCCAATAATACCTGCTACAGGTACAAGCAGAACCAGTATAAATATTCCAGACCACATTAGCCGTATAGCGATAGAAATCTCGGGGTCAATCATGTCCATCGCATAAGTTGCAATTATACCATCCACGGCAAATCCGCAAGCCGCTATAAAAGCGAGGAAAATACCCAAGTAAAAATTCGGATACGCATCACCCGTCGGAGGAGTATATGAAACTAAAGCTGCGCCGATTACTACACAAAAGATACCGGCCCAAGTGCGCGGTACCAGCTTTTCTTTAAGTACAACGACGCTTAAAACTGCGCCGATTGCCGGAAAGAGCGCCTGCATAGCCAACGCATAAGTAACGCCGACATAATTAAGGGATACCGTATAACAACTCATCGCAAAAGGGCCGCCAAATAGTGTACATAATAAGATCATCTTACCGGGTTTTGTTTTTAGAGTCCTGATAAATTCAGCCCTACGCGCAGTACATACAGTGTACAGGGCTACCCATCCGCCGGCAAACAAATCGTGCATACCCGCCGCAACTATACCGGCTATAACTAAGGCCATCGCGCTATAGGTACTAGAAACAAACGGAAACATTGTTAACGCAATAGCGAAAATTATACCCTGCAGACCCCAAGTGATTCCGGAACCTAAACCACAAATAATACCTTTTTTCCCATAACTCAACCGATGCTCCATAATAGCCTGTTGCGCGTCAAATTTTACTCCCGTCGACATTATATCATCCTCCATTTCAATCTATTTCTTTACACCAGGGGCTTAGCCAAATAATCTACCATGGCCTGCAAGGATTGGCAAGCTGTCACGCCCATTTCGCTGACCAGGTAAGAAACATCCGTCGGTTCCGTTGCGCCGGGTAAAATGCCGTTCAGCTTACCGCCCATAAAAACCGGGTATTGCTTGGGACGCTCTCGGGACAGCTCCATCAATTGCTTGGCAAAGTCCAAGGCCTGGCCGTTGTGCACGCTGATGCAAACATAATCCGGGTCTTCTTCCTCAGCCAAATCAAGCACATCCACGGTATCAAAGTCCACGCCGCCGTTCACCACGTCGGCGCCCAAAGCTGAAAGCACGTTGCATACCACAAAAGAACCGTAGTAGTGGGCGTCCGCCGAAACCACGACGATCCGCTTGCCGGAAAGCTTTCCGGAATAACCCGCGTCCAGCATTTCCTGCACAATACCATCTTTTATTTCCTGGCATTGCTGCCCCATGGTAGTCGGCACATATGGTGTGAACGCGCCGTCCGCATTCTCACGGATGCTGGGATGAAAAATTTTCTCCATCTTGATGGCGTCTATCCGGCGCAGAATCATGAGCATTTGCAGAGGGTCTTTGGTATCCAGGCCAGCTTCCTGCAACCCCTTAAGTATGTTGTTGAAGAACTGTGTTCCTTTTTCTATCAGTAAGTCACGCATTTCCTCACACCAACTGAAGTCCATCATACGCTCCCATTGTTCGGTTTTTTCTTCCAAACGCTGGGCCGCGGCCTGCATATTGGCAATAGCTTCCGGCGTAGGTACGGCGATCTTCTCAGTGATAGGTATCGTTTCGATTCGGCAGCCGATATGGTATTTTTTATTGGCTAAAATCAGCATTAAATATTCCTGCAGCGAAATACCGTAGTTGGCTTCAATATCATGGTCCCAATGATCTATAGCATTAGAGTAAACATAATTTACGCCCGGTTGATCCGGCAGATCAAACACCTTGGCACAAGCCATAGTAAAAGCTGTTTTCTGGGCCGGCATGCTCATAAGCTGACCATAGCTTGCCGAATAGCGCACGCCGCATAAATCCGTGACGATGTACCTCTCAAACATGCCATAGCCCAGATAGGAAGCATAATCCATGAAATAACCCGGAATGCCGTCATCGTAATAGGTGTTGACAACATATTTTTCATCCCATTTGGAGGCCAGCACACCCAAGGCTTTTAGCACCGACGAAACAAACTCGAGGTCATTATTGTAAAACGGAAAATCCCATGATATTTGGGACAGCACTCCGTTATAGGAAGATCCGTATTCCACAGCACGGATAGTGTTTTCCAAACTGTTTGGCGAGCCTAAATGGAAATCGCCAAAACAAACGGAGATAGGCGCCGCTTCCGCCATCCGTTGCCAATCCTCCGGCTTATCAAAGACAAAACTTGTGCCTTTAGGAGCTTTTTCCCGTAAATTACGGGGCAGACCGGTAAGCATATTGGCAATAACAAATAATAAGTCAATTTCCTTACCGGTACGTTTCCCGAACTCATAGAGATATTCCATGCCTTTAACCTGTTCATCCACACTTGACAAGCCCATGATGATGCCCCAGACCATTTCGCCCTTTTCTTTCATTTCCTGGCGGTAATCCACATCGCTAGCATAGCCTTTTTCCCGCTGAAAACGGCTTTTTCCCGCATTGACCGTTTTGCCGATTGCCAATCCTTCGGCAAGGATTTTTCGTCCGTTTGGGGTGCCTTCCGGTATCAAATTTCGCAAATAAGCTTTGGTGGTTTCATCCATAACTTTTCCCCCCTTTTTTCATTTTTGCATTGCGACCATCAATAGTAGCCATTAGACTCTTCTTCCATTTGGACAAAAATATTTTTCACCTGGGAATAGCAGTTCAGTATTTCCTTGTTTACCTCCCGGTTATAGCCGGATCCTTTATAGCCGCCGAAAGCGCAGCCCGCAGGTGTGGGGCCAAATTCATTGACCCACATCGTACCGGCTTCCACAGCCTTGGCTACGCGAATGGCACGGTTGATATCCTGGGTCCACACAGCGCCGGCCAGACCATAGGTGGAATCATTAGCCATATTGATGACTTCCTGCTCATCCTTGAATTTGATCACAGCTAATACCGGCCCGAAAATCTCCTCTTGGGCGATACGCATTTTATTATCCACATCAATAAACATAGTAGGCTCGACAAAATAACCTCCGTCATAGCCGGGTCCGGTCAGTTGATTACCGCCGCAGGCAAGCTTAGCGCCTTCTTTATTGCCTATCTCTATATAATTTAAGATCTTTTTCAATTGGTTTTCATCAATGATCGGCCCCATTTTTGTTTCAGGATTAAGACCATTGCCTACTTTAACAGTCTGAAATTTTTTTACCAGATCGCTGACAAACCGGCTATAAATATCCTCATGGACGAACAAACGGCTTCCGGCACAGCAGACCTGGCCCTGGTTGAACAGTATACCGACGCAGGCGCCGATCAAGGTGCGCTCCCATTGACAATCCGGGAAAACAATATTCGCGGATTTGCCACCCAGCTCCAGCGTAGCAGGAATGATACGCTCGCCTGCAACTTTGCCGATCCTGCGTCCAACCTCTGTAGAACCCGTAAAGGCTACTTTGCGGATGTCGGGATGACTTATAACCGCTTCACCGCACACAGAACCGCTGCCCGTTACGATATTGAGTACTCCCGGAGGTAGTACGTCTTTAAGTAGATCAGCTAACACCAGTATGGAAATGGAGGTGTTGCTGGCCGGTTTAAAAACAATGCAGTTTCCCGCAGCCAAAGCTGGCGCCAGCTTCCAACTACCCATAGAAAGAGGGAAATTCCACGGCACGATTTGTCCCACAACCCCCATGGGTTCCTTTATCAAGAGGGAAAAGCTTTTTTCATTATAGGGAACATAAGCGCCCTCTTCCGCACGGACGCAACCCGCAAAATAGCGAAATTGGTCAGCGGCATCGCCAAGATCGCCTTGAGATTCGCCCAGTGGTTTGCCATTATCCATTGTTTCGGCTTGAGCCAACAGTTCCGCATTAACGTCGATGATCTCAGCGATTTTCCACAGGATATCGCTACGCTCCATCGGAGATTTTTTTGCCCACGCCGGGTAAGCCTTCCAGGCGGCTTTAACGGCGGTATCCACATCGAGGCGATCTCCATAAGCCACCTCTGCCAAGGGCTTACCGGTGGCAGGGTTTATACTCGTAAAATATTTGCCGGATTGTGCCGGTACAAACTTGCCGTCAATAAACATATCGTATTTTGCTTTTGGTTCGAATTTCATCATTTGTGATCCTCCTCAAATTTTCGTAATTTCCAGGCCAGCAGTGAAACCTATTACGCCAGGGCCAAATAATAGAAGCATGAAAAAGTAGAAACTTAGGCTTCAACAGTATATTTTTCGGAGAGAATTTTTTGGGGAATATAGTTAATGTTTTGTTTTCCATATTCCGTCACAATAAATTTCAGGATACCGGAACCTTCCTCTTCCACTGGCACAATAACATTCACACCGGCATAGGCGATTAAGTATTTTTCAATCAACTTAACCCGAAATTGCCTTTCGCACCCATGTTGAGGGATCAAGCCTTCCATCAGCTCGTCTATCGTGAAGGGGCTATGTTTCATTGCATATAAGAATACGCTCGTCTTTAACGGAGATTTCATGTCATGCACCTCCTTAATTTTTTTAACTCAGGCAGTTTCTCTCATAGTAAACAGCTCAGACGGTTTGATTACGATCAGCACCATGCCAATTACAACAATAAATGCCGCCACCATTCCCTGTTTGGTTACGCTATACGGGAAAATAGACGCCATCAGATAACCGATAGGAATGCTCCATACAGGTGTGGAAAACGTGATCGCCATACCTCTGCTGGGACCGCAATAATTGTAGGAAATATATGCAGTGCTGTATTGGAAAGCTATAGCCACAGCCGAGATCACCACGAACAAAAGCGCCGTGCTGCTACTGAAAACAAACTGGAATACCTGTAAAAACAATTCCATTTTTCCAAAAACCAGGCAGATAATCAGAGGCACGGCAACGTCGAACAAACCGCCGAACAGGCATCTATAGAAGCCACATACCTCAATCGGATCAGTTAGATCCATAACGCGGGAGCTCACCATGGATTCCACACAGAACCCTATGGGGCAAAATAATGCGAACATTATGCCTAGATAGAAATTACTTACTCCTTGGGGTGGCGAATAACTAGCAATCATTACACCAATCACAGAAATAGCGATACCAATATATACTCTTCTGACCGGGATCTCTTTTAAGAAAATCCTGGAGGCGAGAGCCACCAACATAGGCGTCAGGGCTAATACGGAATTAGCATAGGTAATTCCGCATAGCGGGATAGCAATCATCAAGCAACCTGTTGCCAGAGGACCTGCAGCCAAAGCCGATATCAAGACAATTCGGGAGGCTTTTAGATCCCAAAGACCCTTATATTCAGTAATTGGTGAGCCCGTGGCGAGTTTATAGAGGATAAGTATAATACCGGCGCCAAATTCGCCAAAGCCGAGGACAATTAAGGCAGTAACGATGGTGGCTAACACTGTGGATTCACCCATAGCACCCAGCACGATAGTCTGAGCGCCGGAATTAAACAAGGAGAAAAAGACTAATACAAAGGAGGAAAGTAAAGCCAGGAACAAACCAAATTTAGCCAGGCTAATCCGTTTTTTACGAAACACTTCCATTGATGTAATACTACTTTTTTCAATCACAGTTATTTACTCCTTTCTTATGTTCTGGCATACTGCTTTTTTTCGTTATCGAAAAAACTTATTGCTCCCTGGCAAGCGCATAATCACTCCTTTCTATCAATGATTCTGATACAACGTCACCTTTTAAACATTCCATTTTTTAATCTTTATATTAAGATACACCTTATAGTTAGTATAAAGTAAAGTGTTTTGATTAATGTTCTATCGGTATTTGTAGCCTATGAATCCCATATCTTCCAAGAAAAAACCGTCATAAAAGGACGTAACGATATAAAAGTTTCGTTACGTCCCTTTTTTGATTCTTTAAACAATATCAGATAATTCAGGCGTCCTGTTTTAAACTTATACATTATAGTTAGTATAAAGTAAAACGTGGTGATTTAATATTTTACCGGTATCTGCAGCTTAATGTACATATTTCTCCCGCTTTCTTTAAAAACCGGCAGCTCCGCCACCACTTCGCACAGATAATCTCCCGTTACGGTGAGGCCGTTATGATCTATATATTCTAACAACCGCAAGGTATAATCCCTCTCTTTATAATTACTGTCACAATATATACAGACGTAAAGTCCGGCTGGAATAAATTCAATATCTTCCAAGAAAAAATCGTCATTGATAAAAAGAAAAATTTCATCCGAATACAGTTTGCGCTCCTCCACATATGGCTTGCGTATTATATTGCCCACATTGTAATAAGCGTTCATGGATAAATTATTTAGCCGTATATGGCTCTTTAGCTTTTGCAGGATTAGTTCGTAGACCTCTATCTCTTGATCGTAAAAATTAAAGTCTATAGAATAGCAGTAAATCTTCCGCCCGTGAATGAACTCCGTCGTAATAATCCCGTCCGGCGGCGCTGAGAGATAGCGGTCATAATTGATAATGGAACGCTTCACTGCCTCTTGGATTTGTTTGAGTTCCTTGATTTTCTTGTCCAGATGCCGGAGCTGGTGCTGCAGCACCTCCCGAAACATAATCACGTCGCCTTTGCCAAGTTGTTCTTTAATCATATCAAGGCTCATACCCATTGATTTCATATACTGAATCATGTCCAGATGCGCACATTGCCTGATGCTATAATAACGATATCCCGTCTGCTTGTTTATGTCGTTTGGCTTAAGAATACCCATTCTGTCATACAGCCGCAGTGTTTGCTCCGAAACATGATTGATGCGCGCCATCTGTCCGATAGTCAGTTTTTCTATTTCTAACGGTTCCATGGCTTCACCTCCAAATTTATAAAAAGTTCTTTATTTTGGAAAGGTTTTTTCCGCAGCTTTGATCCGTTCCAAGGCCGGCGGGTGAGAATAGCCAAACCATCTGATAAAAGGAGCCGGCGCCACATCCGACATGTTTTTAACGGCTAAATCCACTTGCAGTTGTACAGCAGCTTGAGGGTCCCCGGTCAATTCAATGGCAACCCTGTCCGCCTCCTTTTCCATACCGCGGGAGATGTAGTTTTGCAACGGGCTGCCGACAAAAAATATCAATAATGAAAAAAGCAAAATCACGGCAATGCTTTCCGGCGGATAAGGAGTCATAAACGCCTTACGCGGCAACAAGAAATTAAGGATCCCCCAGAGAAGGAAAGTACCCAGCATCCCCGCAAGAAGCCCTTTGACGATATGCCCTTCTTTCCAGTGGGCTATCTCATGGGCTACCACCATTTTGATTTCCGCCAAGGGGTAGTTCTCCAGCAAGGTATCATAAAGCACGATCCGTTTTGTCGTGCCCAGGCCGGTAAAATAAGCATTAGCCATCGTCGTCCGTTTGCTGGCGTCCATGACCAATATCTCCTCCACCACAAGATCCGCTTTGTCCGATATCGCCATCACCATCGCGGTGATTTGGGGGTCCCGAACAGGTGCGAATTCGTTAAACCAGGGGGAAACCGCCACCGGCCAAAGAAAGGTCTGAATGACGAGCCACAGGGAAAATAAAAAACTGGTAATCAGCCACCAACAGCGGGGCCAGCGGTTGATGATTCCTAAAAGGATCAAAAAACCCAGCCCATACATTGTGAAGTTCAAAGCGCCGCTTTTGAGAAGATCTATCCCCCAGGAAGCCAAGCTCTGGGTGGAAAATCCCCAGAGATGGTTCCAGTAGTAGCCATTGAAGTAAGAAAAAGGCACATTAATGATTTGTAACAGTAACCAAAGGAACCCCAAAAAGCCCAGGGCGCTCAAGGAATAGTTTCCTCCCATCAACCGCTTTGCCCAACGTATCAAAAGGCCTCCCCCACGGCCAAAAACAAACCAGGCTAAAACCAGCGCCTGTATCACAAAGTTACAGATATAGGAAAGCCGTAAAGGATAATGATAGTCGCGGGCTTGGGTGATTTGCTGCACATCAAAATAACGTGAAGCCTCCGCAGGGACCCCTCCCGGGAAAAGAGCAAACCAAAAGTAAATACCACAAAAAACCCCCGTCAGTATGAAAAGAACGAGCCAAATGATATTCAAACGCTGCTGCATCGGCAAAACCTCTCACTTTAATAAGAATTAACTCCATATCTCTATTATTCAGATCTTCTTGCTGATATTCCTCCCTTGTTCCGGCTCTGTTTGCATGAATACGCCCTGATATTCCAATTGACAAGACGAAGAAAAAGAATGTAAGATTACTATAATAATCAAGGTTTGTCCTTAGGAATTTATTTGGTTCAGGATGTAAGGAGTGTTTAATATGATGAAACCCAACAACAGAGCCCTCATTTTCAACGCAGGCCCTTCCGCCCTTCCTTTGCCCGTCTTAGAGCAAGCCCAGGAAGAATTAGTTAATTATCAGGGCGCCGGCATGTCCGTAATGGAAATGAGTCACCGCGGCAAGGACTATGAGGCCATACACAATCAAGCCATTTCCCTTTTGAAGGAACTCCTTGGTATTCCTGCAAACTATGACGTCCTCTTCCTCCAGGGCGGAGGAAGCTTGCAGTTTGCTATGGCGCCAATGAACTTTCTCAAAGCGGGCCAAAAAGCCGGTTACGTCCTGACTGGATCCTGGTCTGAAAAAGCCTATAAAGAAGCAAAGACACTGGGGGAAGCGTTTGAAGCCGCCAGCACCAAGCCCGGTAACTATACAAGTATGCCCAAGCCGGCAGAACTGCAATACGGCCCCGATACCCAGTATATTCATATTACTGCCAACGAAACCATCCACGGAACCCAGTGGCAGACCTTCCCCGATACCGGCAAGGTTCCCCTTTTCGCCGATATGTCCAGCGACATCCTCTCCCGGCCTTTTGACGTAAACAAATTTTCCCTGATCTATGCCGGAGCGCAAAAGAACTTGGCCCCCGCCGGCGTGACAATAGTTATCATGCGCCGCGAGCTTCTGGAACAGGCCAATACCCAGATACCTGTCATACTTCGTTACGGCACCCACGCAAAGGACAATTCTCTTTACAACACGCCTCCCGCTTTCAGCATCTATATGATGAACCTGGTACTGAATTGGATCAAAGAGCTGGGCGGCCTCCAGGCGATGTATCAGCGCAATCAGAAAAAGGCGGCTTTGATTTATGATGCCATCGACCTAAGTCAGGGCTTTTACCGCGGTCATGCCGTCCCCGAATACCGCTCCCTTATGAATATTACCTTCCGTTTAGCCGATGAGGAACTGGAGAAAAAGTTCCTGACGGAAGCCAAAACAGCAGGCTTTGTCGGCGTGAATGGTCATCGTTCAGTCGGGGGCTGCCGCGCTTCCGCTTACAACGCCGTTCCCTATGAGGATTGCCAGGCATTGCGTGATTTCATGAAAGAGTTCCAGAGGAACAACGGGTGATTTTCGGCGGCATTTTGCTTTATTTTTGATAGCGTTTCGCTTTATAGAATAACAGGCAGTCCTATTTATGCAGGGCTGCTTTCTTATAGCCTAACCTATAACCATATTATACTTTTAACCATATTATACTTTACCTAAAATTAGAAACCAAGCCAAAAAGTCATTAGACTCCTGGTTTGGTTTACTGTTGCTGATTTGGACTTATAAAAATCAGGTTTCGCCATCCGTAGCGAAACCTGAAGCCTGCTTCGATCCTGAGCAAGCACTTTATAGGGTAAGGTTTTTTAACGATGACATTATATTTTCAGTTTGTGGTAAAATTAGATATGAAGTCTGTTTGGAGAGTGATTAACTATGGTCTATAAAGTAACTGACATTGTTCAGAAAGACGGTGATTGGTATGTTGCAAAGTGTCTTGAAAACAGTGTGGCTTCGCAGGGAAAGACAGTTGAAGAGGCAATTGCTAATCTGAAGGAAGCGCTGGAATTATATTATGAAGATATATCCTCAGATATTGTGGAGCCAAGGCAGACATTTGTTACCACATTGGAGGTAACTGTTTAATGGGTTCAAAGTATCCTGTTCTTAAACCGAATGAAATCATAAAAGCCTTTAATGAGTTTGGTTTTAGAGTTACTTCTCAAAACGGTCATCGTTCCAAATCACTATGAAGTTGCACGAGGTACGTTACAAAGCATACTTGAACAAGCTGGAATAACACTTGAAGAATTTTTGACTAAATTGTAATCATTTAAGAGCCGCCATCCATGGCGGCTCTGAGTATAGGGGCGTCTAACACCAACTAACACCGTATTTCCGCTTCGGGCGCGGATAAGCGCGGGAAGTCGGCCTAACCGCAGTTGCGGCCGGTTCGCCCGAAACTGACATAAGAGCTATGTATGGTTCGGACTTCGCTTTAGGGCCGGATGGCGTTAGAAATTACTTGAACGTTAGGCGACAGCCCACTTGGGCTGGAAACTAAGCAAATAGGATGGGGGATAAAAGATGACAAAAATAATGTCCTTGCAGAAAAAGGAAAGAATTATTTGGATATCGGCATCTATAGTTATACTAGCTATTGCTATACTTGCCGTATTAAGTTACCAAATAAGGATATCTATTTTAACTCAAAGAGTTGCGGATCTGGAAAGTAGCAAAACCGCATGGGTACAGAAAGAAACGGAACTGACTTTGGAAATTGCGGACCTTAAAGCCCAGGTCAACCAGAATATCGGATTGATAAAATCTTTTCCATCTAATAATCAGGAAATTATAGACGACCTTACAAAACATAGTGAATTGATTCCTTATAAAGGTGTTTTAGGTGGAAAGATGGACTTCTATAATAAAGAAAATATTTTTGTAATTTCGGATAAATGGGTTTTAGCGTATTTCGAGGATGGACACATAGGAGGAAATATGTTGCTTGGGTATAGCGTGGAAAATGAAAATATTTTCTGGAAAGTGATAGATTCTTACTTGTTTAAATAAAAACTCTCCGGTCTGGAGAGTTAAGATGGTTTTTTGATTGATATTTACTCCAGCAATTCATAACTGCCGGACAGCACCGGCACATTAAGATTACCTAATACCCGTTCAAGCAAGACTCCCTCTCCCCGGGGATAATCATAACCATAACTGGCCCGGATGGCGGAGGTGATAAACTGGACCCCCCGATCCAAAGCGATAGGCAGACTGTCACCTTGGAGAAGGCTCCCTACGATCACGCTGGTAAAAACATCCCCCGTCCCCGGATAATGCGCAGGAATGTAGATACAACTGACTTTCCAGAAATGGCCGCCTTCCCGGTCGTAAGCGATGACGCTTGTTTTTTTATGGGCCGCAAAATCCGGCACACTGGTAATAATCACAACCTTTGGTCCCATGCCCGCAAGACGAACCAACCATTCTTTAACTTCGTCCTCTTTGATTTCCGGATTGTATTCCTCATTTAAAAGATAAGCCGCTTCGGTGAAATTAGGAGTAATCAGGGTAGCCTCGCGCATAAGCTCTCTCATTTTACAGACCATTTCCCGGCTCATTGTGCTATATAAGGTTCCATTGTCCCCCATGACCGGATCAATGACGACCAACGGGTCGTTGCCGGAAAACTGCCGGATAAACTGCGAGATGATATCAATCTGACAAGGTGATCCTAAAAAGCCGCTGTAGATGCAATCAAATTCTATCTGCAGTTTCTTCCAGTGTTCAATGTATCCTTCCATAGTTTTTGTCAAGTCTACAAAATGATAGCCTTCATACTCAGTATGAGCGGATAAAACCGCTGTAGGCAATGAACATACCTGAATCCCCATGGTCGATAAAATAGGCATGATAACGGACAGCGAAGATCTCCCAAACCCTGAGAGATCATTGATTGCCGCCACTCTTGGCACTAATCGCTTCATAAAGACGCCCTGTCCCTTCTTGGTGGATTAAACAAATATCCCTATATAATATCATTTTCTTATATAATATCGTTTTATTATATCATAAATAATGGGGCTGAATTAATGGTACTCTAAAAAATCGCCTCATCTCCGCCTCTAAGTCACTTTGATTCATTATTGATTTAATTTGAGTCATTAATGGGTTGTTGGTGGGGAAACCCTCCCCCCCGGACCTCTTCTCTTAATGCTGACAATATATGCGCACAGCGCCTTCAGACACCTTTTGGCTCCGTTGCCAATATTGGCATACTTATTGCAATATAAAAATATTGAAGTATAATAAAGTAACGAGTGTTTTTCATAAGCCTCAAAATTTCATGATAATTTAGCTTCAGGGGGGATTGTATGGATAATACTTAAAGCAACAATAAGTCGTCGCGTGTAACTCTAAGATTTTATTTTAATACAAGGAGGTCATTTTTGTGAAAAAAATCAAAGTAGGTATTTCCGGTTATGGTGTTATCGGCCAAAGACTAGCGGAAGGTGTTGCCCTGCAAGGCGATATGGAAGTTGTAGGCGTAACCGATTTAGCCCCGACACTATCCGTTAGAGCCCTTAAAGAAAAAGGGATGCCCTTTAAATTGTTCTGCGCCGTTCCCGGAAAAGAAAAAGATTTGATAGACGCTGGCATTCCGGTATCCGGAACTTTAGAAGATCTCTGCGAAGAGGCTGACATTATTCTCGACGCTTCTCCCGGAGGAGTAGGCGCCAAAAACAAAGAACTCTATGTTAAAAAAGGCGTTCGCGCTATCTTCCAGGCTGGCGAAGCTACCTCCGTCGGCGACGTTTTCTTCCATGGCTACGCTAACTATGAAAAAGGCTTAGGCCAAAAATATATGAAATTAACCTCCTGCAATACCACCGGCGTACTCAGACCTATTGCCGCTTTTGATGAAGCTTTCGGTGTTGACCGTGTTATCATGACCATTATGAGGCGCTGCGCCGACCCCGGCGACACCCACAGAGGTTATACCAACGTCGCTGTCGTTGACCCCGGCATCAACCACCAGGCCATTGATGTAATGCACATCCTGCCGCATATTGAAGCAACCGGTTCCCTGGTTCACTTCCCGATGACCCATGGACACATCATTGAGATATTTGTTACTCCCAAGAAAAAGACCACCAGAGAAGAAGTCCTGAATATCTTAACGGCACATCCCAGGATCCGGGTGGCTAAAATCGCCCACGGCTTCCAAGCTAACGCTTCCTTCTTCAGATATGCAAGAGACCTCGGCAACCCGAGAGCTGACATGTATGAAATCGGCGTTTGGGAAGAAACCCTCCAATTCACCAGAGATGAATTCTTCTTCAAGATCAACATCCCGCAAGAATCCGACGTTATCCCGGAAAACATCGACGGTATCCGCGCTATGTTCGAACTCCAGAAGACAAGAGATGAAGCTGTTGCGATGACCAACAAATACCTTGGTCTAAAGCCCAGGGGGATCATGTAATCTATGATTAACGGCATATATACGCTGGACGATTTTGAATTAGAAGGCAAAACAGTCCTGGCCAGGTTCGACATGAATTCACCGCTGGATGCGGCCACTAAGCTCCCGAAAGATACCACGCGCATTAAATATACTGTGCCGACTCTTCAGGAATTATCAAAAAAAGGAGCTAAAACCGTAATACTGATCCACCAGGGCGGAGATCCCGAGTATCAAAATTATGGTTCAACGGAGCCGCACGCCAAAAAACTCGGCGAGTTGTTAGGAAAAAAAATCCTGTATGTGGATGACGTTTGCGGCGAAGCGGCGCAAAACAGAATTAAAGGTCTGCAAAACGGCGATATCTTAATGCTGGAAAACGTAAGGTACCTTCTGGAAGACTCGAACGCGTTTGAAAACAAATTAAAGCTCACACCGGAAGAACAAGCCAATACTCTGCTTGTCAGAAAGCTTGCGCCTCTGGCGGACCTGTATTTGACTGACGCCTTTGCGGCTGCTCATCGTTCCCAGCCCTCCCTGGTAGCTTTCCAGGAAGTATTGCCCTCCTGCATGGGCAGGCTTTTTGAAAAAGAACTGGCGTCGTTAAACCGCGTCCTTCAGAGCCCTGACCGTCCTTGCATATTTGTCCTCGGCGGCGCCAAGATAGAAGACGCCTTTATGATGATGTCCAAAGTACTGGGCGAAAAAGTAGCGGACGCCGTATTGACGACAGGATTGGTGTCTAATGTCATGACCATGGCTAAGGGCATCTCGTTAGGCGGTCCTTCTGAAGAATTCATTAAGAAAAGGAACCTGTTAGGCTTAGTGGAAACGGCTAAAGAGTTATTAGCCCAGTATGGAAACAAAATTGTTTTACCGGTTGATTTCGCTTACCCCATTGACGGAAAGAGATATGAGATCAATGCGGAGCAATTGCCGGTCGAGCATCCTTTGCTGGATATTGGCAGCAAAACAGTGAGTCAATATGAAAAACTCATCAAAGAAGCAAAAGTTATTTTCTTTAACGGTCCTCCCGGAGTATTTGAAAAAGAAGAAACAGAATACGGAACCAAGGGAGTTATGACCGCTATTGCCAAAAGTGAAGGCTTTTCCGCTTTGGGCGGAGGAGAAAGTATTTCCGCTTTGAACAGATACAATTTGCTTTCCGACATATCTTATATCAGTACCGGCGGAGGCGCCCTCATCCGTTATATCAGCGAGGGAGAAAGCCTGCCTGTGATCAAGGCGCTGAAAAAATCGGCGCAGAAGTTTGCGCAGACAAAGTAATGAAATGACAGAAATGAAACGGCAGAATCGAAAACAGCTACCGGAAAACCTCCGGTAGCTGTTTTACCGTTATTTTATTTCTTCGCCGGTAAATTTCAGAGCGATCAGCCTTACTATACCATAAGCAATAAGAGCATAAACAATCATGGCGATAAAGGTGCTCGGCTCAAAAATTGCCGTGGTTTCTATTCCCCGGCTTGTTTGCGACCGGAATATCCCATAAAACGGCGCTAAAAACAGCGAGGATACTGAATAGATAAAAGAAACAAACCCGCTCAGCGGATTAGCGCCAAGCATTTTTAGCAAAAGCCGGAAAGCCAGCAGCACCTCAAGTGTGCCAAGGATGTAATAAACGATCCTGCGCACCTGTAAAAAATCCCTGCTTACATTTTCCATAGGACACCCCCGATAAAACTCTGTTTACCAGATAGCTTGCCCAACAATCCCGTGATAATTCGAGGTGAATTTCTAATCTGATTCTAATGTTTTACTAATCATACTCTAAGGCCGATCGTCTATTCTATCGGTAAGAAATAAAATTGAATAAACGAAAGGAGTAAAAAATGGAAATCACACTTGAACAAATTGATCTCTTGAAAAAAAGAGCCAACGTCAGCTATAAGGAAGCCAAAGAAGTACTGGAAAAATGCAATGGTAATATCGTGGAGGCCCTGGCATATCTGGACGAGGAGAAAAAAATAAAACCGGAAAATCACTGTTGCAACACCACCGGGTTTATGCAAAAGATAAAAAACATCATTGCCAGAATCAATCATTACAGCCTCATCATTTTAAAGGACGACAGCACCGTCTTGAACCTGCCTTTAGCGCCGGTGATCCTGCTGACGCTCATCTCCCTCCCGCTGGCTATGGTGGCGCTGATCCTCGCTCTCGTCACAAACTGTAAAATACGGTTTAAGAAAAGAAGCGGGGAAGACTGCGCTATCAATAAAAGCATTGACGAGATCACCGAAAAGGTGAGTAATTTTACGAGTAAAGTAACCGACGAGATCAAAAAATAACGAACCCGGCGGTCTTTAGGACAAGATCCCGCGCCCTGCTGGTCCTTCACAGCAGGGCTTTCTTTGACCCGGATACTTGATATTTTGTCCTCTTTTAATACAATAAGAGTGTTAAATGCTTTTGGGGAGGATGCCGCATGCTTGAGAAAAACATACTCATAATTGAAGACGAAGCCAAAATAGCCAGATTTGTACAACTGGAACTTGAACATGAAGGTTATCATGTGGAAACGGAGCAAGATGGAAGGGCCGGACTGGAAAAGGCTTTACAGGGCAATTATGACTTAGTGATCCTGGATGTGATGCTGCCTTCCTTAAACGGGCTGGAGGTATTGCGAAGGATCCGGCAAACCTCCGAAATCCCGGTAATTATGCTTACGGCTAAAGACGATACCATGGATAAGGTCATGGGGTTGGATATTGGGGCCGATGATTATATGACCAAGCCCTTTGCCATCGAAGAACTGCTGGCGCGTATCCGGGCCGCTTTTAAACACCAGAGGGTCCAGCCCGCCAATCAAGATCAGGAACTGGTCCAGATCGGAAACCTGAAGCTCGATCTGAGCCAGTATACGGTGACCTACGGCCAAGACAACATTGACGTAACGAAAAAGGAATTTGAACTCTTAAAATACCTCATGTTCAATAAAGACCATGTCTTAACCAGGGACATGATCATGGAGAAGGTCTGGGGTTATGACTTCGCCGGCGATACTAATATCGTTGACGTTTATATCCGCTACCTCCGAAGCAAAATCGACGAAATATATCAGGTCAAGTATATTCATACGGTTCGTGGAGTGGGGTATCAATTGAAATATGAAGAATAGTATAAAAACGCTTCTGCGGCTGATTTCCTATCTTTTTATTTTTATATTCCGGCTTTTGTACCGTTTGATAAATATGATAACCAACAAACTGCGTTTTTCCATCACCTTTAAAATAACCCTGACTTATGTTCTCATATTTATCATCCTGTTTTCTTTGATGAGCCTGGGGATCATGGTCAGCTTTGAGTATTATGTTCAAAATAACCCGGCCCGGGATTATCTGTTTCCTTTAGGCGTCATTTTGATTATTTTCAATATCCTGGGCCTGATCGCCATCATCTTGATCGGGTCAAAGGTCAGCAGAAAACTTTTGTTTCCCATCAAAACCATGACAAAAACAGTACGCGAAACTACGATCCTGGCGCTTGATAAACGCCTTAACGTCAGCGGCTCTAAAGACGAATTGAAAGACCTGGCTAAAACCTTTAATGATATGCTGGACAGGATCCAAGAATCCGTGAATCAGCAAAACCAGTTTGTATCCGACGCCTCTCATGAACTGCGGACGCCGTTATCCGTCATCAAAGGCTATGCCGATCTCCTGGCCCGCTGGGGCAAAGATGACCGCAAGGTGCTGGAAGAGTCGGTTTCAGCTATCAAGAGCGAAACTGACAGTATGAACCACCTGATCGAGGACCTGTTATTCTTAGCCAGGGGAGATAAACATACCCAGAAAATCGAACCGGAACCTTTTATGCTTAACGAACTCATCACAGAAGTCATGCGGGAAACAAAACTCATAGATACAACCCATACCCTGACCAATGAGCAAAATGAAGAAACCCGCGTCAAGGCCGATCGGCAGCTAATCAAGCAGATGATCCGGATTTTTATCGACAACAGCATCAAGTACACGCCTGCCAACGGAACCATCAAGCTGAATTGTTATCAAAAAAATAAAAAAGCTATTATCAGCATTGAGGATACCGGGATCGGCATATCCAAGCACGATCTCCCCCATATCTTCAACCGCTTTTACCGGGCCGATAAATCCAGAACAAAAAAAAGCGGCGGGACCGGCCTGGGTCTTTCTATCGCTAAATGGATCATCGACAATCATCACGGCAAAGTGAAGGTGTGGAGCGAGCCGGATGCGGGAACCGTGGTCCGGATCGAGCTGCCGCTTGACGGATAACGCGTCTTATTCCAATTTATTACTGTATTCTTTTTCATCTCCTCTCAGATAATAACTAAGGGAGGGAGGTGAATCAATGAAAAAAGCCTTTTTGATTTTTCTGGTCTTAACACTTTTAATCGTCCCCGCGTCTTTAGCCGTTGCCGGCGAATACCAAAAAGACACACCCTTAACGATGAGCGCTGAGCAAAAGAGTAAAATGATCTCTTTGAAGACTCAGATACTCGAACTAAAGAAACAAGTCATTAAACAAAACCTGGATAACGGCACACTTACGCAGGAACAAGCCAAAAAAATGGAAGAACGGATCAACGCCAAGCTGGAAGCGTTAAAATCCGGGAAATTAGATCAGGACTTTTATCGTTGTCACCCTCCACAGTGCAAACCGCACTAAAAAGTTCCCCGCATAAAACGGGAGCAGGCATACGCCTGCTTCTGTTTTATCTGTCTGTATATCCTATTTTCCTCTGTATCTATTCGTATATCCTGTTTTTTCCAAGTGCGCTCTTTTTTCTTTTCAAAGCTTGGCACGATCCGCCATAAATGTAAGCTCGCGGCGGATCTCCGCCTCGATAGCGGCTAAGTATTCCTCTTTTTGAGGATGCTTGAGCAGACGCGCATAGCGGCCCTGATCCTTCAAATACTCCTCGACAGGAATAGGCTGCGTTTTTCCCTCCGCTAAAAGACGGGTGGGATTATTAAGGGTCAGTTTGCCATATTCAGCCTCCCATAAAAGCCAGGAACCGGACTTAACCGCCCGTTTGCTCAGCTCTACCGTGTCACTGGCGGCAAACTTCCAGCCAGGGCTGCAGGGCGAGAGGATCTCAATATATTTGAAGCCCTTTACACTCTTGGCTTTTTCCACCTTGCGGTAAAGGTCGAGCGGGTAGGCCAGGGATGCCGTCGCCATATAGGGGATGCGGTGTTCCAGCATCAAAAGAGGTACGTTTTTCCGGGCTACCTCTTTCCCCAAGGGGGTAGTTGTAGTCACGGCATGAAGGGGTGTGGCCCCGCTTCTTTGCACGCCTGTATTGGAGTACGCTTCATTGTTATAACAGAAGTGAATGAAATCATCGTTTCTTTCGGCTGCGGCGGAAATACCCTGCAAGCCTATATCGTAAGTGCCGCCATCCCCGATCCACGTGAAGACGGTGGGTTTTTCCCCCTGCAAACGCCCCTTTTCATAAAGGGCGTCCAGCGCTAGGGTCAACCCCCCGCCGGAAGCGCCGGCAGAGGCAAAGCAAATGTTGAGGACCGGAATGCTGTAACAGGACTTCGGTAAGAGCCCGATACTGGCTACCGCACAAGAAGGGGTCATCACCATGATGGCGTTTTCTCCCAGCGCCTTGCCGACAATACGCAAAGCTATAGCGGAAGGGCAGCCGGCACAAGCGGCGGAACCGGGAAGAACGTAATCAATATCCGGCATATCCTTTATTTTGACGCTCATTTCAGCACCCCCATCATTTCCCGGGCTTTCTGAACGAGATAGGCGGCGGGAAGGTCCTCTCCGCCAAGACCCATCACCTGTCCGGTCACTTTTATTACATCCTTCCTGTCAAAGAGAGCGGCTTTCGCTTCGGAGAGCAAAGCCCCGCTCCCCGTGCCAAAGGCGTGATTGCGGTCGAAGACCAGCAGCCTGGCCCCGCCGGGAAGAATGCGGCAAAGCTCGCGGGCGGGGAAAGGCCGGAAAACCCGCAGCCTTAAACCGGCCGCCGGGACCCCTTCTTCCCGGAGAATATCAACAGCCAATTCCATTTCAGCAGCCATGGAGCCCATGGATAAGAGAAAGACTTCGGCCCCTTCGGGGCGATAAATATCAAAAAGTCCGCCATGCCAATGGCCGGTGAGCCTTTGATACTCACGGGCATTTTTTTCAATGATTTCCCCGGCTTTCACGATATCAGCCGCGAGGCTGTTCCGATAGGGAGGGTATTGGTCAGAAGGCGTCACGTTGCCAAAAGTTCCTCCCCACTGGGGATGAAGACGCCAAGCCGGCGAAAAAGGCGGTAAAAATCCGTCGATAATTTCCTGGTCCACGATCTCGAAGGGCATCATGGAATGGGAGAGCAAAAAGCCGTCATAATTAACCATAACGGGTATATTTATCTCCTCCGTCACCTTGTAGGCCAGGATGACGGAATCATAAATTTCCTGGGTCGTAGCGGCAAAAAGCTGGATCCAGCCGGTATCTCTCTGGGATACGGCATCCTGATGATCCACATAAAGGCACCAGGGAGCGCAAATGGCGCGGTTGACATTAGCCATCACCAGCGAGAGCCGCCCGCCTGCGGCATAATGGAGGATCTCGTGCATATAAAGAAGCCCCTGAGAAGAGGTAGCCGTAAAGGTGCGGGCCCCTGCCGCCGCCGCCGCGGATACCGCGCTCATAACGCTGTGTTCCGACTCTACAGGCAAATATTTAGCGTCCATCTCGCCTTCGGCAATATAGGCGGCCAGTTTTTCCGCCACAGAGGTCTGAGGAGTGATCGGGTAAGCGGCTACCATATCTACTTTGGCGGCTTTCACAGCTAAAGCGCATGCCGCGTTGCCTGTATCAAGAATCCTTTTCATCAAACCTCCTCCTTTACCATACTAATAGCTTTTTGCGGGCATTCCGCGGCGCACACGCCGCAACCCTTGCAGAAATCATAATCAATGGCGCGGTCCTCTTTGGAGATGCTTCCTTCAGGACAATAAAGCCAACAGAGCAAACAATTATTACATTTTCTTCCGTCCAGAACCGGGCGGCTGGTACGCCAACTGCCGGTCGGGCCGCCTGCCCCTTTCACAGGCCGGGAAAGAGGATTGACGCACGAATCACGCATGGGCTCCGCCTCCTTCAAGCTCCCGGACAGCCTCATAAGCTTCCCGGGCCGCGGCAATATTAGGGACTGCTTTTTTAGCCCCCCATTGCTCCGTAATGGTTTCCCCGACAATATCCAAAGGGATATCCATAACGCGGCACAACGCTCCGAACATGGGCACATTGATATACGGCTCGCCGCCGAAAGTCAGGTCATTGTTGAGAGCAATAAAAGCGGCGTCCACCAGATACTGCTTGTTATCCACAGGGAGCCGTTTCTCCCCATTCGCGACGATAAAAGCCCCCGGAGCAATGCCGTCGGCTAAACCGAGAGATAGCAGGTTCTCATTCATCAAAACCAGAATATCCGGCCAATAAGACAGGGAGCGAACCTTGATAGGCTGAGAATCAAAGCGGACGGCAGCCTTTACGGCGGCCCCCCTTCTTTCCACACCAAAAAAAGGAAACGTCTGTACTTCCTTTCCCGTCTTGAGGGCAGCCTTAGCTAATAATTCGGCCAGGGTAACAACACCTTGTCCGCCCCGGCCATGAATGCGCATTTCCAACATAATCAGGCAGACCTCCTTAACATGCTATTCTTAATATTTTATAGCAGCCATATATTTAAGTCAACCTCAGCCTTATGAGCCTAATATCCGCTTTAAGATTTCCCGTAGGCTTTCCTTGTATTGATTATAGATTATTTTTCTTCTATACTTAAATGAACCAAATCTTACTATAATCAACAAAGCACATATTATCCAGGAAACAAGCATAAAAGCTTAATTCTATCACCCATAATTAACCCCCCAATAATACTTTGCCATTATATTGCTTCGTCAGTCTTTATATATCAGGAAGAAAGGGCCGATAAAAATGGATCCCCATAAACGCCGCATCTGGGAATTAGATATGTTAAAAGGGCTGGCCCTGCTGCTGATGATCTACTATCATACCGTCTATGACCTGGATGTTATCTTTAACTATCCCATAGATGCCTCCAGCTTTTTTAATGACCTCACGGCTAAAGCGTCCGGCTCCCTTTTCATTTTTACTGCGGGAGTAAGCTCCTACCTGAGCAAAAACAATGCGAAACGGGTCCTGCGGCTTGCGGCTATTGCTTTAGGGATCACGGCCGCGACCTATCTCGTCAATCCAGGGATGATGATTACCTTTGGAATTTTACATTTTCTGGCTGTAAGCATCTTACTGGGCTTACTCTTTTCCCGTTTCCCTTCCTGGCTAACGCTGCTTTTCGGTGTAGCCCTTATCGCGGCGTCCCCCACCCTGCTCAGCCTTGCGGCGCCCAGCCGCTGGATCTACTTTCTGCTGGGTCTGGCCCCCGGCTTCGCTGTTTCCTCGGACTATTACCCGCTCCTGCCCTGGTTTGGCATTTTTTTATGCGGAAATGCCGCCGGCAAAGGACTGTATCAGCGGCGTCAAAGCTTGCTGAGCTTTGTCCCGCCTGATAATTGGTTTATTTGGGTAGGCCGGCACACCCTGGCCGTCTATCTCGTCCACCAGCCGCTCATCATTGGGGTTTTGTACCTGATAAACCTAGTTGTCTTGGGTGCTACAGTCAAATAAGTTTTTGGATTACATGCAGCATTGACACCTTTACGCCAGATAATCTGGTTATTCAGACCTGCCGACATACCCTAGCGGCCTATCTCAGCCATTGATTATAGGATATTATTGGACTAAGCAAGTGCAGAAAATGTAGAATAATGTTATATTTTACAGGAAAATAATTTCCATAATATAGCAGGATAATAGTTGCTGTTGGGGGAATACAGAAAATAAATATCAATAAGTGAAAAAAAGGAAATAATAGAAAAATGAATGTATGGCTAGTGAAGTCAGAAATTTCTTGTTAATTTGTAATATTTGAGGAGCGCATGGGACTTCTCGATTGTCTATATTATGAAGGGAGGTGAACAGACTATGTCGCATATAAGGTCACCCGATTACGGGAAAAGGCTCTTACATATCCCCAATCTTGACCCTTGCAAAGCTTAGAGATCGGTGGATACTCAGAGCCTATAAGCAAATTATATACTGTTCATAAGTAATAACCAAATAATTTTAAAAAAAATGAAAAGAGGAGCAATAGCGTGAAAGAAAATTACAA
>DHRG01000012.1:85370-167461 GCA_002408285.1 Peptococcaceae bacterium UBA5318 | reverse complement strand
GGTCAGCCTCCTACCCGATTAACTGGAGATAAGATACCTTGTAAATATATGTAAGGCAATTAAATTTGCAATTTACCTTTTTTTTTGTAACTGTCAAACAATATATTGACATAATTAAAATAGGATACTAATATATGATAATATATAGAATAATAATATAGGACCATATGAGTAAAAATTACTACTGACGGCTCAGACTTTAGGGAATGGTTTTGAAAAAACAATTAAAAGAATTGTTATATTTTGAAAGTGAAGGAGGAAAATAAGTGGCAAATAAGTCTGATAACGAACCGATGTTGGAGATGTTTTATTTTGAAACCTGCCAGTATTTAGAACAGCTTGAACAATCTATTATTACCAGCGAGAAAGCGAACAATTATTCTCAGACCATCATAGATGAAATTTTCCGGATTATGCATAACATTAAAAGTTCCGCCGCCATGATGCAAATACCCAATATTTCAACTCTCGCCCATACTATCGAAGACTTGTTTTTTTACATACGGGAGCAAAAGCCCGCCCAAATTGACCACACCACCCTTTCTGATCTGGTCCTCGAGAGCAAGGATTTTATTAAGGTCGAGCTGGAAAAAATCACAAACGGCGACCCGGCGGATGGTGAAATTGCCTCTCTAATAGAGAACCTCCGTAAATTCCTTTCCCGCCTGAAAAATGATATCCCTTCCGCCGGCTTTACGATGAACAGGTTTAAAGCAGTTTTCTATTTCCAGGAGGGCTGCGAAATGGAGAACATCCGTGCGTATGCCGTTGTCCACCGCCTGCAGGAAATTGCTCAGGAAATTCAATATTATCCCGAAGACATCATTGAGAATGATCAAAGTATACAGGTTATCAAAGAGCAAGGGTTTACAGTACTGATAAAAACCGACCGTACCTATAACGACCTGCTGGAATTTTTTAACCAAACCGCTTTTTTAAGAGATTTGGAACTCTTACAATTTAAGGATGATGAAATTAAGGACGATGAAAAATTAAGCCCCGTTACCAAACCGCTGAATACTGAAATGGAAACACCCCGGGCTCTTGAGGAAAAGGAAATGTTTAGTTTGGAGCAAGGAGAGAAAGAGTTACAAACAATAACTCATCAAAGTATTATCAGCGTTAGCGTAGATAAATTGGATAAGCTGCTGGATCTGGTTGGCGAAATGGTGATCGCGGAAGCCATGGTTACCCAGAACCCTGATTTAAAAGGCTTAGAGCTGGATAATTTCCATAAAGCCGCCCGACAGTTACGGAAGATCACTACTGAAGTGCAAAACACGGTTATGTCCATTCGTATGGTGCCCTTGGCCACAACCTTTCAGAAAATGAACAGAATAGTCCGTGATATGTCGAAGAAACTCAATAAGGAAGTGGGATTGGAACTGATCGGACAGGACACCGAATGCGACAAAAACGTTATTGAGCATATTTCCGACCCGTTGATGCATTTAGTGCGGAATGCCATAGACCACGGTATCGAAACTCCGGAAGAACGGCAACAAAAAGGTAAATCCGAACCGGCTAAAGTGTGTATTGAAGCAAAAAACGCAGGCAGCGATGTGCTCATAATCGTTAGGGATAACGGAAAAGGGCTGGACAAAGAAAAAATACTCCGGCATTCAAAAGAGAACGGATTATTTCACAAGCCGGAAAATGAGATGAGCGACAGGGAAATATATAATCTCATCTTTTTGCCGGGCTTCTCTACCAAAGAAAGTATTTCCGAATATTCGGGGCGGGGCGTAGGAATGGATGTAGTAACCAAAAACATTGAAACCGTCGGCGGTACGGTACAGGTTGACAGTACTGTGAATGAAGGAACAGAAGTTATCCTGAGGATCCCTCTCACCTTAGCCATTATCGAAGGGATGAATATTGAGGTGGGCAACTCACGTTATACAATCCCGATAACTTCTATCAGGGAATCGTTCCGTCCGCAAAAGGCTGATATAATCACAGATCCGGATGGCAATGAAATGATCATGGTACGGGGACAATGTTACCCGATTTTACGTTTGCACGAAATCTTTGCAGTTGAAACCAAAATATCCGGTTTTACCGAAGGAATCCTGGTAATGGTCGAAAATGATGACAAAAAACTCTGTATCTTTGCCGATAGGCTTATCGGCGAACAACAAGTGGTGGTAAAAGCGTTGCCTAATTATATAAAAAATGTCAGGCGGATAAAGGGTTTGACGGGTTGTACCCTGCTAGGCGATGGCAGCATTAGTTTGATCCTTGATATTGCCGGGCTTTTTGAAATAATAGTTGCCGCATAAGTTTTATAAATACTAATGAAAGGAGATGTAAGCATGGCAAACGCTCAAATCCAAGAATTGCTGGAACAAGAACAAGAGGAAGACACTCAAAAAGGAAAGTACCTAACATTCTCACTGGGAAATGAGTTCTATGGGATCGAAATCAAGCAAGTCACAGAGATCATCGGTATCCAGGTCATTACCGAAGTCCCGGAGCTTCCTGACTATATCAAGGGGATCATTAACCTGCGGGGGATGATCGTTCCTGTAATGGATGTCAGGTTGAGATTTAAAAAACCGCCTAAGGAATACAACGACAGAACCTGCGTTATTGTCATTAATATCAAGGATGTTTCTATTGGTATGATTGTAGACAGCGTATCTGAGGTGCTGCCCATACCCGACCAGGATATCGTCACCCCGCCCGAGGTTAGTAAAGGCGGGAACAAGTACATTAAGGCCATCGGCAAGGTTGGCAACGATGTTAAACTGCTCCTGGACTGCGATAAGCTCCTCAAAGATGAAGAAGTTGAAAATTTAAGCGAGATCAATAAATGAAAGGGGTAATTGACGATGAAATGGTTTTATAATCTTAAAATTGCTGCAAAACTGATTATCTGCTTCATTCTAGTGGCTATAATTGCCGGGGTGGTTGGAGCGGTAGGGATAGTGAATATCAATAATATTGAGGAAGCGGACGCCGAATTGTATGAGCTGAACACCGTACCCCTCACTTATATCGCCAACGTAGGGAGCGCTTACCAGAAAACCCGCGTAGGCATTAGAGATTTATTGATTGATACCGACCTGACCAAACAACAGGGCACTATCAATACAGTCTTAGAAAACATTGAAATCATGAAAGAAAATTTACAGTCTTTTGCCGGTGCTTTAGCGTCTGAAGCAGGACGCCAGGAGTATGATAAACTGAACGCAGGCATTAATACTTATGAACCATATATTGATAAATTAATCGGCCTTATACAGGCCGGCCAACACGACCAGGCGTACATACTTACGCAAGGTGAAGGGATAACGATGGCTAATACGATCGAAAGCGCTATTGAAAACCTCACTGAGTTAGGGATAAAAGGGGCCCAAATGAAAGTCGACGCCAATTCGGCTACAGCTGATACGGCAATAAAAATAATGATTATTGTTATTGCAGCGGGTATTTTCCTGGCCATTGTTATTGGTATTTTCCTGGCCCGGATTATCAGTAAGCCGGTCCATAAATTGGTTGAAGCTGCCGATAAACTTGCTCTGGGTGACATAAATGTAATTGTTGAGGCAACGACTACGGATGAAATTGGTAAACTAATGAAATCATTCAGCAATTTGATAAAAAATATCAAGGGACAAGCCAGAGCTGTCGAAAGGGTGGCTGACGGCGACTTAACGGTAGAAGTAGAGGTCAAGTCGGAAAATGACTTGTTGGGCAATAAATTATCAGAACTAGTCCTTAAATTAAACGATCTCGTAGGAAACATCAACTCCGCCGCCGAACAGGTAGCATCAGGGGCAAAACAAGTGTCCGATTCAAGTATAGCCCTTTCCCAAGGGGCTACCGAGCAGGCCAGCTCAATTGAGGAATTGACTGCTTCGATGGAAGAAATTGCGGCCCAAACCAAGAAAAATGCCGAGAATGCCACGCAGGCTGATCAGTTGGCGGAAATAACCAAAAGAAATGCTGTTCAGGGCAATAACCAAATGAAAGAAATGCTCAACGCCATGGATGGAATTAATGTATCCTCCAGGAATATTTACAAAATCATTAAAGTGATTGATGATATCGCTTTTCAAACCAATATCCTTGCTCTTAATGCCGCTGTGGAGGCGGCCAGAGCAGGGCAGCACGGCAAAGGCTTCGCGGTAGTCGCGGAGGAGGTCAGGAACCTGGCAGCCAGATCAGCTAATGCCGCTAATGAAACTACGGAAATGATCGAGGGTTCGATCAAAAAAGTAGAAGGCGGAACCAAATTAGCCAATGAAACCGCTGCGGAACTGGATAAGATCGTTAATGATGTAGCCAACGTGACTACTCTGCTAAAAGAAATCGCCGTGGCTTCCAATGAACAGGCCATAGGCATTCAGCAGATCAACCAGGGGATCATGCAAGTATCCCAGGTCGTACAAACAAATTCGGCAACTTCTGAAGAAGGCGCCGCAGCAAGCGAAGAACTTTCTTCCCAGGCAGATCTCTTACAACAACGTACCTCGCATATTAAACTTAAAAAAGCCAACCAGGCTGTGTATCATGAAACGGACGTGATCAGACCCGAGGTGCTGAGAATGCTGGAGGATATGGCCGAAAAGAAAAAAGCGGCCGACTGTCCGGCAAATCCGGCTTCTCAAGAGGCGGCCCCGGCGAAGGCGAAAATTGCCCTGAGTGATAAAGAATTCGGTAAGTACTAAACAAAACCGGCAAGTATTAAACAAAACAAGAGTCTGGGAGAGAGTTGCAATAGCTCTCTCACAATTATAAGCGGGTGGATATTTTGCATACTATAACCGATAAGGAGTTTCGTCGGCTTTCAGGATTCATTGAAGAACACTATGGTATTCATTTAAAAGATGAAAAACGGGCCCTGGTAACCGGCCGGCTGCAAAACGTTTTAGCGCAAAAAAAATTTAATGGATTTTCGGAGTACTTCAATTACATCATATCCGATAAAACCGGCGAAGCAGCCATTACCCTGATAGATAAAATTACTACAAACCATACCTATTTTATGCGGGAGGCTAATCATTTTACATATTTTCGGGATAGGGTATTACCTTACCTTGTAAATAAATGCCGGGATAAAGACCTAAGGATATGGAGCGCCGGCTGTTCTACAGGAGAAGAACCCAGCACCCTGGTTATGATTATGGACGAATACTTGGGTCAAGAAAAGAAATCATGGGATACGAAGGTCCTGGCTACCGATATTTCCAGCAAGGTTTTAGATATCGCGAAAAAAGGGTCCTATATCAACGAAAGTATCGCCGCTCTCCCGCATCATTGGCGATTAAACTATTTTAAAAAAATTGACGCTGAAAAAGCGGTACTTACTGATAAAATAAAAAATGAAGTTATTTATCGGAAGCTCAATCTGATGGATAAAACCTTTCCCTTCAAAAAAAGGTTCCATGTTATTTTTTGTAGAAATGTTATGATTTACTTTAATAACGAAACGAAAATGGAGTTGGTCAGGAAATTTTATGACCTGACTGAGCCCGGCGGCTATCTGTTTATCGGTCATTCCGAATCTCTTAACCGTGAAGAAACCAAATATAAGTATATCATACCGGCTGTCTACAGAAAGGAGTAAGGAGGATGAGCGGTAAAAAGATCCGGGTATTGGTCGTTGATGATTCCCTTGTCTTCAGAGAGGTACTGTCCAGAGGTATTTCCACCGACCCGTTAATAGAGGTTGTAGCTGTGGCTACTGATCCGTTCGATGCGCGGGATAAAATACTTTATTACCGGCCTGACGTGATGACCTGTGACATCGAAATGCCCAAAATGAAGGGTATCGAGTTTATCAGAAAGCTGCTGCCTCAATACCCTCTTCCGGTGATTGTGGTAAGTACTGTCAGCGGCGCAGTGTTTGACGCCATGAGCGCCGGGGCCGTGGACTTTGTTTCCAAGCCCGATGTACGGTCTGTGCAAAGCGTGGAAAATTTTATCCTGGAATTGATCGGTAAAGTAAAAATCGCCTCAACTGCTAAGGTTGGCCTGTTAAAAGGATCTGCGGCCATTCCCAGCCGGGAAAGCTTTACTTATGCCGGTCGTCTTATCGCTATAGGCGCCTCGACCGGCGGAACGGAGGCAATTTATAATATAATTAAAATTTTTCCTCCCACCACCCCGGGTATTGTGATCGTTCAACATATTCCGCCTGTTTTTTCCAGAATGTTTGCCGAAAGGCTTAACAACAATACGCAGCTTACGGTAAAAGAAGCCCGGACAGGCGATTATACAGAAGCCGGTAAAGTTTTAATCGCCCCTGGGGATCGACACATGCGGGTTAAAAAGGTCGGGGAAAGATATAGGGTCGAATGCTTTCAAGCCGGTAAGGTGAACGGACATTGTCCCTCAGTCGATGTCCTTTTTGAATCGGTGGCTAAAGAAGCCAACCGCAACGCTATTGGCGTTATCCTGACAGGAATGGGTTATGATGGGGCTAAAGGCCTTTTGACTATGAAACGTAAAGGAGCGCGGACAATAGGGCAGGATGAGAAGTCATCCACGGTCTACGGGATGCCTAAAGTAGCCTATCAAATTGGAGCTGTTGAGAAACAAGTGGCCTTGGAAAATATTCCTCACGAAATATTTTCGCTGTTACGTCAACCTTATACATGATAACCAATAACCACATAAATTCTAATCAATCCTGGGGTATCCTCGCAAGAGGTAATTTTGATATTTAGTTTACATAATACTCATTATCGGAAGTGATGTAAAATTTTGCTCAGCTTGAAATCTTTAAATCTTACTCTGCGCATTCTGCGCAAAATGCCCCCCTCTCTTTTTAGGGGGACATTTTTATTTATGCCGATCATTTTTCGACCATTTTTATTATACTGATTTATTATGCTGATAAAATAGTTTCATTAATCATTTCCTTAATCAATTGACCAATAACATTTATTCCTTTATCTATCAGTTCCGGGGATGTATTGGAAAAATTCAACCGCATTGCATTGTAACCGCTGTTACCGACGAAAAAGGAATTTCCGGGTACGAAAGCAACTCCACGTGATACGGCCTTTTGTAATAGTTCAGTGCTGTCGATGTTTGCAGGAAGTTGAGCCCAGATAAAGAGTCCTCCTTCAGGATGGGTCCATTTTACCTCCGCGGGAAAATATGCGGATAATGCGTTTAGCATAGTATCCCGTTTTTTCCGGTATTCCCGGCAGATTTTATTCAAGTGAGGCTCAAGATAGCCGTGCCGGCAGAATTCGTAGATAATCTGTTGGGATAAATTGCTGGTGTGAACATCAACAGCCTGTTTGGCTATCGTTATTTTATCCGCGATTTCCGGCCTGGCTACCAGATAACCTACCCGCAAGCCCGGGGCTATTGTTTTAGAAAAACTGCCCAGGTAAATGACCCGGCCTGATTTATCAAGCGACTTTAACGTGGGTAGTTCTTCTCCGTCATAGCGAAGTTCTCCGTAAGGATTATCCTCGATTATCAAGAAATCATGCTTATCAGCGAGATAAAGCAATTTTTCCCTGCGCTCAGCGTTCAAAGAAATGCCGGTAGGGTTTTGAAACGTAGCGACAGTGTAAACGATTTTTGGTTTATGTGTTGCTAATGCCGTTTCCAGGAGATCTACCTGCATACCCCTCTCATCGCAGGGTATGGGCAGGTAACTCACTTGATAAGAATTAAAAATTTGAAAGGCTGAAAGATAGGTGGGGTTTTCCACCGCGAGCTGGTCGCCTTCATCCAGGAACAACTTGCAGGCCAGATCCAGCCCTTGCTGGGATCCGGAAGTGATTTGGATTTCATCTTCGGCGGTGTGGATATTTTTACCTTTTTGCAGCCAGCCGGCAAGGAACTTAATTAAGGCTCTGTACCCCTTAGTTGGACTATATTGCAGCGTTTCGGCTTCTATGTGGGACAAAATATCGCCGGCCAGCAGTTTTATTTCAGTGACAGGAAAACCGTCCGCGGACGGGAAGCCTCCCGCAAAAGAAATAATTTCCGGTTTTTCCAGCAGTTTCATGATATCCCGCGTAGCAGGATTATACATACCTTCGACTCTTTTCGACAGATGGAGCTCCGTCATCCTCTCACCTCCCCCTCCCGTCTTTTAACTAAAAACCGCCTTGCGGATAGCTCTAACCGACCTTTTCCACCCAGTTATACGGGTCATTTTTTTTGCCATACTGGATGCCGGTTATTTCGGCAAAGAGCCTGGAGGCCAGTGCCCCTGTCCGGTTATTATTGATCGAATAATCTTTACCTTGGTAATTGAGCTCGCCCACCGGGGAAATGACCGCGGCGGTTCCGGTCCCAAAGACTTCTCGCAAGGAGCCGTCTTTGAGGCCATCAATTATTTCTCCGATTTCGATAGGCCTTTCCTCGACGGTGGACCCAAAATCACGCAAAATCTTAATTACCGAATCGCGTGTAATTCCAGGCAAGATAGAACCCGTCAGGGCGGGCGTGACTACTTTATGATCGAAAGCAAAGAATATATTCATCGTGCCTACTTCTTCGACATACTTACGTTCTACCGCATCCAGCCACAGCACTTGCGTATAACCCTTGCTTTTGGCCTCTTGCGCCGCCAGGAGGCTGGCCGCATAATTACCGCCGGTTTTGATTTCACCGGTACCGCCTCTTGCCGACCTGACATATGTGTTGCAAACACAAATCTTGACAGGGTTAAAACCTTCCGGGTAATAGGCGCCGACCGGCCCGATGATAATATAGAAAAGATATTTGGAGGAAGCCTTGACTCCCAGAGATGCTTCAGTAGCTATCATCACCGGCCGGATGTAAAGGGAAGCGCCTATACTTTTGGGTATCCATTCCCGGTCTTGGAGCACCAGCTTTTTAAGCGCATCCAGGACAAATCCTTCGTCAATTTCAGGCATACACAGCCTTCTGGCCGATTGATTAAGCCGCGCAAAATGGTCTTGGGGCCGGAAAAGGTTGATCCCTCCATTTTCTACAGAGAAAGCTTTCATTCCTTCAAATATTTCCTGGCCATAATGAAAAGCCAGCGTTGCAGGGTCCATTTTAAAGGCGTGATAAGGCTCGATTTTCGCCTCATGCCAGCCTTTGACGGGATCGTATCTCATAGAAAATAAATGGTTTGTGAAATACTGACCAAAGCCGAGCTGTGACTCGTTTAAGGGTTGTGGCT
Source organism: Peptococcaceae bacterium UBA5318 (assembly GCA_002408285.1). GTDB lineage: Bacteria > Bacillota > Peptococcia > DRI-13 > UBA5318 > UBA5318. The sequence continues at coordinate 158,331 of DHRG01000012.1, read as the reverse complement.
TTTTATCGTTTTCATTTATTGGAAATATTCCCAAGTTCATAATTTACCCTCTCCTCTTTCCTGTCCTGTTTAACCAAACTTCCATTCGCGCAAAGCGTCCCTGTCCACTTTTCCCGACGGTTTTCGGGGGATATCCGCTTCATCAATGAAGCAAAAGCTGTTGGGGACCATATATTTTGGCAGGTGCTGCTCTACATAATTTGCCAGTTCTTCCTCACTTAATTTTCTACCTGGTTTAATAACAATGCAAGCCTTGATCCTTGTATTAAAGATCTCATCTTCCAGCGGCAAAACTATGGCGTCTTTGATATCATGATGTGATAATAAGACTTTTTGAATTTCTGATAAATAAACCAGATTACCCCCGCTTTTTATCATGTCGTCCTTGCGGCCCACATAGATATAATTGCCTTTAGTGTCAATAGTGACATAATCTCCGGATCTATAGACCTTTTTCCCTTCATTAAAGATATCGGGGACTAACACGGCGTTTGTTTTTTCAAGGTCATTGCAGTAACCTTCCATTACCTGTATACCGCCAATATAAAGTTCGCCTATTTCGCCTGGTCCAATCACCTTATTTTCCTCATTCAGAGCATAGCAGTTGATGGAAGGAAGAGGTTGGCCGATGGGCATAAAAGCGGCCGTTTCTTCAGGAATATCGTCAAATATATATAAAGTGGTAGAATGGGTAGCCTCGGTCGGCCCGTATCCATGAATAAATTTTACTTGCGGAAACCTCTCTTTAAGTTTACGGATTACTGTCACAGGACAAGATTCCGCCCCGTACCAGATCGTTTTAAGATGGGGAAGCTTGTAGTGGCTTGTATTGGCAAAACGGCTGACCAGTAATTTTAAAACCGATGAAACCATCAGAGTATCGGTGATATCATATTTATCAAGGGCACAAAGCAGTTCATTGGGCCAAACAAACGGTTTCATCAGCACCACCGAACCGCCTGCCTTTAAGGTACAATACAAATCGACTACCGAAGCGTCAAAGTGTAAGGGACTGACATTAAGATAACGCGTCTTTTCATTATAATCGACCAGATCCAGTACCGAATCTATAAAGGCGGTCACGCTGTCATGCCGGATCATTACGCCTTTGGGCTTGCCGGTGGAGCCGGAAGTATAAATGATATAGGCGATGTCCCTCTCGCTTCTTAAAAAGCTGTTTTCCCGCCGCCGGCCCTGCTTATCCTCGTGGGCGGTCGGCGGCAAGTCTGGCAAGTCTTTAGCGAAGTCTTCCAGGACAAGGGTTTGGAGCGGCGAATTACCGTAAAGAGTATGTAAAGCCGCCCGGCCTTTTAAATCTGTAATCACTACTTGAGGATCGCAATCCTGCAAAATAAATTTGAACCTTTCCAGAGGAAGCGAGTAGTCTATTGGTACATAGGCGGCGCCGGTCCGCAGGACCCCCAGGAGGCTGACGACGGCTTCTAAGGATTTTTCCAGCCAGACCGCCGCCCTCTTGCCGGGCTGAAGCCCGTAAGCAGCCAGCAGCTTAGCCAGCCGCCCGCTGTAGTCATCTAACTCCTGGTAGGAAAGCTTCCTTTCCTCCTGGATCAGGGCTGTTTTGTCCCGGTTTTGCTTTCCTTCCAGAACCTCATCAAGGTATTTCATCTGATATACACCTGCCAATGCTAAAGAATTTCAACCTTTCCGGGTAATTCAATTTTCTCCGGGTAATTTAACTTTTTCCAGGTAATTCAACTTTCTCCAGGTAGTTTCGGATACCTTCTCCGTTGAGAAACCCGAACCCTGCGGCTTCGTTCCAGACTCCTGCGGAAGCCGGATAGCCCATAAAGCTTTTCCCTTTTTCTATACCGGCGCAACATTCCTTTAAAACATTCTTGATCGTTGCTCTTTTTATAACCGGGCCAGACTGCAAGAGGAGAGCCGTCAGCCCTGTCACATAGGCCGCCGCAGCCGAGGTGCCGCTCGATACGAACCATCCGTCGTCTTGGCCGGTTCCGTCCCTTTTCCCGTTCTCAACATCAAAAAGGCTTCCCGGCTCTATGGGCATTAGGATCACTTGCGCATAGGGCAATTTGCCGCAAATGCCGCAAAGATCCGGAGCATACCGGCCGGGAAAAATATCGGATAAATAATTACTGGAGATATCTGATATCTCGACAGAACCGTCTTCGCAGGGCAGGCAGCCACCTACGGAAATGACATCCGGATAGGCGACGGATTGGAAAAGGGAATTCCTTCTGTCACTGGAGCCGTTGCCGGCCGAAAACACGACAATGATTTCCTTATAGACCGCATTGGCGATCTCCAGGTAAAGCTGCGGCTCATAACCGATCACTCCCCAACTGCAGTTGATGATATCGGGATGAACGCCCACCGCTTTTTGAAATGCCGCCACAGGATAACTGAAATAGCGGTCAGCCGCTTTGACCAGTTTAAAATCAACCGCAGGCGCGGCTGCCAATAAAACGGAGGCCATGCCTGTACCATGTCCCCGCTCATCCCTGGACGTGTCAAAAGAGCTCACGGCCGGAATCACTTCGAACTTATAGCCCTGTTCCTTAAAATAACGGTGCCGGTAAAGGCCCGTATCTATCATTACCGCTTTAATGCCCCGGCCTTGTATGCCCTTTTGGTGTAAAGCCTCTACTTTTCCCGCTTTTTTCACACCCGCAGGCACTTGGAAGTGATAGTAGCCGAGAGAAGGTCTTTCCTGTTCCTTTTTTGGTTCTAAAACAAAAAGTTGCTTGGGCAAGGTGATTTTTTCGATCTCTTTTTGGCAGAGGGGCGAAGTGAGTTCATCGGTTGTTTCGTAGCCATAATATTCCGTATTTCTGATAAACTTTAATCTCTCCCGCCTTACGTCGGCGTTAAAAAAACTGTTAATAAGCGGCGTACTGCCGCTTACTGACAGACCAACCTCAGATTCCGCTTCTATTTTGAACCCTTCTTTGATAAACATCTCTTTTGTTACCGCAATTGCCGCAGAATCAGGAACATATTGCGAAAATGTCGTATGATTTAATTTTTCCAGGTCCCGGTATACAGACATTCCTTCCCTGGAATTAAAAGAAACCGTCAAAACTACCTCATTCACTTTTTCATCCCCTATAATTATGTTATATCTTGATTCCCTTGATGATGCAGTAACCGATTTTACCGTCAAGAACGGCTTCATAGAAAACTTTTTCGTTTTCTCCGGCTCTCATCATCCCCTCTTTTCCGAAACTTACCATGATCCTTTTGGCCGTAAACATTTTTTCAGTCGCGGTAAATATTTGGGAATAATGCTCCACATCTCTATCGGGTCGGACTTTCCAGAAGAGTTCAGGTCTTGACCATTCCTTGAACTCAATTTCTATCCTTGCGGCGCCAGCTTTTTTTAACATTTCCAGCCATTCCTCATGTTCAAAAGGAGCTGTCCCATAATGTTCGATGATATTTTCTTTTTCCTCAGGCGGCAGTTTCTTCAGCCATATTGGTTCCCTGAAAACAGCCGTTTGGCCTTTCTTTAAAACCCTGAGCATTTCATCCAGGACTTTTTGAGGATCGGCTGGAATCCGCACCGGCCATTCATTTGTTACAATGTCAAAAGAATCATTGGGAAACGGAAGGTTCTGAGCATCCCCATGCAAAAACTGAACCATCTCTGACAGATCAATCTTTTGCGCCTTTTCGGCTGCCTTTTCAACCATATAGGGGTTGCTATCCACGCCAATTACGCGGGCGCCATAATTTTGCGCGTAAAAAATTGCCTGATGTCCTTTGTGGCTAACACCCACTAAGACCTTCTTTTCTTTATCCATTCCGGATAATTCCGCAATCCTTCTGGTTATCGCAAAACCACCCGGCGGAAGAGTATCGACATCGCTGATGCCAACAATGTCCTCAAGCGTCAACGCGGGAGTTTCCTTTATATTCATGCCGCATCCCCCTTTTATATTTTTAAATCCGGTTTTTTTATCCGTTTAAAAGTTGTTTTTGATGACCTCAGCCAGCGTGATAATATCCTGGAAATTTTCTTCGGTAAGCAACTCCGTGGCCAACTGTTTATCATAAAAATTTTCTATGGCAACAGTCAATTCGATAAGCTGGATAGAATTTAAAGACAATCCGCCATTAAAAAGCTTAGTTGCGATATCTAAGTTTTCCGTGTTTATTTTAAAAGTATCGTTGATTATTTTTTTTAAATCCTCAAAAATTTCTTCTCTTGTTCCAACCGTTGTAGTATTCATTTATTACTTAACCTCCTTATTATTGGGATTATTGGGATACATTCATGTCGTCCTGATTAAAGGGGTTCTTTTTATTTTTCAGAGAATAATAAAACGAAGTCTGCAGTTTCTTCTTTTCATCGGGAGTGTAGAACAAGAAAGAAATATCGCCCGCCCACAGCTTGCCTTTTTTTGTGAGAACTACTTCGTTTTCTTCAAAAGCCGCATAACCTTCACGAACCAACTGCCCAATGGCATCCTGATATTTTGGCGGAATGTTGGTCAGCGCGGTTCTTGTAAAATTCGGGAAGAAAACCATCAGCCTGCTTTCCGCCACTTCCTCTGTACATACATTGCCGGCTTCTACGGGAAACTGATGCGCTTCTACTGCCTCCACATAATCTTTGATTGAACAGTAGGTTCTGTAACTTCTTTTCCCGAGAAAGCTCATTGATCCCGGTCCGAGCCCCAAGGCGTAACTTCCCTGAGGGTTGTTATTGCCGAGGGAAAGTTCCAGTCCCGTAAGATCCGGCGAGGGCTCGTTGCTGAACATGTTGATTAATACCTGGTTATTGTAGCCCTGTTTAGCAAGAAAATCCATAATAAACTCAAACATCAAAAGTTCTTTTTCCGCCGAAGGCGGGTTTGCATAATAGCCCCCGGCTATTTTCTTTTGCAGCCAGGTATTGTAAAATTGGTTGAACCTGTACGTTTGGATAAATGCAGGCGCAATCTCCCGGCATGTTTTCAAAAGGTCGTTTTCCAGGAGTTTGAGATCCTGATTCGGCAGATTATAAATAAGATCAATAGCAAACGACGGAAAACCTACGCTGTGGATAGCGTCAACAGTTTCGTAAATATCGGCTGAAGCAGCCTTGATCTTTAATTCTTTTCTTATTTGCTCGTCGAAGGTTTGAATTCCAAAGCTTAATCTTTTGACTCCCAGATCCTTTAAATGCTGCAGTTTGTTTACAGATTTTAAGGTCATCACATTTCCTTCAAATGAAACTCCCCTGTTTGGAGCCAAATCAAAGTTCTTTTCGATCCCCGCAAATATCTTTTCCATCAGATCGTTATCAAGGCAGGAGGGAGTCCCGCCGCCAAACTGGATATGATTGATTTTTAAACCGGAAAAATATTCCGAGTGAGCGTACATTTCCATTTCCCGCAAAAGTGCGTCGACAAACCTGCTTCGGTCGTCATGGGTATATTTCCCCAGCGGTTCTTTAAAACAGGCGCAATAAGCGCAGAAAGACTCACAAAAAGGTATGTGGATATATAAAAGGACCGGTTTACTCCCTTCATGAGGGGTGTTCAGGAAATTGAAATACTTTTCTTGATTGCCTTTAAGGTCATCCTGGAATTTGCTTATTCCGGGATAAAACCAGGACAGATTGATCCTTTTACTTATGTCGCCAAGACCTGAAAAAGTTGTCATATTTATCCCTCCCTTTCCGGAGAAAGCTGTTTCAATAAATTAATACCATGTTTTGTTGTTCCAAAGGTAAAAAGCATGTTCGGCGCTCCAAAACTGTGCAAGGTTTTCAATGAATAAGCTGTCTTGGCTTCTTCCGTTGTGATACAGGCGTTGGCGATCCCTGCGGCGCACAGTTGGGCCGCGGAGGAGTTGGAATTAGCTTTAACAGTCTTATTTTTCAAGCCGGTAATCAACGGTTTCGGCGATGGATGGACGGCAATCGTCCAATCCTCCGGAATCGTTTCAACTTCTTCCCTGGCCGCCAATTGAAGTTTATCCAGCGGCATGTAATAATGATGCATGAAAAAATAGCAATCCTCATAATTAAAATACAGATCGTTCAGCTTGTAATAAACCGCACATAAGGCAATGATCGGAAATACTCCGCTTTCTTTGACCTCTCTTGCCTTTTCAACCTCTTCCTCGGGGGTGTCACAGTAAATATACTCTGATTTATGACTAATACCGGTTTTCTCGACCCACTGTCTGGTCGCTTTTATGATATTTGTTCCCTCAGGACCTAAACTAAAGATTTTTATTGTTTTTATACCTTGTCCGGTCAAGACTTTTTCGATATAAGAATAGTCAAAATCAACTTCCGTAAACTGCTTTAGATCCATCTTATTCATTCAAATCAGATCCTCTCTCCTCCATCCGGCAGGATATGTATATTGTCCCAACTTGTTGATCTGTTTTCCCCATTTGGAAAGTTCTCTTCTGAATGATTCCAGTTCATCTTTGGATATAAGGTTGAATAATACGCTGAAATAATCATCCTGTACTTCCCGTACATCAAGATGATCCGCCCGCAGGTATTTATCCGGCATAGCCTTTTCCAGCTTTCGGTAAGCCGGCGAACCCGGATTTACTTCGATCAGGTTGGCTATCACTTCCTGGGGCGCCTTTCCCAGATGTTTATACGACAATTCGGCCACGCGCTGCGCTTGTTCATAAGTTTCTGTTAAAGATTTTTTGTCTTCACCGGGCAAGCCCAGAACAAAGCTTGCTATCGTATCTATCCCATTTGCATACAGCAGTTCGGCCGCTCTTAAATTGTCGGCGGGAAGAGCATTTTTGTTGATACGGCGTAAAATCTTTTCGCTTCCGGATTCAAAACCAATCGCCACTTCATCAATATCCAGCCTCTTTAGATAATCAATAACTTCGGAGGTTATCCGGTTGGCACGGGCAAATATCTTTAAATGTATCGCGTTAGCAGGCATGTTTTTCGCTTTAAGTTCACACACGCGGGCAAGCCATTCCTGACTCTGTAAAAAATCGTCTCCGATTTCAAAAACATATTTTGTGGTAGGGATGCTTGCCAAGTGTTGAAGTTCTTTTATATACACCTCCGGGGTTTTGAAGCGCACCCCCCTGTCCGCCCTTCCGCAAAAAAAGCAGTACTGCGAGTTTAATCTGTTGCTGCAGCCTTTATGACTATAGGATCTGAAGCTGGATAGCTCTTCTCCCCTTTCAAGCTGGTTTTTTCTGGTCTTTCTTTTGTATTGGGCTAGTAATTTATCAGCAAAAAAATCAATCATCCCATCATCAATTGGCACGTTTTTATTTTTATTGCGCACGATTTCTTTTGTCTTAGGGTGAAGATAAACCAGATTGGGGATATTTTCTAACCGTTCTCCTTTTATCAATGCCGCAAAGGCTTCCTCCCCATCTCCTGCGATGATAAAATCAACCAATGAACTTCTATTAGTGATGATCCGTTCCGCCAACTGGGTGGCATGATGCCCGCCCATCACCGTCGTGATATCCAGTTCCTTGGCTTTTTTTAAAATTGCCAGCGTATTGTTGTATGACGCCATCATCGACTGCACACCGACCAGGTCATAATGGCCGTTTTCTATTAGTTCCAATATTTCCGTCAAACAATAGTATTCACCGTCAATAACATCTACTTTTGTCTGAAGCCCCAGCTTTTGGGTCACATAGTTTTGCAGGACGACCAGACCTAAAGGGGGGCTGTCGTTGACCCCCTCGATAAAGTAATACTCGTCCATCGGAGCATATACAAGCAAGACATTCTCTTTCATACGGCCTATCTCCTTACTACTTATGTATTATAGTTATGAATTTTTGAAGTTTTCTAAATTTATCATTACTATTTTATCAGTTTTAATACCGGTATTGCTATATATTCTGCGCATCATGGCCGATTTGCTTGCTAAACTGGTTATTTATAGGGACGAACGGGTTATTCTATTAAATAAAGTTTCTGACGAAGAATTTTTTCACGTTCCCTGCTCAGCAATATTTTGTTTCCGGAACGAAGCAACAGTTCATAGGTACGCCCGGAGGCGATGATTTCTCTGATTTGCTTAAGGTTCACCAGGTATCCTTTATGGCAGCGGAAAAAATTTTGCGGGCCGAGTTTAATTTCTAACATTTTTAAATCGCCAAAAGTTAAATATTCTTCCCCCAAGGTAGTCTTAATAAGTATTTTAGAGAGTTGTTTTTCTATGTAAAGGATTTCATGTAAGTTAAGAATAACTCTTCTATTGCCGACCCGAACGGCTAAATTATCGAGCGGTTGTTTAGCGGTCTTTTCTTTAAGACGGCGGACCGTTTTTTTTATTCTTTTCTCATCGAACGGTTTTAAAATATAATCAAAAGAATACAGTTCAAAAGCCTTGAGGGCAAAATCAGGATAAGCTGTAACAAAAACATAATAAAGATCAGGCTGAATTTCCGATAACTCTCTGGCCGCGTCGATCCCGTTCATGTCAGGCATCGCAACATCCATGAAAATTACTTCAGGCTCATAGAGCTCCGCCATTTTAACGGCTTCCCGGCCGGTCTTAGCTATACCGATAACAGATACGCCGCATACTTCTTCGATAATTTTTTTCAAATGCAAAGCGGCCTCGTTGTTGTCATCCGCTATGATGATTCTCACCTCATTACCCCCCTTTATTCAATATATAATAATATATAAAATAATGGATCGTATGTAAAATTTTGACGTATATACTATTATTATAATAGATAATGGCATTATATGTCAATCTAAGGGGCAATAAGGATAGTGGAAAAATAGCTCTCGTTAATGGCCTCGTCGATATTTATAAAGACGCGCTGGGTCGGAAGGCCGCAGTCAGTCACGAGCACCGAACGCTCCGCCAGCCCCTGCTCGCGCAGGAGGCGTTTTACCTCCGGCAACGCAGGGCCGGATTTCATCAACACCTTGCCGCCGGGCAGCGCAAAAGCGGCGGACAGGTCAGGCATGGACGCGGGCAGGATTACGAGCGGCGCATCCATATCGGTGAGGCTGCGGTTTAAGAGCGCCGCGCACGCACAGAAGCTCGTTACGCCGGGGATGGTTTCCGCGTCGTAGCCGCGCTCAAGGAGGATACGGCAAAGATAGGAATACGAGCTATATAACGAGGCGTCGCCGAGATTCAGCATAGCGACATCCCGCCCCGCATCCAGATGCGCTGCGATGCGTTCCGCCGCTTCGCCGTGGCTTTTAGCCAGTTTATCCGGGTCCCGTGTCATGAGAAAGTCCAGATATTCAATTTGTTTCCCCGCTGTATCCACAGCCCCCGCCGCTATCTTTAGCGCCAGCGAGCTTCCGTCGGCAGTGCGCGGCGCCGCCAGCACACCGCATTGCCGGATACGGTCCGCCGCCTTGAGCGTCAGCAGCGACGGATCGCCCGGCTCCACGCTTACCCCATACAGTTTTCCTCGTTTCATCGTCACTCCCCCGTCCGGTTCCGTTATAATGCGTCGGCGCTGTCCGCGATTTTCAGCCCTGCGGATACGGCCTTTTCATACAGTTCTTTATTTTTTATATTCATTTCGCCATAGCTATTCCTGTGCCGCCTCCGGCGATCACAAAGACCTTGGGCTCGCCCCCCGGGCCGTTCCATCTCAAAGCTGCCGAACAGGGGATTGTAGCTGCCGTTGGACCAGCTATGCAGATTGACGATGCTGGCGTCGTCGGCAAAAGTGATGATGAAGTCGGTGATGGCCGAGCAAATATTATATTACCGTCAGGAGCGCATACCGTTTTTTCTCATTTTTCTCCTAATCCCGTTTTTTCGCCGTGATTGCGTCCTCAGGAATCAGCGCGGACTGAAACACCAAAACCCTGTCGTACCACATTTTCTTTCGGATGCTCCACGCGGCGCAGTCGGTATCCTGGTTCAGCGCGGCTACCGGCACTTTATAAGTATGGTTGCCCTCAGCGTCTTCTACATAATAGACGCACTTGTCATCCGCAGCGGCGGACGCCTCCTCGCCGGTGCCCAGATATAATTTTTCATAGCCGGTCCCGCTCAACGTCAAGACAGCCGACATTTCCCCGCCGTCTACTGTCAATTGAGCGTCGATGATCTTAAACATTGAAGAGCTGGACGACACTTCGATGGCGTACGTGCCGTCTTTGATCTGGTTTCCGTAGATGGGCCGGGCTTTCTCATTCGCAATTTGAACCGGCCCCCCGCCCGGAGCGGGCGGGGTTTTCGCGGCGCAGCCTGCAAATGCCATACAGGCGGATATAGCTGTCAAGACGATTGTCAAGAAAATAATTATTGTTTTCTTCATTTTATTGAGCGAGCGTTTCGCCTACGTGCCTGACGAACATCTTCTGAATACCTGTGTACTGGCCCAAGCCCTTTAAGACGCATTCGACTTGGTAGCCTTTCGACTCGAACGCGCTCTTCCAGGAGTCTTCTTCGTCGCCCGCCATATCGTTGTTGGCGTGGTCGCCCGCGACGATCATGAGCGGCAGCAGCACAACCTTGGTTGCCCCGGATTTTTTAACAAGAGCTATAATGTCATCCAAAGACGGCTCAGCCTCGACCGTGCCGATGAAGTAGTTATCGTGGCCGGCGCCGGTTACGCTTTGCTGCAGCTTTGCGTAAGTGGCGTTCGCCTCGTGCTCAGTGCCGTGACCCATGAACACGACCGCCGTGCCGGCGACGTTGTAGGCTTTCGTTTCTTCCGTTATGATGGAAACCACCTCGTTATAGTCGGCGTCCGAAATCAAGAGCGGCTTGCCGATCGTAAAGCTGTCAAATTTGTCCTTATAAGGGGTGACTTCGGCGACGACATCATCGTACTCATAACCGCTCATAACATGAGTAGGCTGTATAACGACTTCTTTTACACCGTCGGCTACCAGACGTTCCATGGCTTCGGTCACATTGTCGATCTCAAGGCTGTCCCGCTCTTTGAGCTTGTCAATGATGATCTGGCTCGTGAACGCCCGCCTGACCTCGTAGTCAGGGTAAGCCGCCTGCAGCGCCTTCTCAACGCCTCCGATGGACAAATCACGGTTGTCATTGTAACTGGTGCCGAAACTGACCGCCAGCATAACCTTGGCAGAAACACTCTCCCCTCCTTCGCCGCCCTTACTAGCCGGAGTTGTGGCGCAGCCCGTCATCATCAACAGGCACAGCGACAGTGTCAGCATAAGTGTTACAAATTTTTTAGTCTGTTTTTTCATTGTTGATCCTCCCCTTTTTAATTGTGTGGTGCTTATACTATTGCCGGCGGGAAACCATATATTATGGATATGAAAATATGGAAAAACCCCGTCAGCAAAAACAAAACCAAACACAGCCAAAAACAACGTTTACAATGCAAAAAACGCCTGCAATCAACTCGCAGACGTTCGTTAAGTACAAATCCGTGACATATCTTTCAAAAACAGCAAATTATGCCTCGTTCACACTTATGGCCCCGGTAGTCCGCAGGGCTGTGCGCACCGCATAATTGATGCGGTGACAGGAAACAGACAAGTATTCTGGCTTATCGCCCGCGTCCTTTGAGAACGCAACCTTTGGCGCCTTCCCGGAATTTCTTCCAGTGGCATCTGCCAAAGCAGCGGCGAATTACAGCAACGGCCTTGCATGGGATTCACACCCAATTTCCATGACCTGTTTCCGATATTCAGTTCGGGGCTAGTATATCACCAGATGAAACATTATGTCAATAATGTTGTTGACATAATGTTGTTGATATAATATTGACAAACTAACGGGTTGACAACCGTCTGTTTTTGGCTCATACTGGTCATAACCAAACTGGGAAAGCAGGGTGCAATTCCCTCGCAAGTCCGTTACCGTGACAGCCGGGTTACCAGAATTCATATTCCTTTGCGGGCACCGAAGGATATGATTTAAGTGGGAACCCGCTTCTCTCGTAAATCAGCCCTCGGCGCTTCGACGCCGGGGGTTTTTGTATGGAATTTAGGCGAAACGTAAATGGAAAATTATTGCGCTGTGGCTATACCACCGGCTCCTGTGCCGCGGCGGCGGCCAAAGCAGCCGCTCTTATGCTGCTGGGAGGCGCTCCGGTAGAATGTGTGTCCATCAGTACGCCCAAGGGCCTTACCCTGACGTTGGATGTGACGGATATCCTGCTGGCCGGCGATCAGGCAAGCTGTGCGGTCCGCAAGGATTCCGGCGACGACCCTGACGTGACCAACGGCGCCCTTATCTATGTCCGGGTCGCAAGGAGCGCACAGGGTATCTATATCGACGGCGGCAGGGGCGTAGGCCGCGTGACCAGACCTGGACTCGACCAGCCGGTGGGCGCGGCGGCCATCAACAGCGTCCCGCGTGAGATGATTAGGAGGGAATTGCGTGCAACAGCGGCAAAATACGGTTATGCAGGCGGCTTTTCCGTCGTCGTTTACATTCCCGGCGGAGAGGAACTGGCAAAATGCACCTTCAACCCCCGCATGGGCATCGAGGGCGGCATTTCGGTGATCGGCACCACCGGGATCGTCGAGCCCATGAGCAATCAGGCGATGGCGGATACCATCCGCCTCGCACTCAGGCAGCTTAAGGCGGCGGGTGTGCGCGATGTGCTGCTCATCCCCGGCAACTATGGAGAAGCCTTTGCCCGCGAGAGCCTTGGCCTGTCTATGGACGGACATATAGCCTGCTCCAACTTTATCGGCGACGCTATTGACGGCGCGGTTGAACTGGGTTTTCTGCGGATATTGCTCGTCGGGCATATCGGCAAGCTGGTAAAGCTCGGCCTGGGCGTGACCAATACCCATTCCTCCTGCGGTGACGGGCGGATGGAAACGCTGTTGGCCTGTGCGCTGGAGGCGGGGGCTAAACTTCCTCTGCTCAAAGGCATTTCGCACAGCGTCACCGCCGATGCGGCCCTAACGCTGATTGGGGAGGCCGGATTATTGGAAAAGACCATGGCTGAGTTGGGAAAGCGTATCGACGCCTGTCTTAACCGGCGCGTACCGGAGGGCGTAACCATTGGCTATCTCTGTTTTACCAATGCCCCGCCCAGGCGCGGCGTCTTGGCAAAAAGCACTAATGCGGACGAACTTATGGAAATATGGAGGATAAAAGGATGATCCATTTTGTAGGGGCCGGCCCCGGTGCGCCGGATCTTATCACTTTGCGCGGCGCGGAGCTTCTCAAAACAGCCGACGCCATAATATATACAGGGTCGCTGATTAATCCGGCGCTCCTTAACTATGCCAAGGATGGCTGCGAATTGCATAACAGCGCTAAAATGACTCTAGACGAGGTCATTGCCGTACTGCTTCGCGTACACCGCGCGGGAAAGACGGCGGTGCGTCTGCACACCGGCGACCCTTCGGTCTATGGCGCGGTCCGCGAACAGATGGATTTGCTGCAGGCCGGGGGCGTCCCGTACGACGTCTGCCCCGGCGTATCCAGCTTCTGCGCCGCCGCGGCGGCGCTTAAAGCCGAATACACGCTGCCGCAGGTGAGCCAGAGCGTAATCATCACGCGCATAACGGGCAGGACGGCCGTGCCGGAGAGGGAAAGCATTGCCTCTTTCGCGGCGCATGGGGCGACGATGGTGATATTTCTGAGTGCGGGAATGACGGAGGCTTTGCAGCGGGAGCTGCTTTGCGGGGGCTATGGCGCAAATACCCCCGCCGCCATCGTATACAAGGCCAGTTGGCCGGACGAAAGGGTCTTGCGCTGTACGGTGGGCACGCTGGCAGGGACTGCGGCTCAAAACGACGTTTCCAACCTGGCCCTCATTCTGGTGGGCGGCTTTTTAGGTGACGGTTACGAACTCTCCAAGCTGTACGATCCGGCGTTTACCACCGCCTTTCGTCAGGGGAAAAAAGCATGAACGCGGCCGTGATCGCCTTCAGCGAAAAGGGCTATGCCCTGGGGAAGCGCCTCGTGACATATTTCGGGCAAAACGGCGATACGGCCAGGCTTACCCGCTGCAAACCAGGCGGGCTCGAAAAGTGGACCGGAGAGCATTTTCAGCATGACGCGCTCATCTTCATCGGCTCCTGCGGCATTGCCGTTCGCGCCCTGGCTCCGTTTTTGACAAAAAAGACGAACGATCCTGCCGTAGTCGTGATAGATGAGTTGGCGGCCTGCGCCGTTTCATTGCTGTCGGGGCATATCGGCGGCGCCAACGACCTGACGGTCAGGCTGGCGCGTTTTATCGGCGCGATCCCCGTCATCACTACCGCAACCGACGTCCGCGGCGTTTTTGCCATCGACGCGTGGGCGGTAATGGGCGGTCTTAAAATCGCCAATCCTGAGCGCATCAAATGGATTTCGGCCCGTCTTTTGGCGGGCGAGGTCATTAGTATAAAGAGTATTTTTCCGGTAACGGGCCGGTTGCCGAAAGGCCTCACCCTCTGCGATAAAGGCTACGATGCGCTCATTACTTACCGCACCCGCGGGCGTGAGGAGGCGCTAAGGCTGATTCCTCCCATTGTTACGCTGGGCGTCGGCTGCAAAAAGGACGTTGCTGTCGAAACCATCGAACGGGCGTTTGAACTCACACTCCAAAAAGCGGGCTGTCATCCGCTCGCAATCGCGCACGTCTGCAGTATTGATCAGAAAGCGCGGGAGCCGGGTGTTTTAGAGTTTTGCCGCGCTCACGCGCTGCCCTATAAGACCTTTTCGGCGCAGGAGCTGATGGCTGTTCCCGGGATATATGCCGCCTCATCATTCGTAAAACAGGTGACCGGCGCGGACAATGTTTGCGAGCGCAGCGCGGTGCTGGGCAGCGGAAAAGGCGGCCGGCTGCTTACCGGTAAAGATGCGGGAAACGGCGTAACCATGGCTCTGGCCATTGCGCCCTATACAATTTGCTTTGACGAGGAAGAGAAAATATGAAGAAACTGTTTGTCGTCGGGATCGGACCGGGCGACGCAAAGAACATGACAGCCGCCTGCCGCGACGCCATCGGGCAGTCGGACGTTATCGTGGGATACTCCAAATATGTAGAGCTTGTCGCTCCTTTGTGTCATACAAAGCGTACCCTGGACACTCCCATGACCCATGAAACGGAGCGGTGCCGCACGGCGCTTCGTCTTGCGGCACAGGGAGAAACAGTGGCGGTCGTCTGCAGCGGTGATGCGGGCGTCTACGGGATGGCGGGGCTTATCTATGAGCTGTCGGAGCAATTCCCGCCCCTCGATATCGAGATCGTCCCCGGCGTGACGGCTGCCCTGGCCGGGGCCGCCGTGCTGGGCGCCCCGCTGACGCACGACTTTGCCGTCATCAGTTTATCCGATCTGCTTACACCGTGGGAACTCATCGAAAAGCGGCTCGCCTGCGCCGCCGCCGCGGACTTTTGTATCGCCCTGTATAATCCGGCCAGCAAAAAACGGTCCGGCCACCTGTCAAGAGCCTGCGCTATCCTTCTTAGACACAAACCGCCCGAAACCGTCTGCGGCCTTGTGCGCAACATTGGCCGCGAGGGGCAACATGCGGAGGTAATGCCGCTTAAACAGCTTCGGGAGGCCCCGGCGGATATGTTTACTACCGTATTCGTCGGCAACGCCCAAACTAAAAACTTAAACGGAAAAATGGTCACGCCAAGGGGGTATAAGCTTGACTGAGATCGTTCTGTTCGGCGGTACGGCGGAGGGACGGGAGCTTTGCGGACTGCTCGGCAAAAAAAACATCGAAACTTTGATATGCGTCGCCACGGAATACGGCGAAGCGCTTCTGCCCCCTTTCGATACGCTCCGCATCCACACGGGCAGGCTGGACCAAGGGGCGATCGAAAACCTGCTCGCAGCCGAAAAGCCGCGGCTCGTTATAGACGCGACGCATCCATATGCCGCGGCGGTCAGCGATAATATTTGCGCCGCCTGCGAAAAAACCGGCCTCAGGCGTCTGCGTCTTCACCGCGCTGCATTGGAAAACGGCGGCGGCGTAACGTTTCCCGGCATAGATGACCTGATCGTCTGGCTGAATGAACGGCCCGGCACGGTTTTCTCCACACTCGGCGCACAGACTGCCCCCGCTCTCACCGCTGTCAAGGGCTATCAGGAGCGGGTGTGGCTGCGCATTCTGCCCGATGCCGCGGGCCTTTCCGCCTGTCTGGCGGCGGGCTTTTCGGCGCGGCGCGTTATCTGTATGCAGGGGCCGTTTTCCAAGGAGCTCAACGCCGCCATGTTCCGCGAGGCAGGTGCGGACATCCTGCTCACCAAGGAATCGGGCGCGGCAGGCGGGTATTTGGAAAAGCTCGCGGCCGCCCAAGAATGCGGCATGATTGCGGCGGTACTCTCGCGGCCCCGCGAGGAAGACGGGCTGTCCCTTGCGGAACTTATAAAACTGATCGGGGAGGACGCTTTATGAAACAAGTGGCGATCGTCGGCCTTGGCATGAGCGCCGATACGCTGACAGCAGAAGGATTGCGCACAATAGAACAGGCTGACGCGCTTATCGGAGCGCCACGGCTAACGGCATTATTTGATAAGCTCGGCAAGCCTTCTTTTGCCGAATACGCGCCGGAGCCGGTGGCCGGTGTAATCAACGAATCTCCAGGCGGACGCTTCTGTGTGCTGGTGTCCGGCGATACAGGCTTTTTCAGCGCGGCCGACGGGCTGTGCGCCGCGCTGAAAGACTACTCGCCGACTCTGATCCCCGGCGTTTCCTCGCTGAGTTATTTTTTCGCGCGTCTGACGCGTCCCTGGCAGGACGCGCAAGTGATAAGCTGTCACGGCCGCAGGGCGAACCTTGCGGACGCAGTGCGCCGCAACCGCCTGACCTTCGCTTTGACCGGCGGCAATATGGCGGCCCTCGGCGAAGAACTGACCGGGGTGGGATTTGGGGAGCTTACCGCCTGCGTGGGCGAAAATTTGGGTAGGCCGGAGGAAAGGATCCTGACGCTGCCGGTATCCGGCCTCTCTGCGGCAGGCATAGGCAACCTGGCAGTGCTGTCGGTGGAAAACCCCGGCTATGACAGGCGGATCCGTTTCGGCATACCCGATAGGGAATTCATACGCGGCGACGTGCCTATGACCAAGGCCGAAGTACGCGCTGTGACGATGAGCACTCTGGCCCTCTTCCCGCAGGCAATTTGCTGCGACATAGGCGCGGGCACCGGCTCAGTCACAGTCGAAATGGCGCTGGCCGCCTATGAGGGACAGGTATACGCGCTGGACAAAAACGAGGAGTCTATCCGCCTGATAACGGCCAACTGCCGCGCTTTCCATATCGGCAACGTGACGCCTGTATTTGGCGCAGCGCCGGAGGCGCTGGAGAATTTGCCGCCGTTGGACGCGGCGTTTATCGGCGGCAGTTCGGGCAGGCTCGGCGGGATATTCGAAGCGCTGTTGAGCAAGAACCCGCATCTTCGCATCGTGGTCAACGCCGTCACGCTGGAAACGGTGCATGAGGCGGCAGAGTCCTTTGCGGCGCATGGTATTTGCCCCGAAATTACGCAGATCGTCGCGACACGCACAAAACCGGTTGGGGACCGGCACATGCTGCAAACGTGTTCGCCTGTGTTTATACTCAGCGGGGGTGCGGCATGAATAGGATACTGATTGCCGGCACACATTCCGGCTGCGGCAAAACGACCGTTACCTGTGCGCTGCTGACGGCGTTGAAAAACAGGGGGCTTTGTCCGTCGGCTTTCAAATGCGGGCCGGACTATATCGACCCGATGTTCCACCGCCGCGCCATAGGCGTGACCTCCCGCAACCTGGACCCGTTTTTTTGCACCGCCCAACAGCTAAAGCGCCGGATAGCGGCGCAGGCGGGAGGGATCGCTCTGCTCGAAGGGGCCATGGGCTACTACGACGGCGTCGGCAGTGAGGGGCGTTACAGCGCCTACGAGGTGGCCCGTATAACACAAACGCCGGTCGTGCTGGTAATAGACACAAAGGGCATGTACGCCTCCGCCGGAGCCGTGCTCAAAGGGTTTCGGGAGTATAAGAAACCAAGCGGCCTCCGCGGAGTTATTTTCAACAACTCCTCTCCCCTGCTCTATGAGGGATTTCGCTCTCTGGCGGAGAAAATCGGGATAAAGCCCCTTGGCTTCTTGCCGACGGAAGCCAAAGCCGCTATCGAAAGCCGCCATCTCGGGCTGGTAACGGCGGGAGAAATAGCCGGGATTGAGGAAAAACTCGCCCTGCTCGGCCTGCTGGCCGGGCAGTATATAGACATTGACGGCTTGCTGGCGCTGGCTGCCTGCGCTCCCGCGCTCGAAGCCGCCTTACCTGAAATCTCCACGTCCGAAGACGCTTTGCCTGAAGCTGCCGCGCCGTACACCCGCCCGCCCGGCCCGGTGCGCATCGCCGTCGCACGGGATGAAGCCTTTTGCTTTCTGTATGAGGAAAACCTGGAGCTGCTGACAGCGCTGGGCTGTGAGATAGCCTTCTTCAGTCCGCTTAGTGATACGGCGCTGCCTGACGGTGTGAGCGGCCTTTACCTGTGCGGAGGATATCCCGAACTGCACCTGGAAACACTCTCCGGCAACTCCGCAATGCTTCAAGCCATAAACGGGGCGGTACGGAGCGGGATGCCGACTATCGCCGAATGCGGCGGTTTTCTCTACCTGCACGATACGTTGGATGGATTTCCCATGGCGCACGTCGTCCACGCCGGCGCAGCCAGGACGGAAAAGCTCCGGCGGTTTGGTTACGTCACGCTGTGCGCAAAGGCGGACAACCTCCTATGCGCCGCGGGAGAGAGCATCCGTGCGCACGAATTCCACTATTACGAGAGCGCGGACTGCGGAGCGGGTTTTATCGCCCAAAAACCGCAGTCAAAAAGAAACTGGCCCTGTGTACACGCGACGCCGACGCTGTATGCCGGATTCCCGCACCTGTACTTTGACGCCAACCCCGTCTTGGCGGAAAATTTTGTCAGGAAAGCACTGGAATATGGAGTTAAAAACCTTATTTTCGCAGGAGGTTCGCTATGCTGATCTATGCTACAGTGGCGCTGTGCGCGGGCTTTTTCATCGACCTTATGATAGGCGATCCTCAGGGCTGGCCGCACCTCACGCGTTTCTTGGGCTTACTTATAAACCGGCTGGAGCGTCTTTTATATCCTCTTGCCAATAAGCGTCTTGGCGGCACCCTGCTGGCCTTGCTGACGCTGCTCGTTTGCACTGCCGTTTCCGCCCCGCTGTATTTTGCCTTTGCTGTTTCCCCATGGTTTTATTGTGCGCTGGAAACGCTTTTTTGCTGGCAGCTTTTAGCCACCAAAAGTCTAAAGGTCGAAAGCGACAAGGTGTACGCCGCGCTCAGGGACAAGGACCTCTACAGGGCGCAAAAGGCGGTTTCGCTGATCGTGGGCCGGGATACGGGAAAACTTGACGAGGCGGGCGTGACACGCGCCGCAGTGGAAACCGTGGCGGAAAACGCCTCGGACGGAGTGGTCGCGCCCCTCTTTTATATCATGCTCGGGGGAGCGCCGCTGGGCTTTTTGTATAAGGCGGTCAATACTATGGATTCCATGGTGGGATATAAGAATGAGCGCTATCTGGACTTTGGCCGCTTCGCCGCAAAACTCGACGATGCGCTGAATTTCATCCCCTCCCGTCTGTGTGCGTTTTTGCTGCTTGGCGCAGCGTGGCTTTGCCGGATGGACGCCAAACGCGCTCTGCGTATTTGGCGGCGGGACCGGTTTAATCAAGCGAGCCCTAACTCTGCGCAGACCGAGGCCGTGGTTGCAGGGGCTCTTGGCATCCGGCTGGCCGGAAACGCCTCTTACTTTGGCAAACTGCATGAAAAACCGTCTATCGGCGACGATATCCGCCCGGTCGAGGCCATGGATATCCGCCGTTCTCACAGATTGCTTTACGTCACGGCGGCGCTGATGCTGCTTCTCGCACTTATCGCAAGGGGGGTACTGTATGCGGCGGTATGAACACGGCGGGGATATCTATGGATCTGACGGAATTTTACTGGATTTCTCAGTCAACACCAACCCTTTGGGGATGCCCGAATCCGTCAAACGGGCCATTATTGAGCACCTTCCCGGGTACGCGCACTATCCCGATCCCTCCTGCCGTGCGCTCAAATCTGCGCTCGCGGCGCAGCAGGGGCTGGAAGCCTCTATGGTTCTCTGCGGTAACGGCGCGGCGGAACTCATCCTGGCGCTGTGCGCCGCCCTCAAGCCCCGGCGGACGGTCACCCTCGCCCCGACCTTCTCAGAGTACGAGCGGGCGGCGGCGCTCTTTGGAGGTGAGGTCTGCGAACACCGGCTTTTAGAGGCGGACGGATTTGCCCTCACGGAAAGGATTTTGGCGGAGCTTACCCCGGAGGTGGATATGTTGTTTCTGTGCAATCCGAACAATCCCACCGGTCAGCTTGCCGATCCTGTCCTGTTACGCGCCATAGCGGAAATCTGCCGCAATAACAAAACGCTGCTCGTACTGGACGAATGCTTCATTGACTTTACGTTCCGCGAAAGTATGCTTTGGCGGCTCAAAGAATATCCAAACCTCCTTATACTTCAAGCGTTTACGAAAATATACGCCATGGCGGGGCTGAGGCTCGGCACACTGTATTGCGCGGATGAGCGGCTCCTTGCGCGTATCGCCGACTTCAGCCCGACCTGGAACGTTTCAGGCGTGGCTCAAGCTGCGGGAATCGCAGCGCTGCAGGAAAAAGACTGGCTGGAAAAGACACGGCGGATCGTTGAAAACGAGCGGAATTTTATGACTAAGGCGCTTGGCGGTTTAGGAGCCACCGTCTATCAAAGCGAGGCGAATTTTTTGCTGGTCAAAAACGAAATGCCGCTCCACGCGCCGCTTAAAGCACACGGGGTACTTGTGCGCTCCTGCGCGAATTTCACAGGGCTGGACGAACGGTATATCCGCATCGGGCTTAAAATGCGCGATAAAAACATGGCGCTGCTGCGCGTCATATCGGAGGTGCTAAATGGCTAAAGCGATCATGATACAGGGTACGATGTCCAATGCCGGAAAAAGCCTTGTCTGCGCCGGACTGTGCCGGATATTCAAACAGGACGGCTATCGTGTCGCACCCTTTAAATCCCAGAACATGGCGCTCAATTCCTTCATCACGGACGAGGGGCTGGAGATGGGACGCGCACAGGCGGTACAGGCGCAAGCCTGCGGCATCGAGCCCAGTGTGCGCATGAACCCGATCCTGCTCAAACCGGTGACCAACATTGGCTCACAGGTCATCGTAAACGGCGAAGTGCGCGGCAACATGAGCGCAAAGGAATATTTCGCAATTAAGGGCTCTCTCATAACGGATGTCATGTGCGCCTATCGCTCCCTTGCGGAGGATCACGACATAATCGTGCTGGAGGGCGCAGGCAGCCCAGCCGAAATCAATCTGAAACAGGAAGACATCGTCAACATGGGCATGGCGAAGCTGGCGAAAGCGCCCGTATTGCTTGTCGGCGATATCGACCGCGGCGGTGTGTTCGCCCAGCTCTACGGTACTATCGCCCTCTTGGAGGAAGAGGAGCGCAGTATTGTAAAAGCGGTTGTCATAAATAAATTTCGCGGAGATGCGAGCCTGCTCGCACCGGGACTCGAGATGCTTGCAAGCCTTACCGGCAAGCCTGTGGCGGGCGTCATCCCCTATTTGCCCGTGGATATTGAGGACGAGGACAGCCTCGCCGACCGCCTGATGCGAAAGACCCGCGGCACAGCGCTCGATATAGCGGTCATTCGCCTGCCGCGCATCTCAAACTTCACGGATTTTGCCGCTCTAGAGGCCACGCCTGGAGTAGGGGTGCGCTATGCGGGCAGTGTCAGGGAACTCGGCAGCCCCGACATGGTGATACTGCCCGGCACAAAAAGCACGATATCCGACCTTAAATGGCTGCGGGAATGCGGGCTGGAAGCCTCGGTCAAAAAGCTGGCCTCTGCGGGTACTGTGGTGTTTGGCGTATGCGGAGGATATCAAATGCTTGGCAGCCGCATCAGCGACGCGGAGGGCGCGGAGGGTGGCGGCGAGATCGACGGGCTCGGCTTGCTGCCCGTACAAACTGTGTTTGCCGCCGCAAAGCGCCGCACCCGGACTGCCGCAAAGGTGCTTCCGGCAGAGGGCGCACTCGGCAGGCTCACAGGCACAGAACTTGAGGGGTATGAGATCCATATGGGGCAAACGGCGCTGGCAGAGGGCGCCAAGCCCCTCCTGCTGCTCGAAAACGGCGTCACTGACGGCTGCGCCCTCGGCAATGTCTATGGCAGCTATCTCCACGGCTTTTTCGACACAGCGGCTTGCCGGGAGGCTGTTCTTGCCGCGTTGTGCGAAAAGAAAGGCGTTTCTTTAGTGCCGGAAGCCTTCGACCTGAAAGCTTATCAGGAGGAACAATACGACCTGCTCGCAAGAGGCCTGCGTAAAAATCTTGATCTGAAATTAATTTACCGTATACTGGAGGAAGGCGTATGAATGTGGAACTTGAAAAAATCCCGCCTGAGGAAATTGAACGCCGCAGCTTTGAAATCATCGAACGCGAGCTTCCGCACCCTCTCGATCCCGAGCTTGCGCCAATTATAAAACGGGTCATCCACACAACGGCGGATTTCGACTATGCCGACTCGCTGCGCTTTTCCAAGACGGCGCTGGCGGCGGGGCTGGCCGCCCTTCGCGCAGGCGAGCGCATTGTGACCGACACGAACATGGCGAAGGCCGGCATCAACAAAACGGCCCTGGCGAATCTCCAGACTGAGGCGTTGTGCTTCATGACCGACGGGCATGTCGCTTTGGAGGCAAAACAGCATAATTCCACACGGGCCGCCGCTTCGATGGATAAGGCCGCCTCGCTTCCCGGACGCCCTATTTTCGCCGTCGGAAATGCCCCCACCGCGCTCATACGCCTGTATGAGCTTATCAATGACGGGCTTATCTCCCCTTCGCTGGTCATAGGCGTGCCGGTGGGCTTTGTGAACGTGCTGCAGTCCAAAGAACTCATTATGCAGACGGATGTGCCCTATATCGTGGCGCAGGGGCGAAAGGGCGGCAGCAATGTGGCGGCCGCCATCGTAAACGCTCTGATGTATCATCTCACGAAAGCGCAATAAAAAGCGCAATGAATTGATAGGAGAAAGATGATGGATCGTCAAAAAAACGCTTGGTTCTTTCGCCACACAAAATGCGAACATTTTCCCTGCCATGCTACCGACAGGCCGGAGGACTTCAACTGCCTGTTTTGTTATTGCCCGCTTTATCCCTTGGGAGAACGGTGCGGCGGCAACTATTCCTATACTGCGAAAGGGATTAAGAATTGCAGCCAATGCCTTTTTCCTCATGAACGAAACAACTATCAAGACGTCGTAAGCAAATTATTGTAAAGCAATACAAAAAAGCAATACCTTCCTTCGGCATTGCTTACCCCCTTCTTCTCCCTTTATTGTTTTAGCGGTTTGGAGTATGGTTCAACAAATTCCCCAGTTAAAATTTTTTAGCTTTTTCCGGATCCATTATTATATCGGCGATTTTAATGGCCCGATAATCGGCCTCGTCAAGACATTCGCAGCAGTTGTCACATATTTTATTTGGTTTGAGGTCGCAGTACATGCATTCTTGGCATTCGTCACATATCTTGGTTTCATCCAATTGGCATATCCCGTTCTTCATCATGATAGCCTCCGCAAAAGATTTAATTTCTCTGCAACAGTAATCGCATAAAACAATCATAGAATGAATTGCGGAGCCCGTCAAGAATTCATTCTCTCTTGCCATTATGGTCATCATTTATGGTCATTCTATCTCCCCATTATGGTAAACAGGTATCTTTAACTGCTGTCCCGGCTGCAATGTTACATTATTTAATTTGTTATATTCCTGAATGATATCTACATATTTTCGTAAATCCATCTGGTTATTATCATACTTCTCCGCCAGTTTCCATAATGAGTCCCCTTTATTTACCGTTACGGTAATGATTTTTACCTGTTCCTGCGCTTCCGTACTGGCCGGGAATATCATGATCCCCAAAGCGGATAAACAGATGAAAATCAATAGTACTTGCAGGATCAAGGTTTTTTGTGCCTCTTTAGATCTTCTCAAACATTTAGATTTTCTCACACATTCGGTTCTTCTCATACATTCAGATCTTCTTACATGCATTTGCCGGCCCTCCAAACATATGTTCTGTTTACAGTATACCAGTACATATGTTCGAAGTCAAGTAAAAATTAAAAAATAAACGAACAAATGTTTGCAATTATTTTTTCTTATGGTATAATTTGAATAATAATATTTAAGTATAGCACAGTGGGCAGGAGGGATTTTCCTTGCTGGAAGATTTATCAGAACGCCAGATAGCCATTTTAAATTACATTAAAAAGGTAATCAAACTCAAAGGGTATCCTCCCGCAGTCCGGGAAATCGGTCAGGCGGTCGGGCTAAGTTCCAGTTCCACGGTACACAGCCATTTAAATCAACTGGAAAACAAAGGCTATATAAAACGGGACCCCACCAAGCCCCGTACGATCGAGGTTATTGATCAGGGCGCGTTTCCGCAAAAAGAAATGGTACAAGTGCCTTTAGTAGGCCGTGTAACAGCCGGAGAACCCATTTTAGCCGTTGAAAATATCGAAGATACTTTTCCCCTCCCTCTCGACTTTTTAAAGACCGAAGACGTCTTTATGCTCCGAATCAAAGGTGATAGCATGATTAACGCCGGAATTTATGATGACGACCTCGTCATTGTCCGCAAGCAAAATACGGCGCATAATGGAGATATCGTTGTCGCTTTGCTTGGCGAGGAAGCGACAGTGAAAAGATTTTATAAAGCCAGCAATCATGTGCGTTTACAACCGGAAAATGACTTCTATGAACCTATTATTACCAAGGATGTCGTCATTTTAGGAAAAGTGGCGGCCTTAATGAGGAAGTACTAAACGGGGTACTGGCATCAAAACGCGAATTTTATACTTGTATATTAAACCCAAGGTGAAAACTAAGTGATTGCTTAGTTTTAAACCTTGGGTTGAAAAATATAAACCAAGTTGATTGTTTAGCATAATTATGATAAGATTGCGCTAAACTAATAATGAGGTAAATGCGATGCCACACATTAGACCGGTATCAGATTTAAGAAATAATTTCGCTGATATATCAAGGATTGTTCATGAAACCGCTGAACCAGTGTTCTTAACTAAGAATGGTTATGGGGATATGGTTGTTATGAGCATGGAAGCTTTTGAACGTCACCAATTTCAAAGTGAAGTTTATTTCAAGCTGAAGGAAGCTGAACTAGAAACTAAGACAACCAACAAAAGATATACTCATAAGGAAGTATTTGATGAATTAAGGATAAAGCTTCCTGACAAGGCCGGAATCTGATAATGTATAAAATCAGATATTTACCTTTGGCTTGGATGAATCTATATCTAGGCTTGAACAGTTTCCGTATTCCTGTAAAGTATATCAACCAATTAAGACATTAGAAGCCGAATACCGACTTCTACCAGTTGAAAATTATGCTATATTTTATGTGGTTAAGGAACAAACAGTTGAAATTCACTGGATTGTCTATGCTAAGATGGATTTAAGTAAGCTAATTTAGAATATAGAAGGTTCCGGTACATTAAATATACTTAATATCAAACTTGAAACTTTAGAATGGGGATATTTAAGATATAGCCCCATTCTAAGAAATATATCAATATATAGAAAGGAGTTACTTACAGCAAAATGCTTATATAATATCAGCTAATGTGCTTCTACTCACAACTGGGTAGGGGCTATTTTATATTAAGGGATGGTTACGGGATTCCCATTGAATCAAGTAGTGTATAGCTTGGATAGATAAGGATAAGCTGGTAATGTCAAGAATTTTGCGCACATTTTGGGGATCACCCAGGAAAATTATTGCGGTGCTATCCAATCATTTGACCGGGAGCATTGGCTTGATATCCGTTCAGAAGGGTTAAATTCATATCAATTCCAATTTACACCTGGGTGATGCCCTTTTGTAGTTGTGCGGAATTTATTTTACGTTATCAACGGTTCTGAATTATTCTTTAATCACCGACACTTTAATTGTCACCAATTCAGACATATACCCGCAATCGATGTGTAATCCGTCCTTGCTGTCGGCTGAAAAAACGTACATACCGCCCATGTCCGTTTCCAGTATATTCTGATTAAATCCAGCACCAGGCAGCAACTTTGCGTACTCTTTGCATTCGTCCAGGCTCATATCGACAAGCGCGACGGTTGCCATCTGACCTTTGACCTCTTCCTTGACGGACACCGTTCCGACGGAGGGCTTAGGAACGCCTTTAAAAAACTCATAATCAGGCCAGCCCCCGCCTGTTTCGTATTCTCTGTTGCCGGCTTGGACTTTGAATTCTCCTTCGCTTTTTACGGCTTCCTTCATCTCGTCGCCCAAACTTTTTGTGTCGTTGCCCCAAGCAATTTCCTCCTCGGCGGAGCTTTTTTTCGAATCTGCGCCCGCTGACCCTCCGTTGCCGCCATCACTGCCCGAACAGGCAGAAAGCGAAATGAGCAATCCAATGCAAGAAGCAAGTAATATAAAAGATTTAAATTTTGTTATTTTCATGATAAAACCTCCTTCAATTTAGGTTCGCGTACCTTGCGCCCTCAGTTTCCTGTCGGGACGGGCGGGATATACGGGAAATACTCCCCTGCGTTGCCCGGCAGTTCGGGCAGGGGAGGGATAAATTCTTGTCTACCCCCGGCATCGCCGTATTCGTCATCAGCATTCTCTTCCAGTTCCCGCTGCCGCTCCTCTTCTCTTTCTAACCGTATGATGCTGATTTCTTGAGTGAGTTCTTTGCCGAATTGTGCCGCTTCGTCTATGTTAACCCTTCTGAATGAAAGATTTATGACGCCGTCGATGGTAAGCATCATGCCGCCGTTGGGTAAAGGCGTATCTTCATATGTATAAGAAATGTCTATATCTTCTGCCTCGGGGATGGTAAAAATTCGAATGTCCGCGAAGGATACCGGCGGGACGACTAATGGAGGGCCGAAGTATATCTCGTTGCCTATCTGTGTCGTTACCCAATCCGTCTCCTCTGTCGGCGGATTGGTGTAAATCGTATTGGACTCAACATTGGCCCGTATAGGGAAATCTATGTTTAGATAATCCTTTTTCCCATCTATCATATAGCCTGTTTTATCCAGCACTCCGCCGCGGCCGTATTTTTCAGCGGATTCGCCGTAATAGCTGCCGCTGACGCTGGAAGCCAGCATTCCCCGGAGGTTTCCGGCCGCCTCCATCGTACCCTCAAAGGTAAGGAATCGGCCCATGATGTATAATTTTTGCGTTTTCTCATCAAAAACCAGCAGTTCTTCCGAAACGTAGGTTACATCCGAAGCGGTCTGCATAGTGCCTCCGACGGCGTTATACGAGGTCTGCGACTCCATAATGGTGACCGTGCCCAAGTAATATGGACTGACCTCCGAAGCCGGGGTTTCTTCCACAGCAGTCTGTTCCTGCTCAGTCTGGCTTTGGGGTTCGCCCTGGCTTTTCGGCACGGGTCCTGGTCCTCGCAAAACATAGATGGATATAAATACGCCGCCGACCGCAAGGATAAGGATGAGCCCGCCGGTAATTACGGCTTGTTTTCCTTTCATGGTCGCCCTCCTTTTTGCCTTTAGTGTCCTGCCCAAATTGACAATAATCTTATGTTTTATTATACTTTTTTATGGCTGAATGACAGAGTGCCGCAGGTCACCGATTCAGTGACCTGCGGCTAATTTTAAAAGTAAAGGGGGTTGCAGCATGGACGAATTATTCTTGACCGAGTCATACTATATTGTCTTGTTTCACGTTCCTTTTTTATTTTTGATGACGCTGGTGAACACACTTGTTTTTGTGAAAGCGAGGAAAAGCCACCTCCTTAAAAATTTTCTTCTGCTTCAGGGTATGCTCGCTCTTTGGATGGTTTCAAAGCTTCTTAAAACTTTCGCGCCGGACGCGCCGTCGAAATTTTTCTTCGTCGTCTGCCAATATGCGGGCGTATGCTTTTTAGGTGCGCTGTTCATCCGTTTCGCCCATCTTTTCGCAAAGGGCTCACCCCCTCCCCAAAAGCTTATGGGAGCGCTGTACGGTATATCCTCGGCGATGTTTCTTGTGGTCGCCACAAATCCGCTTCACCATCTGTTTTACGCACACTTCGATTTCTGGGGCGACAGCTTCGGCTCTGTGTTTTATGTGCTGCAGGGAATTATGTTCGCGCTGCTGCTGACCGGAGTATTGCTGTGCGTAAAAGCCTATCTAACTTCATTCGGGCAAAAACGGGCTCAAGCTGTTTTGTTTTCTATAGCCATACTCATTCCAATCGCCGCCAACATCCTATATGTGTTTAAATGGTTTAAGGCCATATTCGGGTTTACCCCGCCTTTTGACATAACGCCCGTTTCGACGTCCGTTTCACTTGCTCTCTTTGCGTTTGCTATATTCAAGCTGGAGCTTTTCGACAGTCTAAATATTGCTCTCGAAACGGCACTGTCTGAGGTGCCGCAGGGTATTTTACTCACCCATGGCAGAAGAACGGCTTACATAAACAGGACACTTAAAAAAATGCTTTCAGATGGCTCTCTGTATAGTGCAGCCCATCGTTTATTGCTTGAACACAATGAGAAAACAGGAGCTATTCAGTTGTCTTTCGATATGAATAAGGAGCAGGACTTTACCATACAAAACGAAAGGGGCGAGTATATCCGGCTGACGACGTGTCCAATTAAAAACGGCTCGTATGTCAGGCTCACGGATATAACCGAAAAGCAGACGGCTGTCGAGCAGCTAAAGATAAAAAACGAAGAACTCGCTGACGTTCACGAAAAGCTTTCTCGTCAGGCGCAGACGCAGAAAAGTCTTATCGCAGTACGGACCCGCAACACTATGGCGGCGGAGGCGCACGACATTTTAGGTCATTCTATCATTTTGGCGCTGTTTCTTTTAGAAATGGCGCGGGTAGCGGACAAATCGAGTCAAAGAGAGTATATGCGCCGGGCATCCACTTTGCTAAAAAACAGCCTTCCTGAACTGATGGAGTCGTCTCCTGAAAACAGAAGACGCGGCAGAAACGTGCTTTCACGCCTTAACGAACTTGCCGATGAATTATCCGGGGTGTCGGTTGCCATCGAAGTGAGTGCCGCCGGGGTCGTTCATATATCTGACGAAAGCGCGGACGCTCTGTATAAAATATGCCGCGAGAGCATTACAAACGCTCTGCGGCACGGTAGATGCGGTAAAATCGACGTTATCCTCAAGGGAGATAAAAGTGAAACGCGGTTATATGTCATCGACGACGGGCGGGGCTGCGAAAATATTTATAAAGGAATGGGTATAAAAGGAATGGAGCAGCGAGCCCATACGCTTGGCGGCAGCTTTTCCTGCCGCACGCTTGGCGGTCAAGGCTTTTGCGTGGAGGCGACGCTTCCGGCACTTAGATAATATCGTTTTGCAGCGCAAAAACGGCAATTT
This sequence comes from Peptococcaceae bacterium UBA5318, assembly GCA_002408285.1. Classification (GTDB taxonomy): domain Bacteria; phylum Bacillota; class Peptococcia; order DRI-13; family UBA5318; genus UBA5318. The sequence continues at coordinate 129,031 of DHRG01000012.1, read as the reverse complement.
GCGTTCTGTCCTTGAGTCCTGTGACAGATAATATGTGTGTGATCCTGTTTTTTATCGTCCCTTCCGAAAAGCTAAGCGCATCTCCGATCTCGCGATTGCTTTTACCTTCCACCAGAAGGCGGATAAGCTTTCGGTCGATGGCGTCCAGCCCGTATTCGTCATGCAATTCTTCAAGAGCGTCAAGGCGGCGCGATGTACCGGGCTTTATGTTTGCACGAACAAGTGACGCCACACCCTCCTGCATTACAAAAAGCCCATGATAGACGCATTTAACCGCCATAATTAAAAGCTCTGGTTTGATGTCTTTAAGCACATATCCGTCAGCACCTTTTTTGAATGCTTCTATAACGCTCTTCTCGTCGCCGAAGGTGGTGAGCATAACCGCCTTTATGTGCGGCATTTCATTTTTTATCGTTTCCAGAGCTCCTATTCCTCCGCCGGGCATTTTCAAGTCAAGTAAGACAAGGTCGGGCTTCGTTTGCCTGCAAATCCGGACAATCTCCTCGCCGCCGCAAGCTAATCCCGTAACTTCGATACCTTCTTCGGCAGACAATACCATGGAGAGCATTTCGCGTAACAATGCCTGGTCATCAGCGATTGCTACATTAATCATCTTTTTAGTTCACCTTCTTCTGTTTTTGTAAGACGAGAAACGGTCTGCCGCACACCCGCCATAATATCCCGGCAAGCTTCAATTAGCCTGGGCAGGTTCTGCAATGCGTCACTCGCTTCGATTCCACAAGTAAGTTCCTCAATCTTCTGCCCAATGGCTTGTTCGAGCTCGCGCACCGCCATTTCTTTTTGCTCTTCAGTTTCAAGCTTTTCCGAAGTTTTTATGTACGTTTCCAGCTGCGCATTCAGCGCTCCCAACTCTTCATTTTTCCCGCTCAATTGTGCTTTAAGCTCCGTTATCTCAGTCACGTCGGAAAACATCAATACGGTTGCGAGCGGCGTGCCGCTGCGCGTTTTTACGGATGTTTCGCTGAACTGGTAATATTTCACTCCGGATGAGGCGGCAAGCGACACTATTTTATCCTCGCGGATGGTTGATATTTCGTTAAGAATATCTTCAAATTCCTCGAGCGTCATATTGTCGCGGATACGGAAGAGTTCCGCGCAATTGGGGCTTGCTTTCATAAGCCTTCTCCGCGCATCAAACACAAGGATAAGGTCATTGGACTCTTTAAGTAATGCCTCCGGTGCAGCGGCAAGCTCGGGGAAAAGCTTTTTGGTACACAACAAATAATACCCGCAGAAAAGAACAAAGGATCCGGAGGAAAAAAAATCCGTAATACTGACCGGATCGGTTCGCAATACTACCACTATGCCCGCAGTATTCGTAATAGCAATAACAGCCATCCCAAAAACAATGCTTGCGGAATGTTTCCTGATAATAAGAAAAATCAAAACAAGAAAAGGCACACAAGCCGCCATAATCCCAGCAATTGTCTGAAGCTTAATAATGGCCTGAAAAACAATATGTGTAGGCGCAATCAGCAGCATATACCTTACCGCAGCGAAGATAATGAGGATAAAGAGAGAGCTTGCAGCTAACCAATAAAGCGGTTTTTTATAGAGCTTTACGCCCGCAGATGACAGCAGAATGGCGCCCGATACAACGCAAAATATCGTCGCGGTTATAAGAAGGACGCCATGCGGCGAATAAGCTTTTTCTGCAAACATATACCGGTCACCACCACCTGATACCAAGCTTATCTAGTTATTTTGTTTGTTTAGTTATTTTATCTATCTTATTTATCTTGGTTTAGCTTATTCGGCAAAATCTACGAGATCGCGCTGCTTATCCTGATATCTTTCCAAGGCCAGATCCACCAGTTTAGCCGTTAATTGCGGGGTTGACAAGCCGGCTTGTTCCCAGAGCTTCGGATACATACTAATGGACGTAAAGCCGGGCAGCGTATTGATTTCGTTGACAAAAATCTTATTTGTATCCCTGGCGACAAAAAAGTCTACTCTGGACAAACCTGCACAATCAATAGCCTGATGGGCTTTGACGGCTAACGCGCTGATTTGTTGAAGCGCTTCATTCTCCAATCGCGCGGGGATATGGATCAAAGACCCTTCGTCAATGTATTTGGCCTGATAATCATAAAAATCGTTGCAGGGCACAATTTCACCCGGCCAAGAGGCTTGCGGTTTATCGTTGCCTAAGACCGCCACCTCAATTTCCAGGCCTTCGACCCCTTGTTCCACAATAACCTTACGGCTGTACTTAATGGCCTTTTCTAAGGCTGCCGTAAGCTCCGCCTGATTTGTGGAACGTGATATTCCCACACTCGAACCCAGGTTATAGGGTTTGACAAAACACGGATATCCAAGCCGGTCTTCAATTTTTCCTACGACGTTTGTTTTTGCTTGTTCGATTTCCAGGCGGGTAAATCCCAGATACGGGACTTGGGGCAAGCCCGCTTCGCGAAAAACCTTTTTCATCATCAGCTTATCCATGCCGACCGAAGAAGCCATTACGCCTCCGCCCACATAGGGTATCTGCAACAACTCTAAAAGGCCTTGCATAGTTCCATCCTCACCGAAGCCGCCATGCAAAGCGGGAAAAAAGACATTGATTTCCGTCAAAGGCTTCAGGACAGGTAATTGATAGACCATACCGCGGCTGACAGGGTTTGGCAGCACCGTAATATTATGATCGCGATATTTTTCCGGAGTAAACGAGGCGATTTCAGAAAGCGGTATCGGTCCGTACCACTGGCCTGTCTTCGAAATTCCGATCGGAAAAATATCATATGTATACTGCAAAGATTCCGCAATGGTAAAAGCCGACCGGCGCGATACTTCATGTTCCACCGAACGCCCGCCAAAGAGGATCCCGACTCTTATTTGAGACATAAGTTATCAGACCTTTCTTTAAAAAAGATTATATGCCGTTGTTTAGTAAATAACACATGCGGTAAAATCATTGATCGGTAATCATTGATCGGCAAGCATTTCCCTGGCGGCCAGAGCAATACCTGTTTTGATATGTCCCAGGGATAATCCCCCCTGCAAATAGACGTTATAGGGGGGGCGAATAGGTCCATCCGCGCTTAGTTCTATCGAGGAGCCCTGAATAAACGTACCTCCAGCCATAATGACCTCATCCGTATACCCCGGCAAGAGGGCAGGTTCGGGGCGGGCCTGGGCGTCAAGGGGGCAAGCCTTTTGCAAGCCTTGGCAGAACTTTACCATTGACTCCCTTGACCCTAACTGGACCGCTTGAATGATATCCGTTCTCTCCTCGTGAAACTGGGGTAAGACAGGATAGCCAAGAGCGGCGAAGAAATTGGCCGCCAGGATAGCCCCTTTGACCGCTTCTCCTACAATCAGGGGCGCCATAAAAAGCCCTTGGTAGGCATGGCGGTTAAAATTTAAACTTGCGCCCACGCCCGGCCCGATACCGGGCGCTGTTAAGCGGACAGAAGCGCGTTCAATGTATTCCGCTTTCCCGGCTAGATATCCCCCTGTTAAGGCCAGTCCTCCCCCCGGATTTTTTATCAGGGAGCCGGCGGTCAAATCCGCCCCGATATCCGACGGTTCCTGCGTATCTACGAATTCGCCGTAACAGTTGTCAACCATGCAGATTACCTGGGGGTAAAGCTTTTTAACTGCGCCGATGGCTTTTTCTAGCTCTTGGACCGTCGCCGACGGCCTCCACTCATAACCACGGGAGCGTTGGAAAAGCAAGAGCTTGGTGCGGGCGGTCATCAGCCGACACAGTCCGGGCAGGTCGAGCTTCCCTTCTTCCGTTAACGGAAGTTCCCGGTAAATAACCCCATTTTCCCGGAGAGAACCCGGTTCCTGATGAAAACCGATCACTTTTTGCAGCGTATCATAAGGCCGCCCGGTTACCGCAATCATTTCATCTCCACGGCTCAGATTGCCCAGGAGTCCCAGGGCCAGCGCATGAGTGCCGGATACGATTTGGCAGCGCACCAAGGCCTTTTCGGCGTTAAATACCGTCGCAAACACCTCTTCCAAAACCTCCCGCCCGCTGTCGCCATATCCGTAGCCGGTCGAGCCGTTTAAGTGAAAATCGCTGACGTTGTTCAGTTGAAAGGCGTGCAAGACTTTGGCCTGATTATATTCGACACGTTTTTGGACCCTTTGATAATAAGGCAGGCAATCATGGGCGGCTTGCTCTAAAACATCCAGCAGGTTTTCCTGTATATTATACACTTTTTTTAAATAACCCAGAAATCCATCCATATATTTGTTCCCTTTCTCATAAAGTAAAAGCCCGGATCAATCCGCTCCGGAATAAAAATATTTATGCATCTTATCCGCCCAGGAAGCCCTGATATGGGCCGTACATAGGATCCCTTCGCTCAAGTATTCCGCCGATAATACTTCTCCGTGATCGTAAAGAACATTTAATAAAGAAGCTTCGGGATAGGGGATGAGCAATACCACTTTACGGGGAGGATCGGGCAGATTTTCCCGGATGGCCTCTAAAAGTTCAGGTATGTTTTGACCGGTATGGGCCGAGATGGTCAAAGCCGGACTGTGTTGTTTGACATAGGACAGCACTTCGATGGGATCTGTTACGGCGTCCCATTTATTAAAGAGAAGGATCGTCGGTTTGGGGACGATTTCCAGTTCTTCCAGCACCTCTTGAACAGCCGATATTTGCGTTTGATAATAAGGGCTGCCGGCGTCTACGACATGCAGCAGCAGATCGGCGTAATTTATTTCTTCGAGAGTGGCCCGAAAGGCGGCGATTAAAGTATGGGGAAGCTTATGGATAAATCCTACCGTATCCGACAGCAGTACCTCTCCCTGTTTTAGTTTTAGTTTACGGGTCGTCGTATCCAGGGTTGCAAAGAGCTTGTTTTCCGCAAGAACATTAGCTTGGGTCAGGGTGTTCATCAGAGTGGATTTTCCGGCATTCGTATATCCGACCAGGGCGACGACCGGTAAGTTATTTTGTACCCGCCGCTGCCGTAAAACGGTGCGTTGTTTTTTTACTTCTTCTATTTCTTCCTGCAGGTCGGTGATCCTCTTTCTGATCTTTCGTCTGTCGGCCTCAAGCTTTGATTCGCCGGGACCGCGTGTTCCAATCCCTCCGCCCAGCCGGGACATGCTCGTGCCGTATCCGGTCAAACGGGGCAGCAGATAATTCAACTGGGCTAATTCCACCTGCAGAATACCCTCTTTGGTTCGCGCCCGGTCGGCAAATATTTGTAAAATCAGGGCTGTTCTGTCCAGTACCCGGCAACCAATACCTTCCTCCAGGTTGTTTTGCTGGCGGGGTGATAATTCATCATCAAAAATGATCAGATCCAAAGATTCCTGCTGTCTATACCCGGCCAGCTCCTGGACTTTGCCCTTGCCCAGGAATTGGTGGGGATCCGGCTTCTCCTGCCCCAGCAGGATTTTACCGACTACTTCCGCGCCTGCAGTGACCGCAAGTTCTTCTAATTCCGTTATAGACCCCTCGGGGTTTAAGGACGCTTTGCGGGGCTGCTTGAAACCGATCAGTAAAGCCCTTTCCCCCCTTTGTTCCTGTGCATAGCCGGTGGGTTTGCTTATTTCCTTTTCAAGCCGTCTGAGAATATCAAGGAAAGGGAATTGCACGATCTGCTCAAGAGAAAAAGGCCCATAAATACTATATTTCTCCGGGACGGTTTGATCCAATTGAGGAAAGGCGACCCGAATACCGGAAATATTTCCGTCCCAGACTCCGATCGCAGCCATCGCGTCTAATTTGTATTCGTTCATACTGGTCAGATCAAGCCCGCTGAGCGTACTATCCCCGTTAGGATGCGTATGGAGGCAGCGGATCCCCGCTAAGTTGCCGGGATCCCGCCGCAGGTGTTCCTTCACCAGGGGGACTGTTTTATGATCGCCCACCATAATTTGACGGACCTGCCCGTGACGGTCAAGATATACGGCAATTTCTTTGTTGACAGCCTGAGTCAGGCTTGCCAATTCCTGGGCTAATTCGGGCGCAACCAGCATATCGCGGGGATACGTCTTTTCACTCAACTCTTCCAAAAGTGTAATTATTTCTTTTTTTATTCCGGAAATATTACCTGAAACAGTCAAACACTAACCCCCCTCTTATTGAACGAAACTTCATTCAGTGATTAACCTGATCTTATAACAACTGGCACTCTAACAAGGCCTGAATTCCTTATGCCGGAAATTCAGGCCTTGGTTCAATATTCGGGATTTACCGCAGGATGGTCACGAGCGCGTCTTGCGCCTTATGTTCCGGTACGCCGGGCGATTCCGCCGGATAGCCTACCGGGATAAGCGCCACAAAGTCTTCCTTTTCCGGGACCCCTAAAATTTTTTCTATTTCCTTTTTGGCTTGAACGGGCCCTGTCATCCAAACAGCGCCTAAGCCAAATGTATGTAAAGCCAGCAGCGTTTGGTTAATAGCTGCGGCGGCGGATTGAACACGCGAACTGGCTACTTTCCGCGCCGCCATTATTTTAACCGCCTCGGGATCATCTAAGCTGGCGCTGAGTATTTTATCCGCTAAAGACTGATAGGTACTGGCGGTCACTCCGATCAAAACCGGGGCTGTGGCAAAGAAAGCGGCGTTCTTTTGCCATTTCAAGACAGCTGCGGCATCGTCTTGGGCAGCCGGTAACGAAGCAATGAAATCAGTGCTCTGTTGGACAGCCTGGGCAAGCGCCGATATTTTGGAGGGGTTGGCGACTACATAAAAATGATAAGGTTGATTGCCTCCACCGCTTGGAGCCCAAGTACCCAGTTCGATGGCTTTCAAAACCAGGGCTTCCGGTACTTCTTGGCTGCTCCATTTTCTAATGGAACGTCTTTCTTTACATAACTTTTCTAATGAACCTGCCTCCATCTGATACACCCCCATTTGTCGATTTATCAATAATATATTAACCCATAATTGCCTAATATGCCAAATAATATTGATATTTATCAATTTTGCGAGGCCAGGAGTATATCATTGCGGGTAATCGTAAGGAGGTCATTGCGGCTGACTTGATCTTGTTCCACTAAACGCATCGCTTGTTGACGGATGGATTTTTCAATGATATTGCGTACTAAGCGGGCGTTTCCACTGTATTCGCGGGATTTGTGCAGGATCTCCAGGAACAGGCTTTCCATTTCGAGCCTTGCCTCTTCATTGAAACAATACTGCCGCTGGGAAAGCATCAACTCGGCTATTTCCTGCAGTTCGGCGATAGTATAGTCAGGGAAATCGACTTGAATAGGGAAACGTGACCGCAGCCCCGGATTCGTTTCTAAAAACCAGCACATTTCCTGTTTATAACCCGCTAAAATCAGGATCAGGTTATCCTTATGCTCCTCCATGTTCTTGACCAGGGTATCAATGGATTCTTTGCCAAAATCCTTTTCACCGCCCCGAGCCAGAGAATAGGCCTCATCCACAAAAAGAACGCCTCCCAGGGCACGTTTGATCTGCTCCCTGGTTTTATGCGCCGTATGTCCGATGTATTCTCCTACCAGGTCGGCCCGTTCCACTTCAATAACATGGCCTTTTTCTAAGATACCCATCTCCTTGAAAAGCCGGCCGACAATTCTTGCTACTGTAGTCTTCCCTGTACCCGGATTCCCTTTGAAAATCATATGGAGGACAACGGGATTATTTTTAAGATTTTCTTTCTCCCTTTTCTTTTGGATCTCTAAATAGGCTTGGATCTCCAAAACCAGCTTTTTGATAGTGTGCAGCCCTACTAAAGAATCCAGTTCCTGCAATATTTCTTCAACCTTTTTACGCCGGTTCAGTTCTTGTTCATTGCAGCGCGTACCTTTTTCGATTTGCTTAAACATATGAAGATTGGATATCTTGCTGACCGGCAGAGCCGGTTTATGAATAATGACTTGCGGGGGCTCATTTTTCTTTTCCACCGTAAAAGACATGCGGATGGTCACCCTTGCCACCTCCTCCGGTGAAAATCTCTTAACAAAATATGCGGGGTGAAGTAAATGGTGCTAGGTCCTACTTCTCCGCAAGGGTAGCGGAGATAGTTTTGTAAGCGTTATTTCTGATTATCAATATCTCGATTTGAGCCCCTACCTGGGACCCGCCGATCAGTTCCGTCACTTCCTCGCTTTTTTTTATTTTTTGCTTATTTATTTCCAGGATAATATCGCCTTGCCGCAGTCCAGCCTGTTGGGCCGGACTATTACTCATTACTTCTGCAATGACAACGCCTTCCGTGATATTGGTACGCAAATAATCGGCTATTTCCTGCGTTATATCCGTAATAGACACTCCCAGCCAGGGCCGGGAAACCTTGCCCTGTTCTATTAATTCCTGCAAAACCTCCCGCACCGTATTAATGGGGATGGCGAATCCCAGACCCTGTCCTTGGGAAGTAATGGCCGTGTTGATCCCTATTACCTCTCCTTTTAAATTCAATAAGGGTCCGCCGCTGTTGCCGGGATTGATGGAAGCGTCCGTCTGCAGCAGATTCTTGAACTGCTGGTTATCAATCGTCAGCGGGCGCTCCTTGGCGCTGATGACTCCCATAGTGACCGTATGGTCAAGGCCATAAGGATTCCCAATAGCGACAACCCAATCACCCACGGAAATATTGTCCGAATCGCCAAGAGCAATCACAGGTAATTCATGAGCCGCCTCAATTTTTAAGACCGCCAGATCCAAGGACGCGTCAGCTCCAATAACTTTCGCCGTCAAAGGTTCTTCAATTCCTAACAACTGTACCCTAATGGAGTTTGCCCCTGCAATAACATGATTGTTGGTCAAGATATAACCGTCGGCGGAGATTAGGAAGCCCGAGCCAAGTCCTTGTACGGTTTGCCCCCGGTCGGGCGTTCTGCCGAAATACCTCCAGAATTGGTCGTCACTGCCAGACCAGGGATTTTGAGTTCTTGATTCGGTTTCAATAGCAACAACGGCGCCGCCGGTTCGGTCAACAATACCGCTAATGGAATTTCCCTCCGTGATATCGGCGATAGGCGCCGGGGTTTGCGTCCCGTTGTTATCAGGCTGTTTCGTATCTGATATTTTTCCTGCTCCGGAAAAATATCCGGCGCTGTTCATGCCCAGCCCAAAACCAATAAACAAAAATGCGGTAAGCAGGCAGGCCGCAATTGCAGTCTTCCAAATTTTAGACCTATGCTCCTTGACGTTAATATACTCTTTTCCCTTTTGGCTGGGAATTGCTTGTTTCATAGTTTCCTTTACAGTTTCCTCTTTAGAAGTTTCCAGCTTTTTAGGGCGATTTTCAAAAGAGAATCCTTGATAATATTTCATGACAACCTTCCTTCCTCATAATCCTTTCCTATTCATTATCCCTTATTGTACTTTATTTTACAATTCAAGTATGTAAAGAAGCGGCGGCTTTGGGTAATCATTGCAAAGCCGCCGCTTGAACCGGCAGGTCTGTATTTATCCCCTTTCTCCGTTTACCCGTTATACCGGAGCAACCCAACATTATACGTTATATCCATTTCTTCTATGCCCATTCCATACAGGATAAACTTATCCCCGGCTTGCAACCGGCTTGATCTGGCAACGTCGGTATAGTTTCTGATGATATCCACATCCGCGGTATGTCCCCCATCGAGGATGCTGTTTAGATAAAGTTTTTCCGGGGAGATCCCAATGAATTTTGCATAGACATTATAGTAAAGACTGTAGTTGATATTCTGCGGGATGATTAATTTTATATCGCCGATGGTCAGGTTGTTTTTTTTGATTACATTAGTGATAAAGTTTGCCCCGGCCCTGATGAATTTAAAATTGTCGAAATCAATGGGGATATTGTTGTACTCATTCCAACTGAAAGTACCGTCCGAATATGACATAAAATCCAGAAACGACGCTCTGGGATTTTCTTTCCCCATTACCAATATACCGGCGGCGTCTCCGACGATAGTTGTTTTGGCATACCTGTCCAGAAAATCAAATCCCGCTTGATTGGTTATTATCATGACATTCTTGGCTTTGTTCCCCCCGATCAGGGCGTCGGCGAATCTCATGGCCTGCAAATTGGCTGCGCACTGGCAATCCATCAATAACACAGTAGCGTTATTCAGCCCAAAATATTTTTGGATCAAATAATGTATGGCAATTCTTCCTTGCCTGTACCGGAGCGGATAGGCATGTATAATATAATCAATATCTTCTTGGGGAATACCGGTACGTTTAAAAAACTTGTCTACCAAACTGATAAAAATTTCAACGTCCTCACGTTTCTTTTCCACATAAACGTGGTGGATCTTACTAAAATCCCGGAACTTTTCCGCTTCATCGTCAGGCATATGAGGGCGAAGCACCTCCCGGGAATCAACTTTTTCTTCAGGGAGATAATAATCCGAATATACTATACCAGCCATTTTAGACCTGCCTTTCCTGTGATATCTTTTGAGTGATAAGCCCCCCTATTTCGGAAAGGATCGTTTCGCTGGTTCCGCCCATGATCGTGTTGATCCTTACATCCCTATACAACTGTTCTATGAAGTAGTCTTTGATATAACCATATCCGCCGTGGATCTGGAGTGAGGCGTCGCATATTTCTTTGGCTGTTTCCGCAACCATATACTTCACAACAGAGGAATCGGTGAACACATTTTTTTTCTTTTCGGCAAGGTTTTGGGCCGTATAATAGGTATTCAATTCCATACTTTGAAGTTTACAATACATACCGGCCAGTTTAGCGTTGATGACAGGATGTTGTATCAGAGGCTTTCCATTTAGGGACCTGTGATGCGCATATTTTACGGCTTCTTCATAAGCGGCCAGGGCAATCCCCAAAGCTACAGCCGCATTTGTAGTCCTTGAAGTTTCCAGCATATCGGCGATTATTTCCAGTCCGTCGCCCTCCCTGCCGAGCAGATCGTCCGCCGGTACTTTACAGTCATGAAAATTTATCTCGGCAATTTGAGTCCCTTCCATGCCCATGGTCATTTCAGGTTTCCCGATAGTGATACCTTCCGTCTGTTTAAGATCTGCAATAAAAAAGGAGAAAGAACGTTCCAAACCGCCGCCGGCCGGACCTGTTCTTGTGAATATCAAAGCATAATCAGCACAGCCCGCATATGTGATCATACACTTCGTACCGTTAAGAAGGTAACCGTTATTGATACGTTTTGCCGTAACCCTGATAGTGTTTACATTACTGCCATCCGGTTCAGTAAAGGCAAATGTGCCGATTTTTTGTCCCGCGGCTAATTGACTCAGATAAAAATTTTTCTGTTTTTCACTGCCGTATTTTACTAACGGCGTAATGAAACAAAAAGAATGCGCATTTACGATATGGGCAAGAGCCGCGTTTACTTTAGCGAACTCTACCAAGGCCGTTGCCGCGGATAAGGTATCCAGTCCGGTCCCTCCATATTTTTCGGGAACGCTCATCCCTAAATAGCCTAATCTGCCAACAACTTTCAGCGCTTCTTCCATAAAATACCGTATATTGTTACCGTCAATATTATGAAATCTTAAAACTTCGCTGGAACCTGCAATATGTTTTTTTATTTCTACCTGGTCATTTGTAAAATTAAACACCTAGATCTCCCCCTTTATTAATAAAAGTTAAATTTAAAATATTTAAAAAATAACAAACTTTCTAATATTAATAGTTACACTTATACTGTAATAGCTGCATTTATACTTATGATAGCGCCAAAAAAGCCCCCGGAGGGACTTTTTATCATTCCTTATTCTCCAGGATAAGGTTGACCGGGCGAAACGGCATAATGGTGGAAATGGCATGTTTGTAAACCATTTGCTGTTTACCATCCATTTCAATAATCACAGTGAAATTATCAAATCCCCTGACGTTTCCTTTTAATTGAAAACCATTGACAAGATAAATAACTACTGCTATATTATCTTTTCTTACTTGATTTAAGAATGAATCCTGTAAATTTATAAGTTGTTTTGTCATTTTTGTCCCTCCGAATTCTCAGGTAACTCAATATAATTATTCTACACTTATATTGATAGTCCTGCCAATTATCGCCATAATTTCGAAAAGGTTTTTTTCTAAACCTTCCTTGTTAAACCAATGGATACGCGGATCGCGTTTAAACCAAGTCAACTGGCGTTTGGCAAAATGTCTGGTATCCCGCTTGATAAGTTCCACCGCCTCCGCCAGATCATATTGTCCTTGCAAGTATCCGATCAGTTGCCGGTAGCCGATGCCCTGTAAAGAGCTTAGGCCGGGTGAATACCCGCGTTGCAGCAAGTTTTCTACTTCGGCAACGAATCCCTCCTCCATCATTTGATCGGCCCGCTGCCCGATTCTCTGATAAAGATCCTGGCGTTCCATGGTGAGCCCGAGCCAGACCAAATTATATTTTTCCGGAAGCTTTTTTGTTTTGACAACTTTGTTTTCCGAGATCCGCTTTCCTCCGGTCACATGGTAGTATTCCAAAGCCCTGGTTATTCGTTTGAAGTCATTTTCATGTATATTGCCGGCCGCAGCCGGGTCAACTTCAGCCAGTTTTTCATGAAGGTATTTATGGCCGTATCGTTGGGCCAATGATTGCAGTTTTTTTCGGTATCCGCTGACCGCAGGCTGTTTCGTAAATTCATACGGGTCAATGACAGCTTGGATATAGAGCCCTGTTCCTCCAATGATCATCGGTAATTTTCCCCGGGCGGATATTTCAGCGATTTTTTGGGTGGCCAGCTTTTGAAATTCGGCCACACTGAAGGGTTCGTCCGGGTCCTTGATATCAATAAGATGGTGCGCGACACCTCTCATTTCCGACGGTTTTATCTTCGCCGTGCCAATATCCATGTAACGGTATACCTGCATAGAATCCCCGGAAATGATTTCTCCGCCAAGGCGCAAGGCTAACTCGACTCCCAGATGAGTTTTACCGACGGCGGTAGGCCCGACCAAAACAATGAGCGGCAGCAATCGCTTGTTCCCTCCTACCTATTGTTTCCATATTAGTAAGTTTTACTCCCTCATTATGCCTTTTTCCAAACCCCATAAGCAACAGGGCTATAACGTCCGCCCATGACATACTGGGCTTTCAACTTAGCTAATTCCATCCCGCGGGCCGTTTCTTTCATCACCACACAGGTTCTGCTGACGCGCAGAGCTTGTTGTATATCGTCTTCCGTGATGCGCTGATAAGCCGCTAATGGACGCAAAGCGTTCAGTGCTTGCGAATCCTTAAATCCATGTTGAAACATAGGGTCAAAATAAACGACGTCAAAACTGTTCATCTCTTGCACACGCAAGTAGTCGGCATGGTTTTGATTTATCACCGAAATCCTGGGGATAGTTTCCATAATATGGGTGTTTTGACCCGAAAAATGTTCCAGCCCCCAACGGGTGATAAAGGCGATATAGGGACTCGCCTCTAAACCGATGACATGACCTTCGGGCCCTACTGCGTACGCACTGACCAGAGCGTCGGCGGCCAGACCCAGGGTGCAGTCCAGCACAGTGTATCCCGGTTTCAGCCCCAGCGCCTCGACCATAGGATCAGGTTTTCCTTCCCGAAGCGCTTTTAGTCGGGGAACAGCCATGCTGGGATGCCAGAAAAAAGTAGTCGCGCCTTTCAAGATGACCCGTTGTTTTTCCACAATCAGCAAATAATCAAGATTTTCTTCCAGTCTTAGTTTAGCCAGGCTTTTTCGCCGACGCGGGATATATGATATCACCAGTTCCCTGGCAACCGCCTGGGCTTGTTGGATTAGTAACGGTTCGTCCTGGGAGGTGGTTACGGCTATTTGCACAAGTTTAAGTTCCTTTCTAAAAATCACTGACGGCGAAAGGCCTTCAGCAGATCGGAATAAGGAAGCTGGTACAAGATGGGACGGCCATGGGGACAGGTCAGGGGCTGCGCGGTTTGACGCAGTTCCGCCAGGATCCTGATCATATCCTGCCGGCTCAGTTTATCGCCGGCCTTAATGGCGCTTTTACAGGAAGTCAGGATCAAAACTTCTTTTTTCAGATCGGCTTTCCTAACGGCCTGAGGTTTGCTTTCAAGCTGGTGTAAGAGGTCATAGAAGAAGTCCTGATAATCCTTTGCCGCGTCCAAACAGGCCGGAACAGCGCGTAACAGGTAGCTGCGCGGGCCAAAATACTCCAAGGTGATCCCCAGATCCGTCAAAGGAAGGATATGTTCGATCACCAGTTCCTCTTCCAGCAAAGTCAGTTTCAAAGGGATAGGCGGCGCGATAAGCTGGCTTTCCACCGTCCCTTCCCCGTTTTCTTTCATCAGGCGTTCGAAAATAATGCGCTCATGAGCAATATGCTGGTCGATGATGTATAAACCGTTCCTTCCTTCCGCGAGGATAAAAGTATTGTTTAACTGGCCTATGACCGTCAATTCCGGCAGCCCGCCGGCGGACGGCGGGGGGTCCGCTATGGTTGTTTCCTGCGGAGGATGGTTGTCCCAGGTATAAAATTCAGGCCAGGCTTCCTGGACACGGGAATTTTGCTGAGGCGAATCAGGCAAAAAAGAGTCCTGTAAAAAAGACTTCGGCCGCGTGGCCGGCGTTTCGTAAGACCGGTCTGCAGGAGCGTAAGGCCTGTCTGTAGAAGGGTAAGGCTTGTCTGGAGGAGCGGCCTCTTGGGTGTCCGCTTTGGTATCCTCTTGGGTATCCTTTTTGGCAGGCCAGGTATAAAGAGGCGCCTGGACCCCGGTTTCCAGGGTTTTGATGATTAAATGATATAGTTCCTTGTAAAATAAGGGGTCGCGGATCTTAACCTCCAGTTTGGTCGGATGGATATTGACGTCCAGAAAGGAAGGCGCCAACCGGATATGAAATACAGCTACGGGGAACTGGCCTTTGGATAGCGTAAATTGATAAGCGTCCTCGAGAGCCTGTAAGATCTGCTTGGAGAGGACCCGGCGGGTATTTATAAAGAAATGGATCCCTTTCCGTTGTCTGCGGTGATAGGTGGGAAGGGTCAGGTAGCCCTCTATTTTCCCCTGGGAAACCGCCCCGCTGATCTTCTGCAAGGACCCTTTGATATCTTGCCCATAAGTATATTCCAATAAATCAGGAAGGTTATTGATCCCTGTCGTATTAAGGATTTCCTTACCTTGGGAAAGTAAACGGAAGTTCACCCCGGGATGACTCAGGGAAAACTGGATCATCCGTTCATGGACCAGTCCCCCCTCATATCCGGTGGAACGCATAAAATTCTTGCGGGCCGGGGTATTGAAAAAAAGATTTGTAACGGTGATATCTGTTCCTGTATTGGCGCCGGCAGGCTCTTTGCGTAAAAGTTTATTTCCTTCGATCATCAATTTCGTTCCATGAGGCTGAGAAGCTTCCCGGGTCACAATTTCAACCCTGGCCACCGAAACAATACTGGGGAGCGCTTCTCCCCGAAACCCCAGAGAGGTTATCGTCCCTAAGTCTTCAATGGACTTCAATTTACTGGTGGCATGGCGTTGGATAGCCAAAAGGGCGTCTTCCTCCGACATACCCTGACCGTCATCGCTCGCCCGGATCAGTTCCAGTCCCCCCTGACGGATTTCCACGCTGATATTGTGAGCGCCGGCATCCAGGGCATTTTCCACCAATTCCTTGACGACGGAAACGGGTCGGTCGATTACTTCTCCTGCGGCGATCTGATTAATGGTGCGGTCGTCCAGCACATGTACTTTCGGCATCCGGTTCACCTCTCTTTGAGGGTATTCTGCAGTTGATACAGTTGGTTAAGCGCCTCCAGCGGCGACATATTCAGTAAATCCATATTCAGGATCAGGCGGGCGATTTCCCCGGCTTCCCCGTCTTGTGCCCTATCCGTCGGCGGAAGGCTTATTTCTTGGGCCGCGGCTAAATCAGACCGGACGTCTTTGTCAAGGCTTTCCCTTTCCAGGACATGGAGGATCTCTCTGGCCCTCTGCAAGACAGACCCTGGTAATCCGGCTAATCTTCCTACATGGATGCCGTAGCTTTTGTCCGCCGGCCCGCTGACAATTTTATGAAGAAAAATAATCTCTTCTCCTTTTTCCGAAACAGACGCGGAGAGATTTTGGATTCCGGACAGCAAATGCTCCAGTTGGGTAAGCTCGTGATAATGGGTGGCAAAAAGAGTTTTGGTCGCGGCTGTCTTGACCAGATATTCGCTGACGGCCCAGGCCACGCTCAAACCATCATAGGTGCTGGTTCCCCGTCCCACTTCATCCAGGATCACCAGACTATTGCCGGTGGCGTGACGCAAAATATTAGCTACTTCATTCATTTCTACCATAAAAGTACTTTGTCCGCTTCTGAGGTCGTCGCTGGCCCCTACCCTGGCAAAGACCCTGTCCCGCAAGGAGATTTCCGCACGTTTGGCGGGGACAAAACTCCCGGCCTGAGCCATAATGACAGCCAGGGCTACACTGCGGCAGAAAGTGCTTTTTCCGCCCATATTCGGTCCGGTAATAATAAAGAGGTTGGTTGCAGCGGGCATCTGCAGATCATTAGGTACAAAAGACAGTTCCGTGGCTAATTTTTCCACCACAGGGTGGCGTAACGCTTCAAAATTTAAGACGTTGACCTCTTTATCCAGCAACTGCGGGCGGGTATAAGAATTTTGCACAGCCGCCTCGGCCAGCCCTTGCAAAACGTCAAACTGGGCCAGCCGGTAGGTTGTTTTTTGGACCCGCTCCGCTTTTGTCCCCAACTCCCGCAAAATTTGCTGATAAACCTCTTCTTCCAAAGCCAGTAATTTTTCTTCAGCGCCCAGCACTTGGTTTTCCAGGCGGATAAGTTCTTCCGTCACATAACGTTCTCCATTGGCAAGGGTCTGCTTTCTTTGAAAATAAGCGGGGACCGCGGATAAGTTGGCTTTAGTAACTTCAAGGTAGTAACCGAAAACCTTATTGAAACCAACTTTAAGGGATTTGATCCCGGTATTTTCTTTTTCCTGGGTTTCCAGGCGGGCAATCCATTCTTTTCCGTGCCGGCTGGCTTCGCGCAGCTTGTCGATCTCCGGATGATAACCCGTTTTGATCACCCCGCCGTCTTTGACATGGTACGGCGGATCATCTTCCAGGGCCTGGTCCAACTGAGCATAGACATCATCCAGCGTATCAAGTTCCGCGGTCAGGCGCTTGATGTATTCCGAACCTTCTAAGAAGCTCATCCCTTCTTTTATTTTTGGCAGAAGCCCGAGGGAGTTTTTAAAGGAGATCAGCTCTTTTGGTAAAGCGCGGTTATAAAGGATACGGGTCATCAGTCTTTCCAGATCATAGACGCCCTCTAAATGGCCGCGTAAGTTTTGCCGCTGTGACCAATTTTCCATGAAAACATCCACAGCCAAGTAGCGTTCCTCCAGGATGGTTTTATCCGTCAGCGGCCGCTCCAGCCACAGGCGCAGCATCCGTGAGCCCGGGGCTGTCTTGGTTTTATCAAGTATTTCTAATAGACTGCCTTTTTTGTCGTTGGTGCGAAGTGTGCGGGTTATTTCCAGATTGCGAAAGGTTGTAGCGTCCAACATCAGGCAATCTTGGGGGTAATAATGCTTCAGGCCTTGCAACTGTTTGGGAGGAGCTTTTTGTGTTTCCGACAGATAAGAAAGGATCGCCCCCGCGCTTTCGATGGCCTGATGAAGATTGTGACAATCACAGGTTTCCAGAGTCGCGATGTGAAAATGATCGAGGATATTTTGGCAAGCCTGTTGATACAAGAAAGCCTCGCTTTTATAAGAGGTGACAAGGGGCTTGTCCAGGATCCGCAAAATAGTCTGTTTAAGCCTTAAATCCTTATCCGGAATGAGTATCTCCGCCGGATTTAAGCGGCACAGTTCATCCCTGAGGATATTTTTATCCTGGGGGTCATGAAATTCCGAAACCCAAAACTCACCTGTGGAAACATCACAGGCCGCCAATCCCCAAATGGCCTGATGATAAACTAACGCCGCCAGATAAGAGCTGGCCGGGCTGTTAAAAATCTGAGGGTCCAGAGATGTTCCGGGGGTAATGACCCTAATGATATCACGTTTAACGATCCCTTTACACAATTTCGGATCTTCCATCTGCTCGCAGATGGCAACCTTATAACCCTTTTGGACGAGCTTGTTTATGTAATTTTCTGCGGCATGATAAGGGACTCCGCACATGGGGACGCGGTTTTCCATCCCGGCGTCACGCCCGGTGAGGGTTATTTCCAGTTCCCGGGAGGCCAGCAGCGCATCCGGCCCGAACATTTCATAGAAATCTCCTAAACGAAAAAAAAGAATAGTATCCGGATTTTGATTTTTAATTTGCATATATTGCCGCATCATCGGTGTTTGTCCTAACATTGGCTCCCCTATTCCTCCCGAAGATGAATTTCATTCCGGTTCTATTATACCACGCAGGCTTTAAAACAGCCTCCTTTAAGCAGCCCTCTCTTAAAGCAGCTTCCCTTTGAGAACCCAGGTCTGCGGGTCAGTAATTTTTACCTCCGCAAATTGACCCGTCAATTCCCGCGGGCCCCGGAATAAAACGGTTTTATTGCTATCCGTGCGTCCTGTTAAGGTGTGTTCCGATGTTTTACTGACACCCTCCACCAGTACGGTAAGAACTTGTCCCTGTAAAGCCTGATTGATTTCCAGACTTATCTGATTTTGCAAGGCCATCAGCTGCTGCAAACGGGTTTTTTTGACGCTTGCGGAGAGCTGGTCGGGCATTTTACTGGCAGGGGTCCCGCTGCGCGGAGAATAGATAAACGTAAAGGCCATATCAAAACGGGTCTTCTTCAGGAGGTCCAGGGTATCCTGAAAATCCTCCTGGGTTTCGCCGGGAAAGCCAACGATAATATCTGTCGTCAGGCTGGCTGCCGGAAAAAGACGACGTATTTTCCGGCAGAGTCCGTTGTAATATTCCCGGGTATAACCCCGGTTCATCCGCTGTAAGGTACGGTCGCTGCCTGATTGTACCGGTAAGTGAAAATGACGGCAGACCTTCTCGAAACCGGTGATCCGCCGCAGTAAGCTGTCATCAAAATCTCTGGGGTGAGAGGTCAGGTAACGGATCCTGCGGACCCCTTCGATATTATTGACTTCCGCCAAAAGATCGGCAAATGTGGCGGCAGGCGTGAAATCCTTGCCATAGGAATTGACATTCTGACCTAAGAGCGTCACTTCCATCACCCCGTCTTGAGCCAAGCCGGTGATCTCCCGCAAAATATCTTCGCTCTGGCGGCTCTTTTCCCGTCCTCTTACATAAGGGACGATGCAATATGTACAAAAATTATTACAGCCATAGGTAATATTGACCAGGGCTTTAAAGGGAATCTGGCGCTGACTGGGCAACCCCTCGATGATCCCGCTTCTTTCAGGCAGTACTTGTACCTGGGGAGTATGCAGCAACTGAATGTTCTGGATCAGATGGGGAAGCTCGTGGATGTTATGGGTGCCAAAGATCAAGTCCACATGGGGCGCCCTGCGGCGGATCCTGGCGGGCATTTTATCCTGTTGAACCATACAGCCGCTGACTCCAATAATGAGGTGGGGTTTTTTAATTTTTAGTTCCTTCAATTCTCCAATACGGCTGAAAACCTTGTTTTCCGCCTTTTCCCGAACACAGCACGTATTAAAAAGGATCAAGTCGGCTTCCTGTTCATCCCTGGTCGCTTCATAATCCATTTCTTTCAGCATACCGGCAATCAATTCCGAGTCCCGTTCATTTGCCTGACAACCAAAGGTATGAATAAAATATTTCATGTTTTATACCGGTCCCTTTACGAATAGTAATAGTATATCCAAAAGTTAATCTATCTTTCCCCATATGTCAAGTCCCGGTCTTTTAACATTGATCTTCTCAATATTTTAATAACCTTTTGATTTTGGGCATCATTTCTTTCGTAGCCCGATAGCCGCTTTGGATGATCGAATCAATTTTACTGAGATCGCCATGGGAAACCTCCTCCATCTTTGGAGAAATGACAATATCCGCAGCCTCCAGGCTGCAACGGTTGATCTGGTACATCATCAGTTGAATGGCTTGCAGCGAGATCTCGACGATATTGTCTACTTCAGGAACAGGATTGCCACCGTAAGCAAGGTTAACGGCAATTACTTTTCTTGCCCCCATCAAGCGGATAATATCGACCGGCAAATTATCCCTGACCCCTCCATCCACAAGGCGCATGGAGTCGATCATTTTAGGCTGAAAAATGCCGGGTATGGCGATACTGGAGCGGATCGCTTCAGAAAAAGGGCGGTTGAAAAGATAAACGTAATCCTTACGCTGCAACAAACGGGCCCGAAATGAAGTAAAGATCACAATGTTGGCGTTATTAATATCCACCGCGGTGATCGCCGTTGGGATTTTCGCTTCCCCCATACAAGTACCTTTCGTCAACTTGGAAAACATGTTTTCCAACATATCGCCTTTCAGCAGTCCGGTAGTGGAAATACTCCCGGTAAAAAGCAAGTGAAAGATAGAACTGATGATCCCGTTATAATCTATATCGTAATACTTACGGGTTAGCTGCCTGGCAATCAAGCTTATTTCATCAGGTGAATATCCGTAAGAATATAATCCGGCGACAATTGAACCGGCGCTTGTGCCGGATAGTAAGACCGGCTTGATATTCTCTTCATGCAAAGATTTAAGGACCCCGATATGGGCGGCCCCTCTTACCCCACCCCCTGAAAGCACCAGACCTAATGTCATACACGTCACCGCCGGATTATATACTTCTTTCTACACTATATGTGCTTTATCCTTATGAGGGTGCTAAAAAAGAATATGAATCAATTACCTGGGAAATATTGCCATTTTATTAAATATTGAGGTGAATAGATGAGTAAAGTTAAGGGTATCGTATCAGTAATTTTTCTGGCTTTTGGTATATTGTTTGCCTGTACGGCAGGAAGCGCTCTGGGGGTAAACGATCAACGTGAGGAAACCGCGCAGCCCCATAATTTTTGTTGCAGCGAGGACTTCCCTGATTTGTTTCTGACCTCCCCCTATCTTGCAGGAGAGTCTGTTTCGGAAATCCAAGATGTCCTTTTAAAACTGGGCTATTACCAAGGTACGCCATCCGGCGTTTATGATGAAAAAACAACCCGCGCCGTAAAGGTCTTTCAAAACCGCTGCGGTTTACCGGCCGACGGTATTGTCAAGTACCACGTATGGTTAAAGCTGGCCCAAAAAGTCGAAAACGTTTTTACGGCTACAGCCCTTCCGGCGCCGCCGGGAGAAGTGTCCATCGTTATCGACGTCTTTCGTTTAAAATTAATAATTTTT
Organism: Peptococcaceae bacterium UBA5318; assembly: GCA_002408285.1. Taxonomy (GTDB): domain Bacteria; phylum Bacillota; class Peptococcia; order DRI-13; family UBA5318; genus UBA5318. Next base: position 107,893 of record DHRG01000012.1, on the reverse strand, counting down.
AGTGATGGTGCGCCTTACGCGCAATTTCCGGTTGCGATTGGTAAAGAAAAAACCCCCTCTCCCATCGGAAATTGGCGGATAGCTCAAAAGGATATAGCCCAAAGAAAAGAATTTGGCAGCCGTTGGATGGGTTTAAGTGTTCCATGGGGAAGATACGGGATCCATGGCACAAATAAGCCATGGTCCATCGGGTCGATGGCAAGCCACGGCTGTTTTAGGATGCGGAATAAAGATGTGGAAACCATCTATCCCTGGGTGAAAGTAGGAACGCCCGTAACCGTCTTAGGGAACCCGTTCGGTTACCGGTATCGCGGATTACAGGAGATTTCGCCCAGCGAAAGCGGTCCGGCAATTTGCTATATACAAAATAGATTATCCCGGCGGGGCTTTTACAAAGGCAAAGCTGACGGCGTTTTCGGCCCCGCTACGTTAAAAGCTCTGACGGAGTTCCGGAAAGCCAACAAATTGAAGAAAACAGACAGTGTCAACAATGATATCTATCAAGCGCTGGGTATAAAATAAACTGCTTGTTTTTCAACCCTGCCGCTTATTAAGGAGCTACTCGCAGGCGTAATTGTCAAAATACCCCTGGATAAGCACAACGGGAGTCCCTTTATCGCCGCTGCCGCTGGTTAAGTCGCACAGGCTTCCCAGCAAATCGGTCAACTGGCGGGGTGTTGTCCCCTGTGAATCCATAGAGCCGATCAGGTTTTGCTTTTTAGACCGGATGTATTTTTTCATTTCTTCCTGGCAGGACTCTCCGCTCAAATCTTTTAGTTGGTTGTCGGCAAAGTATTTTAGTTTCAGTTCATTGGGCAAACCCCATAGGCCGTTGGTAAAAGCCGGGGAAACCACCGGGTCGGCAAGCTCCCATATTTTACCGACAGGATCTTTAAACGCCCCATCCCCATAAATCATTACTTCCACAGTCTTGCCGGTGGCCGTTTTAAATTTATCCTGTACTGTTTGAACGAAAACCGCCCCTTCCCGGGGGAAGAGCTTGATCTGTTCCTCGGTGGATTTGTTAGAACCCAATAATCCGTATTGTTCGTTGTAACCGTCGCCGTTTACAGGAACCGTACAGATATCGTCTAATCCAAAGATAACTTCCGCACCCGCCTGCCGCAGAATCCTTTTTGTCCTTGCCCTGTTATGTACATCAGCCGCCAGTACTTTTTTCGTATACTGCAGGATTATCCGGGGGTCGTTACCCAGCAGTACTTCCAGGTCTGCTCCTTCGCTTTGCACTATTTCCCTGTACATCTGGATATAGTCGATCCCGGTAAAAGGATGTTTGACATCATCCCCGAACATTCTGCGGTATTCTTTTTCTGTCAGAACATCCGCGGAGGAATTCAACCCCAACTGATCCATTTTGTCTATATCCATCAAGTGATTACCAACCTCATCGCAGGGATAGCTTAAAAGCATGATCACTTTTTGCGCTCCCCTGGCCAGGCCTTTTAGGATTATGGAAAACCTGTTGCGGCTTAAAATCGGAAAGACTATACCGAGATTTTCTCCGCCGAACTTGTGTTTTATCTCTTGAGCGATGCCATCAAGGGTTATATAATTACCCTGCGCTCTGGCTAATACAGATTCGGTAACGCCAACGACATCCCGGTCCTTCAGGGTGAAACCCTCCGCTTCCGCTGCGGTAAGTACAGATTCGACTACCATATTTACCAGATCGTCCCCTTGTTTAACGATCGGTATCCTAATACCGCGTACGGTTGTACCTGTTGTTCTTGACATAAATAACCACTCCTTTAGTAAATTGAATTAATTTACAACTATATTTTAACATACTATTCATAAAAATATGTTTATTTTGTTAAATCTTATATCGTATAAACAAATGCCTAAAAACAAAACATCAGAACGAAGTGCGTTCATGACACGTTGTGAAACACACTTCATTCTGACGCTCTAATTCAGCATAATTTCTCCAGTAACTCATTCTGCGGCTGCACGACAAAGAGCCTTTGGGTCAAAACTTTAATGTAATTAAGCTCCGGGTCTTCCGTTCCTTGTAAAACAGCGTCTTCACTCCGCAGCGTATGAATGTAGTCTAAGACCTCCTGGGTTATTCTTTCGCCGGGACAAATGATCGGGATCCCCGGCGGGTAAGCCATAATCATTTCCGCGCTTACCTCCCCTTTAGCCTCGCTTAGGAGTACCGTCCTCTTCTCGCCATAAAAAGCCTCGCGCGGCGACATAACGGATTCGGGAAGCGACGGGAACGGGGTAAAGTATTTAAACACATTTTTCAAGGCTCTGCCATTGGCGATATCAGTCACCGCGTACACCAGAGTGTTCAAAGTATCCTCATTGTCGCCTAAAGCAACTATCGCCAGGACGTTAAAGAGATCCGATAATTCTACCTGGATGTGATACTTTTTGCGGAGGATTTTTTCCATTTCATACCCGGAAAACCCTAATTGCTTGGTATTTATAACGATTTTAGTGGGGTCCACCGCATAACAACCCGGACCAAGGACCTCCTCATCCAGGAGGAAAATACCCTCGACTGTTTTCAATTTCTCACGGGCTTGCAGGGCCAAGTCATAAGTGTTTTGGATCATCTGCACCCCTTTTTCAGCCAGTTGTTTGCGGGCTATGTCTATCGAAGCCATCAGGATATAAGACGGGCTGGTAGTCTGAGTCAGATTCAGCGCCGCTTTGATTTTTTGCGGATTGATCAAAGAACCTTGATGTAAAAGCAAGGAACTTTGCGTCAAAGAACCCGCCAACTTATGCGTGCTGCTGGCAGCCAAGTCGGCGCCCGCTTCCATCGCCGAAAGAGGAAGCTTCGGGCAGAACTTCAGATGGGCTCCGTGAGCTTCATCGACGAGTACGGGTATATTGTGCGCATGAGCTATATCGACAATAGCTTTAAGGTCGGAAACCACTCCGTAATACGTTGGGTTGATCATAAAAACAGCTTTAGCGTCAGGATGGCTTTGCAAAGCCTTTTCAATGTATTCAGGCCTTACACCCATCGCGATCCCCAGGTAGCTGTTAATTTCCGGTTCAACATAGACCGGCACAGCCCCGCTCATGATAATACTGCTGATAACTGATTTATGGGCGTTGCGGGGAATGATGATTTTATCTCCAGGCTCACAGACGCCCATAATCATCGCTTGGATGCCGCAGGTAGTGCCGTTGACTAAAAAGAAAGCATTATCGGCGCCATAAAGCTGGGCTGCCAGGATTTGAGCATCTTTGATGGGTCCAACAGGGTTGCAGATATTATCTTGATCTTCCATACAGGTCACGTCAATCACACAGGCTAACCCTACAAGATTGAACAATTCAAGGTTGCCCCTGCCTTGTTTATGACCAGGTACGTGAAACGAAACCGTTCCCTCATCGGCATATTTTTTTAAGGCAGTATAAAGTGGGGTTTGGTTTTGTTTTAGTTTCATGTCACACCGCCCTTGCAACATTTTTACAATGACTAAATTATTTAAACATATTTTTGCTGGAGATGCAATAACTTTTCAACAAATGCAGGTATTATTTTAAAATTTATTTATTACGGGATTAGAAAAGCCGCCAACCTCAAATACTAACCGCAGATGAATCGGCAAATGAGGTGGCGGCAATGGGTCCAAACAGGAACAAATTTTCTTGGGGTTTTCATTTATATAAGGATATCGGTATAGACTTAGGTACTGCCAATACGCTTGTATTCCTGAAGAATAAAGGAATTATTCTTCAGGAACCCTCCGTAGTTGCCGTTCATACCGAAACAGGTGAATTGCTGGCAGTTGGGAATGACGCCAGGGAGATGATCGGCAGGACCCCCTCCGACATTATCGCGATCCGTCCTCTGCAACATGGCGTGATCGCTGATTTTAACATCACCCGTATTATGCTCAAATATTTCATTTCTAAGGCGCTAAAAGGGTCAGGCGTGGTAAAGCCCAGGGTCCTGGTGGGGGTCCCGATGGGGATCACCCAAGTTGAAAAAAGAGCTGTTTTGGAAGCGGCCTCCCAAGCGGGAGCTAAAGACGCGTACCTGATTGAAGAACCTATCGCAGCAGCCATCGGGGCGGGGTTAGCCGTAGAAGAACCCTTGGGTAATATGATTGTCGACATCGGAGGCGGTACTTCCGAAGTGGCTATCCTTTCGTTGGGCGGCGTTGTGGTAGGTAAATCCCTGCGGACAGGCGGGGACGAAATAAACCAGGCCATCGTTCGTTACATGCGCAAAACCTATAACTTGGAAATAGGCGAACGTTCGGCTGAACTTGCGAAAATGGAAATAGGCTATGCCATGGACGCCCCTGAAGGAGCGGCCTATCCTCTTAAGGGCCGATATCTCGCAACCGGGCTGCCACACGCTATCGATGTTACCGCCCGGGAGATTTCGGAAGCCCTGAGCGAATCAATCCGCGGGATTTTAGAAGCTGTTAAGACGACCCTGGAAAAAACCCCGCCTGAGTTGGCTTCCGATATAATCAATTATGGAATGGTCCTCACCGGGGGCGGGGCCTTGCTGAAAAATATCGCTCAATATATCGGGCAGGAAACGAGAATGCCCGTCCGCATTGCGGAAGATCCCTTGTCATGCGTAGCTAAGGGCGCGGGAAAAGTATTGCAAGATATCCGGCTGCTAAAAAGACTGACTATCAGCTAGCGGACAGTTGCTTCAGCGTTTCGGCCAGTTTGGTCATCAAAGGATGAGGCCCTATGGTCACGCGGATCCAATCCGGTAAACCGAACGAGCCGGTATGACGCAAAAGGAAGCCTTTTTGCAGCAAGTTTTCGGCAAGTTGGGCGGCGTCGGTTTGAGGTTTAAATAAGATGAAATTGGCCTGAGACGGTAAGGTTTGGTAGCCCAAGGCCTGGAACTCCTCTTGCAGCCAGGATCTTTCCCGCACGGTTTCCTTGACCACCTGCCGTATGAAGCTTTCATCGGCCAAAGCGGCAAGCGCCGCTGTTTGTTGCAATATTCCGGTATTAAAGGGCAGCCTGATTTTTTCCATTTGGCGGATGATGGCCGGATCGGCTGCGCCATACCCGATACGCAAGGTCGCCAAGCCGTAGACCTTCGAAAAGGTCCGCAAAACCACCAGGTTACGGTGTTCTTGGAGCAACTCGGCAGAACGTGGAAAAGACGGATCCGCGGCAAAATGGCAGTAGGCCTCATCCAGGACAACCACGATATCACGGGGGACCTGTTGTAAAAATTCCCGCAACTCTTGATGAGTAAAGCTTGTCCCAGTGGGGTTATTAGGGTTGCAGATAAAAACCATCCGGGTCTTATCCGTGAGCCCGGCGGCAATATCCTTTAAATCAAAAGCCAGGTCCGGCTGTGGAAGAAAGCGGCAGTTACCTCCTGACGAGATGACCGCTACCGCAAATTGGCTGAAGGTGGGGATGGGAATAACAGCTTCTTCCCCCGGATCCAGCAAAGAAACGGCCAGCATAAAAATAACTTCATCCGCCCCATTACCAAGACAGAAACAAGCGGGGTCCAAGCCCCAAAGGTCTGCCAGCGCTTTTTTCAGTTCCTGGGCGGCGCCGTCGGGATATAAATTGATTTTATCCAGGTTGTGTTTAAGGGCGTCCAGCGCTAACGGCGAAGGGCCCCAGAGGCTTTCGTTGGATGAAAGCCTGACTATTTTTTGTCCGGTCAATTTCTCAAGTTCCTCTAAAGATTTACCAGGATTATAGGGAACTAACCCTGCAAGCTTGCTTCTCATGACATCACCATCTCTTTTAAATCTTATAATTGTGCCTATTCACGCAATTTTTGTATCCCATTGACATCAATATAATAGTTATCTTTGTAAATCAGTTCAGAAACGGGTATAATGCTATACCCCTCCTTCTCGGCAAATTCGATAATCGGCTCCAGCGCCTGAGGCGTATTGGTCCCATCGTTATGAAACAGCACAATGGCGCCGGGTTGAAGCTTACTGGTGACGCGCTGGAAAATTTGCTCGGCACTGAGGTTTTTCCAGTCGAGGGAATCAATGCTCCACTGGATGGGTACGAAATTGGCTTCCTGGACTGTTTTAATGACCCGATTGTTATAGGCCCCAAAAGGAGGGCGAAACAGATAGGGTTTTTGTCCTGTAACGGAGGTAATCAATTTTTCATTTTCAAAAAGCTCTTCTTGGATCTTTTCGTTGGATAGCTCTGTAAAATTGGGATGACTGGCTGAATGAAGCGCAGTTTCATGACCCGCCGCGACTATATCCTTGGCATATTGAGGGTATTTATCAACCCAGATATTCGTTAGAAAAAAAGTTGTCCGGATGTGATGTTTTTGTAAAATTTGTAAGATTGGCTGCGTTCTCGTGCAGCCCCAGGCGGCGTCAAAAGAAATAGCGATCTTTTTCTCTGGAAGATCGACTGCATAAATGGGGTGCATTTTCATATTTCCCGATACCAGGACGCAGGCTATCTCCGTGGCTGTATCCGCCAGAGGCGTCCGGAAGATACCGATAAAGGCCGCCAGGATCGCGGCAACCAACATGATTTTAGCAATCTGCCGTTTGGAAAAACAGATAATTGAAATATCGACCCCTCCTCTTCCCTTACTACCACATGTTTATGGGAAGAGGGTCAAATCTATACCATTATTGTTTATTCCTAACATAGACATGTTTGATTTTTGAATTATTTGATTCCCGCTCATCTATTTCAAATTGCGAAAGAGTCTTAATTAAGGGCGTTAGTTTCATAAAGCCAAAATTTCTAGGGTCAAAATCGGGCTTCTTTTTGATGATCAAATTACCGACATCAGCTAAAAAAGCCCATCCGTCATCATTCGCAACGTCGGAAATTGACGCGGTTATTAATTTAATTATATCCGAGTCGATATAAACAGTTTTGGATTTTGGCGCGATATCAATATTTTCTTCCCGGCTTATTTTTTTATCTGTAACAGTAGCGTCGGTATCGGCAGTTTGTGTGCTTAATACTTCAATATAAGTAAATTTATTGCAGGCGGCGATAAAGGGAGTGGGCGTTTTTTGTTCGCCAATACCATAAACGATCATCCCCGCCTCGCGCAATCTGATGGCCAGTCTTGTAAAATCGCTGTCGCTTGATACGATGCAAAAACCGTCTACTTTACCGGAATATAGGATATCCATGGCGTCTATGATCATTGCCGAGTCGGTAGAGTTTTTACCTGTTGTGTAACTATACTGCTGAATCGGCGTTATGGCGTTTTCTAATAAGATTTTTTTCCATCCTTTTACTGTATTTTCTGTCCAATCACCGTAGATCCTTTTAATCGTCGGTACTCCGTAGGTCGCTATTTCTACCATTATCTCCTTGGTTTTTTTGTAGGGAATATTTTCCGCATCTATCAATACCGCAAAGCACCGCTCTTTATCGTCCCTCATAAAAATGCCTCCTTCTTTCCTTTTATTTTCAGGCTGCGGACGATTTACGACGTATAATTCGGCGATTCTTTGGTAATCTGAATATCGTGGGGATGGCTTTCCCGCAAGCCTGCGGATGTCTGCCGGATGAAACGGGCCTTGGTCTTCAATTCGTAGACGTTTTTGCAGCCGGTGTAACCCATTCCGGCGCGCAGGCCGCCTATCATCTGATAGATGGTTTCGGACACGGAGCCTTTATAAGGCACCCGCCCTTCTACACCTTCCGGAACGAGTTTGGGGATATTCTCCTGGAAGTAGCGGTCGCTGGAGCCTTCGCGCATGGCCGACAAAGAACCCATCCCTCTGTACACCTTAAAACTTCGGCCCTGGTAAATTTCTACTTCTCCAGGGCTTTCTTCCGTACCGGCCAGGAGGCTGCCGATCATGACTACACTAGCCCCTGCCGCCAGCGCTTTGACGATATCCCCGGAGTATTTGATGCCGCCGTCGGCTATGATAGGAACATTGTAGCGGTCCGCTTCAGTGGCGCAATCGTAGATAGCGGTCAACTGGGGAACGCCGATTCCCGAAACTACCCGTGTGGTGCAGATGGACCCCGGTCCTATTCCCACTTTGACAGCGCTGGCGCCCGCCGCGATCAAATCACGCGTTCCTGCGGCTGTGGCGACGTTGCCGGCAATTATATCAAGGTCCGGGTAGTGCTTCCGGATCTCTTCCACAGTCGTGATTACCCCGGCTTGGTGCCCATGGGCCGTATCGACGACAATTACGTCTACCTTAGCTTCCGCCAAAGCCTGCACCCGGGCCATCGTATCCTGACCGGTCCCCACCGCGGCCCCCACATATAGCCTGCTGTTAGCGTCCTTGGCGGAGTTGGGGTATTTGATAGCCTTTTCAATATCCTTAATGGTAACTAACCCTTTGAGGTTAAACTCTTCATCCACCAGAGGCAGCTTCTCAATTTTATACTTGCCCAGAATCTTCTTGGCTTCTTCAAAGGTAGTATTGACAGGGGCGGTGATAAGCTTATCCTTGGTCATGACCTCATCAATTTTTTTACTGTACTCTGTTTCAAAACGCAAGTCACGGTTGGTTAAGATCCCGATCAGTTTAGGGCCCTCAGTGACGGGAATACCGGAAATATGGTAACGTTCCATTATTTCCAGCGCTTCAAAGATAGTGTGGTCTTTACTTAAATAAATAGGGTCCGTAATAATGCCATGTTCCGAACGTTTGACCTTATCAACTTCCAAAGCCTGATCTTCGACAGACATGTTTTTATGGATGATCCCGAGTCCGCCTTCGCGGGCGATCGCACGAGCCATCCGCGACGTCGTAACCGTATCCATACCGGCGCTGATTATGGGGACGTTTAATTTGATTTTGCTGGTCAGATTCGTTGTGATATCTACTTCACGCGGAAGCACCTCTGATTTAGCAGGCACTAGCAGTACATCATCAAAAGTTAACCCCTGCATGGCAAATTTTTCAGGTAACACAAGTCTTACCCCTTTCATTTATAAACTTTATTGCACGAATTAAATATATTATTGGCATTATACCACAACAGATGTTATTTAGGTTACTAATATTTATCCTGATCGCGCTCATCTTTAAAATAATATTCAGTTTCAATATCTTCGTTCTTGCCGGTTTTATGGGCGGTATTCGCGGATACTGTTGTATCTGAAGTATCTGAACGGTTCACAAACCAGTTCAGTAATAAAAAGATAACTGCGAGGTCGTCGATTTGTCCGATAAAGGGAATATCGGGGATAAAATCTATCGGCCAAAGGAAATAACCCAGCGCTAACAGAACAATAAACAATTTCCGGCTGATTGGCGTACCGGGGTTTTGAAAGAGGGCCCAACTTTTTTTGGCTAGCTTGGGGATGTTCCAGATCATTCGCCATTTGTTTAAGGCCATTATTTGATCCTCCTAGCTTTTTAAATGGGAGATGTCATTAAAAGTATCAAGTTTTATCCCCTGGGAGCTCTTGGTCAAAATATTAACAGCCGTATTTTGCTGTTTATAATTCCACATCTGGGAGAGAGGTTCGCCTAAAAGGCCGCAGATGGACGCCGCGATCGTTCCGCCATGAGTCACGACGGCGATCGTATCTCCGGGATGGGTCTTGAGGAGGGTTTCGATAGCGACAACGGAACGGTCCCGTAATATTTCAAAAGACTCGCCCTGGGGTAAAGTCAAAAGATGAGGGTTTTCCCGCCAAATTTTTACCAATTCGGGATATCCCCGTTCGATTTCCCCATAAGTCAAGCCCTCCCAGATTCCAAAGTTCAGTTCGCGCATTCCCGGAACGAATCGGACCTGTTTTTGGTGAGGTTCGGCGATGATTTCCGCCGTTTCCCAAGCCCTGCATAAATCACTGCTGTAGATAAAGTCTAATTTTTCTCTCAGCAGCCTCTTCTGTAAAGCCAGGGCTTGTTCTCTCCCCTCCCGGCTCAGTTGGATGTCTGTTTGTCCCTGGAAACGGTACTCCCGATTCCATTCCGTAACCCCATGGCGGACCAAAATAAGACGCGTTGTCATTTCTTCTCCTTTGCCCATTATATTTTAGTGAGGACTGCGCACCAGAAAAGAAAGAATAATTCCGCCAACTCGTTCGCCGCGCCATAAGTATCCCCAGTATGCCCGCCCAGAACCTTATTAATTCGATGGGCGCACAGAAAAACACACAGCACGGTTAAAAGCGGCGCCGGATATAATTTGACCGGTAATATGAAAAGCAGCAGGCCTGCGCTATAAAGTGACGTGATGATGAGGTGGGTATTACGGGCTTGCTGATGAAAGATACCGCCTAAGCCCTCTTTACGCGCATACGGATAGGAGATCATCGTATAAATAATCGCCCACCGGCCAATAACCGGCATGGCGATCAGGATAACAAACAGATTTTCAGCAAACAATTCAGTAAGAAAGGCCAGCTTCAACGACAAAAGAAAAAAAACAGCCAGGACGGCCATGCCTCCAACGCAGCTGTCTTTCATAATTATCAGGACCTTTTCGCGTTCCCTGCCCGACAATAACCCGTCTGCGCTATCCATCAAGCCATCCAGGTGCAAGCCGCCGGTAATAAGGAATTCCGCCGCTAAGACCAAAATCGCCGTAGTCAGCGGCTGGAAGATAAAGTTACTGCAGAAAGCAACCAGCGCTAAAAGTACGCCGATCATCAAGCCAATCAGCGGAAAAAAGAGCATGGAGCGGCCAAAGGCCGCTTCTTCATTTATCTTGAGAAAATGGGTCACACGTAATCTGGTCAGAAATTGCAGTGCGCTTAAGAAACTTTTCATGTAAATACCATCCGTTATCTGCTTATTATTGATCTGTTTATTATTTATATGCTTATTATTCTTCGCGCCTTTTTATGAATTACCAATATTGTAAACCATAAGCGGTTCAGGTTTCAACCGTAAGGGGATCCCGCTTGTTACAAGAACAACTTCCTCCGCATGCCGGGCTAGTTTTTGGTTTACTTTCCCCACAGTATCGCGGTAAATACGGCTTAAAGGGTCAGGGGGAACCAAGCCCCACCCTACTTCATTCGTCACAGCCAGTAAGGTGACGGAAGCCTTATCCACCGTTTCAACCAGCGTTTCAATCTCTTTCATCACTACTTCCTGGCAAGAGATATCAATAGAGGCGTCCTGCCTGATCGGCTTAAACATGGGTGTAGCCGTGATCTTAAAGAGCAGATTTGAAACATACAAAGTGACGCAATCCAGCAACCAGGTCTTATATTTACCTTTGTTTTCCCATATTACCCCGCTTGGCTGAAGAGGCTCTTCAAAAGTGTGCCAGCCGGGTGGCCGGCGTGAAGCGTGGTGCTTGATACGCGCGGTCATTTCCTCATCCAGGGCCTGTGCCGTAGCTAAATAGGCCACCTGTTCGTCCAACTGTTGCGCAAGCTTTTCAGCAAAGCTGCTTTTGCCGCTGCGGGCTCCTCCGCTTATTAAGATGATTTTACCCGTTTTCATCAATCCTCCATTGTAATTTCATTAAAGACTGGGCAAACCGGTGATTGTTCACATTCAACCGCCTGTTTTCTTTTTCCAGTTGGCTCACAGCAGTCCTTTTTTCTCTTTCTACTTTTTCAATCAAATTCATCAGAACTCTTCTGCTTATACGCAAGTGTTCTACTTGTTTCTCTAATTCCGCCACCCTGTTTTGCAGTTGCCAAACATCTTGTTCATACCTCATAGGATTTGCCACTCCTAATTACATTCTCTTACTATTATATTCGCCAGGCAGGTTTCTAATCAGCGAAGAATATGATCGGGAGCCAATTCTTTTAATTTTTGGATCGTTTTCGGCGGAACGGGCATATTTCCAAAATATGATAAATCCTGCCCCTCATGTCCATGAAAATCCGAGCCTCCTGTTATGACAAGTTGATTTGCTTCAGCGATTTGCAAATACTTCCGCCGTAGTTCCGCCGTATGTACAGGATGGTAGACCTCCACCCCTTGCAGACCCGCTTCCAGCAAGAAAGGCCAAAGGTCAGCGGGGAAACTGCCGCCTGGATGGGCTAAAACAGGTACTCCCCCCGCTTTTTTAATAAGACTGACCGCCTCCAGCGGCGAAATCCTCACCCGTGATACAAAACCGGGACAACCGGGGTTCAGAAACTTGGTGAAACCTTCTTCGATGCTGTTGACCCAGCCATGATCTATTAAAACAAGGGCTATATGCGGACGTCCCAGCGTTCCTGTTTTTGATTTTTTCTTTACCTCGGCCATGCTAAGCGGATATCCTGCCTCACACAATTTCTTGACTATTTTTTCAGCCCGCCGGACGCGCAAAGAAGCCAAGCTGCCCAGCGGCTCCTGCAGAGCGGGGCAAGCCGAGTTTTGGTAGTATCCCAGGATATGGATTTCTTGCTCCCCATACAGCGTGCTTAATTCCAGGCCGGGAATAATCTCGACGCCGTACTCGTTCCCGGCGGCCAGGGCTTCTTTTAATCCGGCAGTCGTATCGTGATCGGTAACCGCTAAGTGGGTAATTCCCAGCGTATGGGCCAGTTTTACCACTTCCCGGGGCGTATAACAACCGTCTGACGCTGTCGTATGGACATGTAAATCAATTTTGTAAGGTTTGAGATTGTGGCAGGACGTTTTGCAAAACACGAATGAAATTACCCCCCATAGCTTTAGCGACCTCTTCTTGTTTCCAACCGCGCTTTACCAGTACTTCTGTGAGATGGGGAAAATCCGCCGCCGAGGAAAGGCCTTGCGGTGTAAGAGAGATTCCGTCAAAATCAGAACCCAGCCCTACATGGTCAATCCCTGCGATCGAGGCGGCATGTTCAAGATGCTCCGCGACCCTAAGAAGGGTGCAAGGCGTTTGCCCCAAAAAGTCCGGGTAAAAATTTATCCCGATGATCCCTCCATTATCGCGTAAAGCCCGCAGTTGGTCATTGGATAAATTGCGGGGATGTTCCTTGAGAGCGCGGCAACAGGAATGAGTCGCCGCAACAGGTCTTTGGGTGCGGGAAAGGACGTCCCAAAAGCCCGCCTCATTAAGATGCGATACGTCAATGAGCATTCCCAAGGTGTTCATCTCTTGGACTACCTGGCGCCCCAAGACTGTCAATCCGCCTTTGTTCTCTTTTTCCCATGCCCCGTCGGCCAACTGGTTTCTCTGATTCCAGGTGAGCGTCATACTGCGGAATCCCAGTTGAAATAAAAAACGCAAGGCGCTGACCTTACCCTCTAAAACCTCGCCACCTTCAATAGCCAGAAGAGCCGAGGCCGTATGAGGGTGGAGCTTGGTTATATCCTCCCGGGACAGAATAAGAGAGAGCTTATCTTTTCGGTCTTGCCGGATATCCTGGAAATAAGCCAATAGCTCTAAAACGCGGCTTAAAGCCCCGCTTGGTTTATATTCCGGTTCAATATAAAACGCGAAGAATTGCAGGTTTACTTTACCTGCTTGTAAGCGGGGCCAATCCAAGTGCCCCTCTTTATTATAATCCCAGAAGGACCGTTTTTTATGATAAAGTTCTAAAATCGTATCACAGTGTCCGTCAACCACAATCATCTGCTCATGGAGCGGGGAAAAATCAGTATCCACAAAACCAGCCTCCCGTCTTTCCTGGTTCCACAATAAACGAAAAGAGCCTGCATTGTCAACAGGCTCTAAAAAGCAACTGGTTTTTGGGGCTTATCTTGGGCCGACGATTAATTTTATAGCCGTCCTTTCTTCACCATCAATTTCGATGTCGGTGAATGCCGGAATACAAATGAGATCCATTCCGCTTGGAGCTACAAAACCCCTGGCAATCGCCACAGCTTTAACCGATTGGTTTAAAGCTCCGGCGCCGATCGCCTGAATTTCTGCTGTGCCCTTCTCCCTTATAACACCTGCTAATGCCCCTGCAACTGCATTTGGACTGGATTTCGCTGAAACTTTTAAAACTTCCAACATTGTTACCTCCCTCGAATCTTCAATTAGAATTTAAATGTTTAGAATATTTATTCTACATTATTTAAAAAATTCCTGTTAATCCAAAAATAATTGCGAAAATTATTTTCAATTTTACAGAATGATCTGATTGATTCTTTCAACTAGAATCGTTTTGCCTGTTTTTTCGTCGATTCGAAGGAAAAGTCCATTCAATTGAGCGGTCCCCTCAGCTACCTCAAAACGTACCGGCATCTGAGTCAAGAATTTTTGGATCACCAGATCCGTCCGGACGCCTAAAACGGAGTTTTGCGGCCCGGTCATCCCCACGTCGGTTATGTAGCCTGTTCCCTGCGGTAAAATACGTTCGTCAGCTGTCTGGACGTGCGTATGGGTCCCTATGACAGCCGAAACCTTACCATCCATATACCAGGCAAAGGCAATTTTTTCCGAAGTAGCCTCGCCATGAAAATCTATGATGATATTGGGTGTTTCCCTGGCAATTGTTTTCACTAAGGCTTCAGCCGTCCGAAACGGACAATCTAAGGGCGTCATAAAAACTCTTCCGGAAAGATTGATGACGCCGATTTTAAGCTGGTTTTCCAATTTTATGACGGCGCTTCCCTTGCCGGGGGTATCCGGCGGATAATTAGCGGGCCTGATTAAACAAGGCTCGTGTTCGATAAACTGCAGGATCTCTTTTTTATCCCAGGTATGATTACCCATAGTGATAAAATCAATTCCTTCTTTAAACAGTTCATCGGCAATTTCCCGCGTTATCCCATTTCCGCCTGCGGCGTTCTCGCCATTGGCAATTACAAAATCCGCCCGGTATTTTTTTCGGTAGCTCCTCATAACTTCTTTGACGACGCGTCTTCCCGTGCGGCCGACAATATCCCCGACTATCAATACATTCATCACTGGATCCCCCGCAACCAAATTCTTAACTATATTATGCCGCTATCTTTTAAAAACCAAAACACGGCCTTCTTCCCGCAAAGCTATTAATTTATTAGCCGGACTTTTAATCCGCAGATTATCCAACATATACCTGATAAAGTCATCCTGTTCTGATAATTCGTCTTCCGGCGCAGTTATCTCATCGCTGACAAGGATATTCTGGAAACTATCATTCATGATAGTTACGATCAAGGAGATCTCTTTTTGTGTCAAGGTGGAGGCGTCCCTGGTTATTTCGATGTTGGTAAGGCCGGAAATCCGGTTAAAAGAGATTTTAAGATGCCGGGGTTCCTCTTTCCGCTCGAAGTAGGAATAGGCCCGGATACAAGAAATAAGCTCATCCTGGAATCTTTTTAGTATATTTAGGGCCAGGTCTTTTTTGAGAATGAAACTAAGCTTTAAGAGGTGTCCCTTAGGTGAATAATTGATCGTACATAATTGCGGATAGCGCATCAATAGGGTTGTCACTAAATTAATACTGTCTTCATCTTCCGGTACTATCTTCTTCTCAAGCTGCATCTTCTTTAACACCATCCTTTTTTATGTACCCAAAAGTGTATTCGTCATAATAACGGTATTTCCTTTTAATATCATTCTACTTGTCATTTTTATTATCTGGGTAAATTGGAAAAAGCGGCCTTTACAGGTCGCTTTTGATTTTATTTTGTTATTTCGCGTAATCTACGGCACGTGTTTCCCTTATTACTACGACCTTGATTTGTCCGGGATACTCCAGATTTTCTTCAATGCGTTTAGTGATGTCCCGAGCCATTCTGACAGATGTAGCGTCATCAATTTTATCAGGTTTAACAATAATCCGGATTTCGCGTCCCGCTTGAATCGCAAAGGACTTCTCCACGCCTTCCATCGAATTAGCGATTTCTTCTAGTTTCTCTAAACGTTTAATATAATTCTCCAGGGTTTCCCGTCTGGCGCCGGGCCGCGCTGCGGAAATAGCGTCGGCGGCGGCTACGAGCACCGCTTCAACGGTATGAAAAGGCTCATCCCCATGATGGGCCGCAATGGCGTGAACGATATCCGGGGATTCTTTGTATTTTTTAGCCAAATCAGCGCCAATGGTAACATGCGGACCCTCTACTTCATGATCCACAGCTTTACCCAGGTCGTGCAAAAGTCCGGCCCGCTTGGCGACTGCTATATCAGCCCCGATTTCCGCCGCCATTACTTTGGCTAAGTGAGCCACTTCGATAGAGTGTTTCAGCACGTTCTGTCCGTAACTGGTACGGTATTTTAATCTCCCTAAGAGTCGGATCAGTTCGGGATGAAGGCCGTTTACTCCTGTATCAAAGGTAGCCTGTTCGCCTTCCTCACGTATTTTCTGTTCCACCTCTTTTTGAGATTTCTCAACCATTTCTTCGATCCGGGCTGGATGAATGCGGCCGTCAAGAATTAATTTTTCCAGGGCGTTACGGGCTACTTCCCGCCGGATAGGATCAAATCCCGAGAGGATCACT
Source organism: Peptococcaceae bacterium UBA5318 (assembly GCA_002408285.1). GTDB lineage: Bacteria > Bacillota > Peptococcia > DRI-13 > UBA5318 > UBA5318. The sequence goes on along the minus strand of DHRG01000012.1, from coordinate 91,664 downwards.
GCCTCCGGTGTATCATCAATGATCAGGTCTATACCGGTCAGCGTTTCTAAAGTTCGGATGTTACGGCCTTCACGGCCGATGATACGTCCTTTCATTTCATCATTAGGCAAAGCCACGACTGAAACGGTGGTTTCCGCCACATGGTCGGCGGCGCACCTTTGGATAGCTAAGGAAATAACTTCACGTGCTTTCTTATCGCCATCTTCCTTGGCCCGGGTTTCGTATTCTTTGATTAACATAGCGGTTTCATGTTTTATTTCGTCTTCCACCCGTGATAATATCAACTCACGCGCTTGATCGAAGGAAAGCCCTGATATTCTTTCCAATTCAGCTAATTGCTTTTGGGTTATTTCACTGACTGTCTTTTTTGCCGCGAAGAGTTCTTGTTCCTGCTTATGCAGGTTATCCTCTTTACGCTCTACGGCTTCTGACTTTCTATCTAAGGTTTCTTCCTTTTGTACCAGTCGGCGTTCCAGACGCTGCAGTTCATTCCGGCGTTCCCTGTTCTCCCGTTCGCCTTCTACCCGTAAACGGTGCGCCTCATCTTTTGCTTCAAGGATCGCTTCTTTTTTCCTGGCTTCGGCGTTTCTTTTTGCTTCTTCTAAAATCTTTTCAGCCGCTTCCTCTGCGGAATTCAATTTCGCCTCGGCCATCTTCTTACGAATAAAATATCCTAAAAATGCTCCTATAAGACCCGTAATTATCCCTGTTATGAAATAATAGATAATCTTTATCACCTCCTATATATCATATCTAAAAAAAGAATAACCGAGAAAAACTCGGTTATTTTTCCTTTCCACCTATATATATACGGGTTCATAATTACACTTAGCCCTTTTAGGCGAAGTCTTCACAATGATATGTCCGAACCCGTAAAAAGATTTAGAGTCCTATATAGTAAACGGCCAATATATATACACTAAACCCAGGATGGCAAAAAAATCCAATCGAATATTCTCATGTTTATTTTAATCATATTTTTTGAGCCTGTCAAGCTGCACCATTCCTGCCGTATCGTCCTCGGGGCCTAACCCTGACTCATTAAGAGCATCTAAAATAACCGCCTCCGTGAACCCACGGCTGCGCAAGTGTCTGACCAGGGCAAGCTGTAACTTCCGACAGTCTTTATTTTGTCTTGCCTGCACAAATTTTTCGGCTGCCTGGCGGGCGACCCTTTTCTCGCCGGGCTCATAATCATGCAAAATCTCCTGGATATTTTGTGCCGGAATACCCCGCGCCGCCAATCGCTTTGCCAATAGCAATCTTCCGTAATGCTTGCGCCCGGTATAATACTGATAGAGCTGTTGAGATAACAGGGTGTCGTTGAGATAGCCCCATTCTACCAATTTTTCCAAACATATCTCTATTTCATCACTACCAAACCCCTGCGAAACAAGGAGCTTTTTAAGTTCAAAAATGCTGTAAGCGCGTGCGCCAAGCTTATGTAAAGCTATTTGCATCGGATCCCGGGACATACGACACACTCCTGAATTCTTATCACTGAAATAACCCGCCTAAGACCCCCGCCTCTGTAGGCGGCGGGTATCCAAGGGCGGCTAAGTCCAGTATGTACTCTACTAACATTCAGTGGGAGTTGAATCTTCCACTATAATGAAGTTTCGTTCAATCTTCGGCCGGATCATCGTTGTCGGCAGCCGTTTTCAATTGCCCCAGATCATAATTCGCCCGTATCTTACCTTCAATTTCATCAGCTATTTCCGGATGTTCTTTTAGAAACCGTCTGGCATTTTCACGTCCTTGCCCTATCCGGTTTTCATTATATGAATACCAGGTGCCGCTTTTATTGATGATCTCCAGTTCGGTAGCCAGGTCGATAATACTGCCTGACCTGGAAATGCCCTCTCCGAACATGATATCAAAATCAGCCTGTTTAAAAGGAGGAGCGATTTTATTCTTTACTACTTTGACCCTTGTACGGCTTCCTATTATATCCGTACCCTGTTTCATAGTCTCGATTTTCCGCACTTCCAGGCGAATGGAGGCATAGAATTTTAACGCTCTTCCGCCTGGTGTGACTTCAGGATTGCCAAACATGATCCCTACTTTTTCGCGGATCTGGTTGATGAATATCGCTGTAGTATGCGATTTACTGATCGCCCCTGTCAATTTACGCAAAGCCTGGGACATCAGGCGGGCTTGCAGCCCCACATGGGAATCCCCCATCTCTCCTTCGATCTCCGCACGGGGCACTAAAGCCGCTACGGAATCAACAACGACTACATCGACAGCCCCGCTGCGAACCAGCGCTTCCGCAATTTCTAAAGCCTGTTCACCATTATCCGGCTGCGAAACGATCAGGTTATCAATATCCACGCCCAGATTTTTGGCGTATTTAGGGTCCAGGGCATGTTCAGCATCAATAAAGGCCGCGGCGCCGCCCGCTTTTTGCGCCTCGGCGATAATATGCAAGGCTACCGTCGTTTTACCGGACGATTCCGGCCCGTAAATCTCTACAACCCGGCCCCGCGGTATCCCGCCGACTCCCAGAGCCAAATCCAGGCTCAACACTCCGGTGGATATCGTGTCTATCTGCAATCTGGCGGCAGCTTCTCCCAACCGCATAACAGAGCCTTTTCCAAATTGCTTTTCTATGGAAGCCAAAGCCATTTCCAGCGCTTTCTTTTTATCTGACATGAAACTCCTCCTCCATGACGAAACATTTGTTCGATATGCACATTATAAAATTTCTGGAATGGTTTGTCAATTACAATTCCAGCGCAAAGGTGTGCCGCCGCGTATAGACGGCGCCCCCGGGTTTTAGTTCGCTGGCATACAAGGTCAAGGCGGAAATGCTGGCGGCGGGATTTTCATATTTGGTGTATAGCTTGAGATTAGGTAAATCCCCCGCTTCTTTTGTTCCTTCCGGAACGCGGGCGATGGTAATATGGGGCGAAAACGGCCTGTTCTCCAAGTTTAACCCCAAGTTTTGCAAGACGGCTCTGGTCTTTTCATGCAATAAATAAAGGGGGGAAAGGTTCCCCTGGAGGGCCAGCCATAAAACGCGGGGGGCGGACCAGCCCGGGAAAGCCCCCAGCGGTCCCAACGACACCGGGATAGGCGGTTGCAAGGCCAAACAAGGCTGCAGCGCCTCGATCATCTCCGGTATTTGCCGGGGATCGGTATCACCAAGAAAGTGAAGCGTTATATGGATATTACCGGCTTTTACCCATTTAAGACGCGGAAACCGGGAGCGCAGGTTATCCTGCACGTCTTTTACTGCCCGGTCTATTGCGGGCGGCAAATCAAAAGCCCAAAAAAGCCGCGGGTACTTTTCCATCCCCACCCCTCCTTATCTGGCGCGGGCCAACTGAACGGAAATCCTTTTGCCATTCACTTGGATCCGGTCCATAATATTTATCACCCGCAGCGCCGCATCCTCGGGGACTTCCAGAAAGGTGAATTTATCATAAATATTGATATCCCCGACGTCTTTAGGCGAAATACCCGTTTCCTCACTGACCGCTTTAATCAGGTCTTGGGGTCTGATATTATTCTGGCGCCCTATGGTAATGAAGAGTCTAACCATACCTTTTTTGGCTCCTGTATTGTCCAGGTCGCTGGAAAAATCCATATCCGATATTTCTGAGCCGCGTTGGCTGAGAGCGTATTTAATAGCCGCTGAAATAACATCAATGGGGTCATATTCTTTCACCAGATCCAAGGCTATAGAGTGGTAAGTTTCAAGCTTATTCTCCTTCAGGATATCGCGCAAGAATTGATAAACCAGCTCTTTTTGCTGTTCCACCATGTCCTGGAAAGAAGGGATCTGGGCCTTGGGGATCTTGGATTTAAGCAGTTTTTCAATCAATCGTAATTGGCGGTACTCCGGCGGCATAACCAAGGTCAAGGCTTTCCCCTCTTTTCCCGCCCGTCCTGTCCTCCCGATCCTGTGGACATAAGACTCCGGGTCCTGGGGAATATCAAAGTTGATAACGTGGCTGACCCGGTCAATGTCAAGTCCTCTGGCCGCCACATCTGTGGCAACCAGGATTTCCGTATCTCCCTGCCGGAAGCCCCGCATCGTTTTATCACGCTGCGCTTGGGTCAGATCACCGTGTAAGCCTTCCGCAAAATACCCGCGTGTCTGCAAAGTGGCGGAGAGCTCGTCCACACCCCGTTTGGTACGGCAGAAAATAATCACCGATTCATAGTTTTCATAGTCCAGGATCCGGCAAAGAGCGTCCGCTTTAGAGCCCTGTCCGATTTCATAATATACCTGCTGAATAAGCGGGACCGTTAAATTCTCTTTACTGATCTTGATCATACGCGGGTTTTTGAGGTATTTTTCCGCCAGACGCTGGATCGCATACGGTATCGTGGCGGAAAAAAGCATTGTTTGTCTTTCGCGGGGCGTGTTTTGGAGGATCGCTTCAATATCTTCGATAAAACCCATGTCCAGCATTTCATCGGCTTCATCCAGTACGGCAATTTTCACTTGATCAAGGGAAAGGGTCCTCCTTTGCAAATGATCCAATACTCTGCCCGGAGTTCCGATAACCACATGAACACCGATACGCAGGGAACGGATTTGCCTGTCAATAGGCTGGCCGCCGTAAATAGGGAGAACCTTCACCCGTTTGTGAAAGCCTATTTTACCGATTTCCTCCGCTGTCTGGATAGCCAGTTCCCTGGTCGGCGTTAAGATGAGGGCCTGCACTTTCGGTAAACCGGGGTTGGCATTCTCCACAATAGGGATACCGAAAGCCGCTGTTTTTCCTGTCCCCGTTTGCGCCTGACCGATCACGTCCAGATGGTCCATGATTAAGGGTATGGCTTCCGCCTGAATGGGGGTGGGTTCTTCAAATCCCATATCGGAAATTGCGGTTAAGATCTTTTTAGATATATTTAGTTGCCCGAAAAAATCCATCAATAAAACTCCTTTCGACGTATCACTTCTATGATACATCCTCTTCATAATGCCTGTTGGCGAATCATCCTGTGCAGCAACTGCATTGCTTCCGCCGCACTCCTGTAACGAATTGTTTCCCGATCCCCGTTAAAAACATATTTGTGCCGCTTAACGCCTTCGGCATTAGCGATAGCTATAAACACCAAACCAACGGGTTTAAAAGGCGTTCCCCCGTCCGGACCGGCAATCCCGGTAATACTGATCCCAATGTCGCTTCCGGTCAATTTTCGCACCCCCAGGGCCATTTGCTCCGCCACTTCGGCACTCACAGCGCCATGCTCTTCCAACATGCCGGCGGGAACTCCCAGGATTTTTTCCTTACATTCATTAGAGTAAGAGATCACCGAGCCCAAATAAACCTCAGAAGAACCGGGAAGCGCTGTGATCTGGGAACTGAGCAATCCGCCGGTACAAGATTCCGCCGTACTTACCGTCAGTTTTTTTTCTTTAAGAAGACGGGAAACGACCTCTGGCAAAGTTTCTTCCGTAGTGGTAAGATAGAAACCTTTGGTCCGCTTTTTTATTTCCGAAAAGACCGGCCCGACGGACCGCAAGAATTCCTCGCGGTCTTTGGCATGGGCTGTGATGCGCAAGTGAATTTCTTTTTCTTTCTCCCTAGCCAGTAAGGCCAAGGTAGGTTCGGATTGAGCCGTTAAGAGGTCCCATAAGACATCTTCCAGTTTGCTTTCCGAAATCCCCCCAAATCTCAGAACCAGGGAATGCAGTTCCTGGGTATCCGGGGGCAGAAAATGGCGCTTCAACCAAGGCACAGTGTAGCGGTTGAACATCTCTTCCATTTCTTTAGGAGGACCGGGGAGAACAATAAAACAGCAGCCGTCCCGCTTTAAAGCCATTCCGGGGGCAGTCCCCCTGTCGTTTTGCAGGATATAAGACCCCGGAGGAAAGGCCGCCTGTTTTTTGTTACTGTCCACCCACTCCAGGTTTCTGCTTTTAAAATAGCTTTTTATCTTATCTACTTCAGGTTCTAATATTTCCAAAGGAAGCGCAAGGAATTCCGCCAGAGCCTCTTTAGTCAGATCATCACCGGTAGGCCCCAGTCCGCCGGTCGTGATAATCAATTCCGCGCGTTGGACCGCTATTTCTAAAGCCTTTTTCAGGCGCAGGGAATTATCCCCGACGGTGGTGTGATAATAAACGTTTACTCCCAAAGCCGCCAACTGCTTTGACAAATATTGCACGTTCGTATTCAGGATTTGCCCCAGTAAAATTTCAGTCCCGACGGAAATCAACTCGGCGTTCATTAACATTTCCCCCTTATTTCCATCCTGCTTGAATTATTTTATAGAATAAAACAAAATAAAGCAAGGAAAACACGGTTTGGGCCGAGCGAAGCAATGGCACAA
>DHRG01000012.1:0-85115 GCA_002408285.1 Peptococcaceae bacterium UBA5318 | reverse complement strand
ACACGGTTTTGGCCGAGCGAAGCGACGGCACAAACCGATGTTGCACCTGCGCCTCCCCCAATTCACGCTCCTTGCCTGGTGCAAGGAAAACACGGTTTGGGCCGAGCAAAGCAATGGCAGAAAACCAAGGAAAAAGCGGCTATTGCAAAATAGCCGCCCGTAATTCATCCCCGCTGATCTTTTCTTTTTCTTTTAAAATTAAAACAACCCTGCGCAACGCTTTCTGGTGACATGTAATAATCTCGACTGTTTTTTGTTCCAAGTTACGCAATATTTCCTGACAGGTAAGGTACATCTCATTTTTAGGCACTACATCCGGAGAAACAACGCCTAAATTGGATAAGCCGTGGGAAACGATCTTTTCCGATAATTGAAGCGCCTGCTGAAAATCATTGGCGCTCCCGGTACTCTTTTCACCTAGGACTATTTCTTCGTTAACAGCGCCGGCCAACATAATCATGATTTGCTTTTCCAACGCTGATTTGGTATAGATCTGCTGGTCTTCAGTCTGATTGTGCCGCACATAGCCCAGCGCGTTTCCGCGGGCTGTGACGGTTACCTGATCCACCGAACCGGGGTTCACCACCTCGCTGACTAAAGCATGTCCGGCCTCGTGAATAGCTACCCGGTGCAAGGTTTCCCGGCTCGTGCTGTTCCCAATTTTTTCGCCTAAGATCACCTTATCGACCGCTTCACGTAAATGGGACTGGTTGATAACCGCGCTGTTATCCCGCAAGGCTAAAATGGCCGCTTCATTAGCCAGGCTCTCCAGATGCGCCCCCGAAAAGCCAAAGGTGCCGCCGACAATCTCCTCGATATCCACGTCGCCGGCTATAGGTTTATTGCGGCAATGGAGTTGTAAAATCGCCTTTCGTCCTTCCTTATCCGGCAGACCTACCTTGACCTGCCTGTCAAAACGGCCGGGACGCAAGAGGGCGGAATCCAGTAAATCCGGTCTGTTGGTCGCGGCAATGAGAAGAATACGGACATCCTGATCGCTGCTGAGCCCGTCCATTTCGACGAGCAGTTGATTCAAAGTCTGGTCGTATTCCATATGGCTGCTGTTTTTTCCGCGTTTTCCGCCTAAAACTTCTACCTCGTCAATAAAGATGATCGCCCTGTTCTTTTTTTGCTTTCTGGCTATATCCCGGGCGGACTTGAAAATATTACGCACTCTTTGCGCCCCAACTCCGGCGTACATTTCAATAAACTCGCTGCCGCTGGACGCCAAAAAGACCGAGTCCGAGAAACCGGCCGCCGCTTTTGCCAGCAGGGTTTTCCCTGTTCCGGGCGGGCCTGTCAGAAGAATGCCCTTCAAGGGACGGATCCCCATTTGATTCGCCATTTCAGATTTAATCAAAAACTGTAAGGCTTCTTTAAGTTCTTGCTTGGGAGTTTCTTGTCCTCCAATATCTTCAAAGCGAAACTGGTTTTGCGTAATGATTTTCTGGTAAGAATCAAGTTTTAATATCCCTTTTTTCTTTGATACCAGATATAAACCAACACCCACTCCTGCCAAGAGAATAACCGGTGTAACATCATAGCCAAGATACGCCAGATAGGAGAACCCTCCCAGTAAAAATCCGATCATTAATTCTTTTTTCACTAGAGATACTCTCCTCCCATTGTATTGACAATTATCAGGGGTGAATTTCCCCTGCTGATAATCAAATGTGCTGCCCGATCCTGATGGTTTGCCGTAAGAAAAACAAAATAGTTGTCCAATTCCAGGTCATAGCTGATCTGCATGGGTTGCCCGATTTTGCTCAATTGATCCGGTATCGCGGTAAAATGGCCCGTACTGATCGCCTCATAAATCGGCAGCCGGGCTTCCTGGAGAAATGCTTCTAAAGCGGTATCCGGTTGATTGACTATTTCAACAGTCAGATTATCCAGACTCCTGGCTGATTGTTGCTCCAACTGATCTAAGAGAAGATAAAAGTTCCCTTTTAGTTTTTCCTGAACATTAAACTCAACACTCACCTTAGAGCGGGAATTTAACTGCTCCATTTTAAAGGAACTGACGGCCGGCAGCTTTGTCACGGACGCTTCCAAAGGGTCGGCGTATACATATTTTTGATACAGCAGTGTTCCGCCTATCAGGAGGACAAAGGTCAGGATTCCGGAAATGACAATTGCAAAGACTCTTGTGAACTTTTGTGACAATCTCCCCACCTCCTTTACCTGTATAATTATAGCACACAAAACAGGAGCTCTTGCCTAGAGAATACTGGAAAATAGAGCTTACGCCTTATACAGGGTTGCAAAAATAAAGACCTAAAAAATAAGGACCCAGGATCAAATTGATCGGGAGTCCTCATGGCAAAAATTTTATCTGTTCTTGCGGGCATTTCTATTCATCAGCGACGTTGTTAATACTCTTAAAAAAATAAATCCCTACGGTCCCTAAAACAATAATCACTAATAACGGAAAAAATAAGCCGCCCAACCCTTCGGCCTTTCCAAAGGCAACTTGTATCGTTATCCATTGGATATAGGCAAATGACAAGATTATTTCCGCTTTTAGAACAACCAGCAAATGACGTGCGCTTTGATATTGGGCTTTTGTGGTTTTGCCCGTATCCTTCCATAAGAAGCTGAAAGTATGGGGGTATTTAGTGACAATTGACATTATCGCATATAATACGAGCGCTACCATAGGGATAAAAAGTATCGACTCTTTCTTTCCCCAAGTATCCGGTATTCCCGATAAGGCATAATGTGTCGGTATCTTTTCCGGCGTACTGTTCCACACTGCTATCACTAAGATGATAATCAGTAAAATGCCAATTCCCGATAAAACTTCAATACCCTTTTCGTAATTTGTAAGAGGTAGTTCCAAAGCACGCCCTTTATTCTTTTTTAGCGCTTCTTTCATCTTTCCTTCACCTCCTGTTATTTTTAGCCGTTTGCTATGAAAATACTTCATTCCGGCTTGAAAACCATACTGAATAAACTGGTTTTGTCCCTATGTTTGAAATTTTTCAAAATTAACGCTTGAAGTATAAAATACACTTGTTATACTAGGAAATGCGGTACCGTAAATAAATTTGAAAGGATTATATTTATGGAAAAAATGAAATTAAAATCAATTGGCAAAATCGTTACTAACCAAGAAGGGATGTATATTTCTTTAGACAAATCATATCTGCCGGCTTTGGAAGGCCTGGAAGGCTTCAGTCATATCCAAGTGTGCTGGTGGTTCAGCAAAAGTGACAATAACGTTTCCCGAACAAAACTGTCCGAAACGAAACCTTACACCCGCGGTCCCTCGGTCCTGGGTACATTCGCGACCCGTTCGCCAGAACGCCCCAACCCCTTAGCAATTTCTTGCGCACAAGTAACCTATATTGATAAAGATAATAGTATTATCGGGTTGGCTTACATTGACGCTGACAATGGCAGCCCTGTGCTAGACATCAAACCTTATATCCCCAGTCTTGACCGCGTAGATACGCCTCTTGTTCCTCCATGGTGCGGCCACTGGCCGAAATGTTGTGAAGAATCCGGTAATTTTGACTGGGAAAGTGAATTTAACTTTTAAGGGTTCCAACCCGCATGGCATATCTGTGCCATGCGGGTTTTGTATCCTACAGGCATAGACGCATAGAAGCGATCTTTAACGATTCCATAATGATGCAAGCAAGTATATGACAGTTGGTAAAACAAACAAAAACAATACTAAGATCCTGGCTCTGCTCTTTTGTCTGTCATCCAGGCAGGTATTCCTCAGGTTGTTTTTTGCCGCGGTTTCTTTCTCTTCAGGATCGTCCAAAATGGCTTCGGGTGGGGGAATCAGTTCCCTGGCCTCATTCAGCCGACAACCCGGAACATATATATCTATCCCCATGTTTGTCATACCCATATATATCTTGAGATAACCCCCGGCCCCTCTATCTTTTATCAAAAACGGAATATCTGACGCATTCAGGATAGATTCAATAATCTCCGCTTCACGCGCATCATGCGTTTGAAAAAACAAGGCCCATTCACTTTTCATTTCCGACACCCCTTTGACATGCTAGGCACAACTCCTAGAATTGAGGAATATAATACTATAAACAAGCCTAGGAAAGGAATGAGCAACATGTACGATATTTATGACCCATATCCATGTCCCTACTACGCCAACACAGCAATGTATAATCCATATAATATCTACAATCCATATAATATGTATAACAGTTATTCAATGTATTTTAACACATTGACAAATTGTCCTAACTATCCGTACGAATTTATTATCTTGAAGGATTACGGGCCAGAGCCGTTTGTAGTTAATATTGAGGAAGCTGCCAAGCAAAACAGTAATTTCCGGACTGCTTTATGGACAGGATGTTATTTGCAGCTTACCTTGATGAACATCAGAGTCGGTGAGGACATAGGTTTAGAAATGCATCCTGATGTCGACCAGTTTATACGCATTGAAGAAGGCCAAGGAATTGTTAAAATGGGGGATAGCAAAGATAGTTTGGATTTTCAAAGAAACGTCTATGATAACTATGCGATATTGATTCCTGCCGGTAAATGGCATAATCTTATCAATACAGGTTGTAAACCGCTTAAACTGTACTCTATTTATGCGCCGCCTGAGCACCCGCATGGCACTGTTCATGAAACTAAAAAAGACGCTATGACCGTATACCCAAAAATCAACAGCCGCGTAATGAGCCCGGCGGCCACGTCGTCGGCCATGACGCCCCAGCCCCGGGGTAACGATTGCACTTGATAAACGGGAAAAGGCTTTTTCATATCAAAAAAGCGAAACAAAACAAAAGCAGCCGCAAATTGCGGTAAAGTATGCAGTTGCCAGGTGGAAATCAGAATCCCACAAAATTCGTCAAATACGATATGCGGGCTGTCATGTTGTTGCAGAAGGATCTCGCCCTGAGTGCATATATAGACTCCAGCCAGGCATAGTAACAGGATTTCCCAAGCCTGAAAGGAAAACCAATACGCAATAATAATAGAAAGAGCGCTGCATACTGTGCCGGGCATTACCGGCGCATAGCCGCTGCCCAATCCGGTAGCTAAGGCTTTCCATATCCGCTCCATTATTTGCTTCATTGCCGGCTTCATTCCAGCTTCAACTTCGCACTTTTTTTGGCATTCAAATAATAATCCACTCCGGACCAAACGGTGAAGAACAAAGCTATATAAAGGGCATAACGTCCGAAGGTGATATTGAATAAGCTAAGAGTAAAATCATTCAGGAGAAGCGCCGAGATAGCTACTATCTGTGTAATCGTCTTTATTTTACCCAATTTACTGGCAGCGATGACCACTCCTTCAGCAGCGGCAATAGATCTTAAACCGGAAACAAAAAATTCGCGCCCAATGATAATAACCGCTATCCAGGCCGGCACTTCCTTCAATTCAACCAAACATATGAGCGCAGCGGAAACAAGAAGCTTATCGGCTAAAGGGTCGAGCAATTTTCCAAAATTCGTTACTTGTTTACGCTTTCTGGCAATATAGCCATCCAACCCGTCCGTACTGGCCGCGAGGATAAAGATCGCGGCTGCTATATACTCGCCGTAAGGAATGCGGATCAAAAGCACCAGCATAAAGACAGGAATGAGAAAGATCCTGGATAGAGTGAGTTTATTTGGCAAATTCATGATTTATCTCTCCCATTAAAACAAATTCCTGACTGTGGGTTACCCTGACACCCGCAACATCTCCCGCTTTCAAAGACTGGCGGGGCCGGAAATAAACCACGCCGTCTATTTCCGGGGTATCGCCGCGGGTCCTTCCCTCCCATAGACCTTCATAATCGGTACTGGGACCGTCAACCATGATCTGAACATTTCGATTGACCCACTTAGCCTGTTGGGCAGCCAGGACCCCCTCTTGCAGTTTGGATGCTATTTCCAGTCTTCGTATTTTCTCACGGACTGAAACCTGACCAGGCAAGGCGGCGGAAACCGTACCGGGTTCCTTGGAATAAGTAAAAAAACCGGCTCGCTCGAATTTAAACTCCTGAAGAAATTTAAGGAGTTTGCCAAAATCCGCTTCTTTTTCACCCGGGAAACCAATTATAAAAGTTGACCGCAGAGTGAAATCAGGATAACGCATCCTGATCTTCGTTAAAAGAGCGATCGTTTCTTCTTGGCCCGGTTGCCGGCCCATCGCTTTTAAAATACGGTCCGAAATATGCTGAAGCGGCATGTCAAGATAAGAACAAACCTTCTCTTCCCTTTGCATCGTTTGTAACAGCTCATCCGTTATATAATTGGGGTAAGTATATAGTAACCGTATCCAGACCACCTGAGGTATTTTTGCCAACTTTGTCAAAAGTTCCGGCAATTTAAAGCACCCGTACAAATCAAAGCCATAATATGTTGTATCCTGGGCCACCAGGATAACCTCTTTGACCCCTTGCCGGGCCAACTCCATAACTTCGCTGATAATGGCTTCCATCGTCCGGCTGCGATACCGGCCCCGGATTGAAGGGATGACGCAATAGGTGCAGCGGTTATCACAGCCTTCAGCGATCTTAACATAGGCGTAATGCTTAATGGTTTCAGGAACCTGCGGTAAACCTTCGTCATAAAGATAACCGTCAGGATCCCCCACGCAGCTAAGCCGTTTTCCAGGCTGTAAAGCTTGCAGCATCTCTGGCAGGCGGGGAATATCCCCTGTCCCTATCAGTAAATCAATCTCCGGGATCTCATTTTTTAACTCCCCGGCATACTTTTGTACGAGGCAGCCTGTCACAATTAAATATTCACAATCGCCGTTTTCTTTCCATTGAGCTAGCTCCAGGATAGTTTCAATAGACTCCCTTTTCGCCGCTTCAATAAAACCGCAGGTGTTTACCAGAATCATCTTTGCCTGGGCGGGATCCTCTGTTAATTGATAGCCCTGCCGATAAAAATAGCCCATCATCTGCCGGCTGTCAACATTGTTTTTTGGACAGCCTAAAGTGACGATCTTAACATATTGGGGCAGCATCAGACTCCTCCGTTTTCCATTTACTTGATTAAGTATATAATACGGATTTCCCATTGTCAAAGACGAATATTGGGCTTGTCAAGCCGTTTGGGAGCTACCAGGCACTTCTTTCCTTTTCCAATCAAATCAAGCCGCCCGGCCAGTTTTAAAGCCCGCAGGACCAGCGTAAGGTTTTCCGGTTTATTATACTGGAGAAGAGCGCGCTGAAAAGCTTTTTCCTCGCCTTTAGGCACATGGACCCTCCGTTTCGTCAGGGGGTCCAGGCCCGTATAATACATACAGGTCGATAAACTACCCGGCGTGGGGATGAACTCCTGGACCTGATCGGGATGCAGATTCGCATCCCTCATATACTCAGCGAGTTGAATAGCATCCTGTAAATTGCTGCCGGGATGACCGGACATAAAATAAGGCACCAGATATTGTTTCAATCCCAAACGTTTGTTCGTTTCATAATACAGTTTTCGAAAACGGTCAAATACCGCAATGGAGGGCTTGCCCATCCAGTTTGTTACAGTTCTAGAAGCATGCTCCGGGGCTACTTTGAGCTGGCCGCTGATATGATGCCGGCATAATTCCGTCAGAAAGGTGTTATCCGGGTCCAGCATCAAGTAATCATAGCGCAGTCCTGAGCGGACATAAACCTTCTTGATACCCGGCAGTTTCCGCAGAGAGCGTAAAAGGTTCAGATAATCAACGTGACTGACCCGGAGATTAGGACAGGGCGCCGGATGCAAGCATTGCCTGTCACGGCATGTCCCCAGTTTTTTCTGTTTTTCACAAGCAAGTCGCCGAAAATTTGCCGTTGGTCCTCCCACGTCGTGGATGTACCCTTTAAATTCCGGATCCATCGTCATACTCAACGCTTCCTGAAGAATCGACTCATCGGACCGCGCCTGGATGATCCTCCCCTGATGAAAATGGAGCGCACAAAAAGAACAGGCCCCAAAACAGCCGCGGTGACTGGTAATGCTAAATTTTGTTTCGATGAGAGCCGGTACTCCCAAACTTCCATAGCGGGGGTGAACAGCCCGCTGATAAGGCAGGCGGTATATTTTATCTAACTCTTGCGCGGGCAAAGGCGGCGCAGGCGGATTTTGCACCATAAACCTGTCTTCGTGTCCCTGATAGAGCTTCTTTCCCCGTCGTGGATCTTGTTCTAAGTAGGCCAGGCGAAAGGATTCGGCAAAAGCCTCCTTTTCCTTCCGGCATTCCTCATAGGAAGGCAGCCGGATACCCTGCTGAGGCTGTTTTTTCGTGATATAACAAATCCCGGGGATACCGTACAGTTCCTGAAGGCTTTTTCCTTGCCGTAAAGCCCCGGCAATCCGGCGTATCTGGTATTCCGCCATACCATAAATCAAGAGATCGGCTTTACTGTCCAACAAAATAGAGCGGCGCAACCGATCATCCCAGTAGTCGTAATGGACAAACCGTCTCAGGGAGGCCTCAATACCGCCAATCATCACCGGAATATCCTTAAATACCTGTTTAGCCAAGTTTGTATAGACAATGGTAGCCCGGTCCGGACGCAAGCCTGTCTTTCCTCCTGGTGAATAAGCATCCTGCCTGCGGGGGTTTTTACGGGCGCTATAATGGTTTAACATGGAATCCAGGTTTCCGGCACTAATCATAACGCCAAGACGGGGCTGGCCCATTTCTTTCAAACAGCCCGCATCTTTCCAATCCGGCTGAGCTAAAATACCCACCTGAAACCCTAAAGCTTCTAAAAGCCGTCCAATGAGGGCCGTTCCAAAGCTCGGATGATCCACATAAGCGTCCCCGCTTACCAAAAGAAAATCAAGAACCTCCCAGCCTAATTCCTGCATTTCTTGTTGGGTTGTAGGCAAAAAACGGGCCGCCATCAAATCACCACCGCTTTGTTCGGTAATCGTATAAAAAGACTTATCGCCTATGAAGCACTTATCACTATGGAAAAGAAGCCTGAACGGCTTCTTTTAACTGCTAACATCTTTTATGGCATTGTTTTCCAGCACATACCTCTTAGTAACCACCTGTTTCAACGAACCCAGGGAGCCCAAATCCTGATCATTTAAAAACACTTGCACAGACCCTGCGTTGCCCAGGGTAAAAACCACATTTTCCAGATCAGGGAAAATCCTTTCCTCTCCGTTAGCCAACGTCCCTTCATAGACGGTTTGATCGTTGTTTTTTACCCTGATCCAGCAAGCCCCTTGAACAGTTTTGATGCGTAAAGCTAAAGATTCGATCTCCGCCGGATCATCAGCCGGTGTTGTATCTACTGACGGCTGAGTCGCGGGAAGATTATCCGAACCTTGATTGGTTGAAGGGCCCGGATTATTTGCGGTCAACGAAGGAGCGGGAGTAAAAATACTGCGATACAGGTACTGGGAAAACACTAATATAATAATAGCGATAATTCCAACTACTAAACCCATTTTCCAGCGCGGCCTTCCAGGAAGTTCTATCTTTTGCACACTCGGCTGAGGTTCCGGCGTCAGCGCAACATTTTGTTTATACATGTCAAGCATTTTGTGTGGATTAAGCCCAAGATACCGGGCATAGGAACTTAAAAAGCCTTTTGTATAAACATCTTCCGGAAGGAGGTCCCAGTTTTCGTCCTCCAAAGCTTCCAGGTAGCGGCAGCGGATCCTGGTATCCGTTTCGATTTCCTGATAGGACAGACCCTTTTCAATTCTGGTATTTCTTAATATTTCCCCTATCTTCTCCAT
Source organism: Peptococcaceae bacterium UBA5318 (assembly GCA_002408285.1). Classification (GTDB taxonomy): domain Bacteria; phylum Bacillota; class Peptococcia; order DRI-13; family UBA5318; genus UBA5318. The sequence continues at coordinate 75,444 of DHRG01000012.1, read as the reverse complement.
ATATTCACCTCCTTATATATAAATATATTATTCATTAATTAAAGTCCTTTAATGACGGTCAGGACTATATTAATAGTTTCAAACCTAAGTTAATTATAACAATTGAATACACTTATCGACAAGCTCAGATTGACAGTTTCTTTAACATTGACTGCCAAATGTCTTTTCATAATCTTCCCAGGTCATCCGGATAGCCCTTGGTTTGCTCCCTTCGTAACCGCCTACGATGCCGCGTTCCTCCAATTGGTCAATAATACGGGCAGCCCGGGTATAACCGATCCGCATCCGTCTTTGCAGCAAAGAAATGGAGGCTTGTCCGCTTTCGATAAAAATTCGGGCCGCTTCAGATAACAATTCATCTTCTTCAATTATTTCAGAAGCCTCTTGTTCCGTATTCAGCCAAGGTGTTTCATACTGGGCTTCTTTTTGGGTCTTTAGGTAGGCGACCAGGTTATCAATTTCCTGATCGGAAACATAGACGCCCTGAACGCGCAAAGGTTTAGCCATTCCGGTGGGATAAAACAGCATGTCGCCGCGTCCTAACAGTCTTTCCGCCCCTCCCATATCCAAAATCGTACGTGAATCCGTCTGCGAGGAAACAGCAAAAGCGATGCGGGAAGGAATATTGGCTTTAATTATTCCGGTGATCACGTCCACGGATGGGCGTTGGGTTGCGACAACCAAATGAATGCCTGCGGCTCTAGCCATCTGGGCTAACCGGCAAATAGCGTCTTCCACATCCGCCGGCGCCACCATCATTAAGTCGGCTAATTCGTCAATCAGGACAACGATATACGGTAAATAAGGGAAACTACCCTCGGACTCATCCGGTTTCGAGGTTTGATTATAGCGGGTAATATCCTTAACGCCTAGACCCGCAAACAATTCATACCGGTTTTCCATTTCATGGACAGCCCAGCGCAACGCTGTGGCAGCTTTTTTGGGATCAGTCACAACAGGGGATATCAGGTGCGGAATGCCATTGAAAGTTGACAATTCCACAACCTTGGGGTCGATCATGACCATCTTTACCTCATCGGGATTGGCCTTAAACAAAATACTGGCAATAATAGCATTCATACAAACGCTCTTGCCGGAACCGGTAGCTCCGGCTATTAAGAGATGCGGCATTTTTGACAGGTCTGCCACGATAGGGTTGCCGGCGATATCTTTACCCAGGGCGACCGTCAGTTTAGAATCCGAATTCTGAAATAACTTGGTTTCCAGAACCTCCCGCATGATGACCATAGAGATTTCTTCGTTAGGAACTTCTATCCCTACCGCAGCCTTACCGGGGATCGGCGCTTCGATCCGGACTTGGGGAGCGGCCAGGGACAAAGCAATATCATCCGCCAGGTTGACGATGCGGCTGACTTTAATCCCGGGCGGCGGCTGAATTTCATAGCGGGTAATACTCGGGCCCCGGCTTACCTGGGTCACACGAGCTTTCACTCCGAAATTATCCAAAGTTTCTTCCAGGATCCTGACATTATCTGTAATGTCTTTATTCAAACGCTGGCCTTTGGTTTTGGGCGGAAGCTGCAATAGATCCTGGCTCGGCAGAACAAAATCAGCCGGTTGAGAAGGCCTGGTTTTTTTAAGGTCGGGATTGATTTTTAGAACCGCGTCCTTATCTTTATCATCTTTTACTAAACGCAGATTCGGTTTGATCACCGCCGGAGAGGAATCAGCCGCATATGAGGACGAAGTTGAGGAGGGCCGGTTTTCCACATGGTCAACGATCAGGGGTAAGGAGCCGCTTTTTTCGGGGGACGCAGGCGTATATTCCGATTTTTTCTTTTCAAAATGCGCCGCTTCCTGGCTTTCATCCCTTTCAAAAAGATAATCGGCTAACTCCTGGCGAGTCTTCTCGAAAAAGCTGCCTACCGAAGAAAAAATTTCCCTGATAATCGACCCCAATGTTTTTTTGAAGATCCCTATCAGAGCAACCGACGCACAGGCAGCCAAAAAAATATACGAACCAACCCTGCCAAAAAGCGTGAGGGTTATTTTAATAATAACCGCCCCCGTTACTCCTCCGCCCAGACCCGCCCATCCTTCCGCCGCCGTTTGCTGTTCGAAAGGAAGCGAAAGGTGCAGCATTGCCAGGGCGGATATAAACAAGCCTGTCCATGATAAGACCGAAAACTTATCAAAACTCAACCGGCGCCATAATTTGCTAATACCGATTATCAATAAAAGAATAGGCAGCAGAATATTGCCGCTGCCGAAGAGAGTGCTAATCAGACGGTAAATCACACTGCCTACGGCGCCGAGGGTGTTCAGGTCGTTCCGACCCGTACCCTGCCAGAGGCAAAAGAGCATGAATAAAGCTACGGCAATGAATATAATTCCTGCCAGCTCATTTTTAAGCTCGTTCTTCAGTTTTGTTTTAGCTGTAACACCTTTAGGCATCATGTCACCTCGTTACTATTAGTGTACTATTCCGCAACACGAAGAGCAACCTCTTTTCCGGAAGAATTGGTATTATTTGATAATAACATAAAAAAAGTGATCAAACTTCGTGCTTAATCACTTTTTAGCGTAAATATTTTTTATCCGATAGCTAACCACCGCTAAGAATCCGGTTTATAGGACAATATTTGACCGGGCTGGAATTTTGTATCAAGAAAGTCCTGCGGGTTAGTGCTGAGAATCCTTTCAACGCGGATCTCGCCTTCTTTGGAAATCAAAACTTGCATTTTTAACCCGTTCACAACTTCTTCGGCCATGGTGAAATTCTCGCTTCCATCTTGCCAGATCAATTCTACCGGAAAGGGCGTATAAATGACTATTGGATCGGCCTCCTTTCCTCATGCTCTGTCCTGATGAGCTCATTCAACTTACGCACCGCTTGTGACAGACTCCCTACTTCATTGATCAGACCAACCTCCGCCGCATCTTTACCTACTAAAACAGTGCCGATATCCCTGGCCAGATCGCCGGTTCTGAACATCAAGTCCCTCAAGGCCTCCTTGGTAATACGGGAGTGCTTTTCCAGAAACTTGACGACCCGGTCCTGCATTTTATCAAGGTATTCATAAGTTTGGGGAACGCCGATCACCAACCCGGTCAAACGGATGGGGTGAACCGTCATCGTGGCCGTTTCGGTGATAAATGAATAATCGGCCGCCACAGCAATGGGAACACCAATACTGTGACCTCCCCCCAGCACAATGGAAACAGTAGGCTTGGACAGTCCATGAATCATTTCCGCTATAGCAAGACCGGCTTCCACATCCCCTCCAATGGTGTTGAGTAAAACCAGCATCCCTTCGACTTGCGGATTCTGCTCCACCGCCACCAATTGTGGAATAACATGCTCATATTTGGTCGTTTTATTCTGCGGGGGAAGAATGATATGGCCCTCGATCTGACCGACAATGGTCAGACAATGGATATTGGAGGTTGTTGGCGCCGGCAATTGCGCTGTGCCAAACTCTTTGATCGTATCCTCTTCCAGGCGCTGCTGCTTTTTATTGGCTTTCCGCAGACGGGGACTTATCGCCGGCTCTTGCTGATCGGCCATATATTTACTCACCTCTACTCCTGTGTTGAACATCACTTATACTTCCCGATCAATACAAAAACAATGCGTTTTTTCGAAACGCATTGTTTTACACTTCTTAGATCCCCATAATAATCAGATCTCCATAATAATCGGTATAATCATCGGCCTGCGGCCTGTTTTCTCATAAAGCTGCTTACCCAACGTATCACGGACTTGGGACTTGATACTTGCCCAATCGGTGATCTTCCTATCAAAACACTTATCTAGGACGGTTTTGACGATTTCCCGGGATTCATCCATTAGTTTTTCCGCTTCTCTCACATACACAAACCCCCGTGAAACTATATCCGGTCCCGCTATTAAAGCGTTTTCCGCTTTGTTGATGGTAACGACCACAATAAGGATCCCGTCCTGGGAGAGTTGTTTACGGTCCCGGAGAACGATATTTCCCACATCGCCGATTCCCAACCCGTCAATGAGAATCCTTCCCGCAGTGACTCTTCCGCCCACCGTACCGGTCTTGGCGGTGAATTCCAGGATCTGTCCATTTTCCGCTAAAAATATGTTTTCTTTTGGAATTCCAAGCTGCTCGGCCAGATGGGCGTGTTTGACCAAGTGCCGGTATTCGCCATGGACAGGAACAAAAAATTTGGGATGAACAAGGTTGATCATCATTTTTAATTCTTCCTGACTGGCGTGACCTGAAACGTGCATACCGCTGGTTGATTCATGTATCACTTCCGCACCCAGACGGAACAACTGGTTTACGGTTCGGGCCACCAGTTTCTCATTTCCGGGAATGGGTGTCGCCGAAATAATCACCGTGTCGCCCGGAATTATTTCGACCCTGCGATGATCGGACATGGCAATCCTGGTCAACGCCGACATCGGCTCGCCCTGACTGCCCGTGGTTAATATAGCCACCCGGTTGCGGGGATAATTCGCGATTTCTTCAATTTCGATCAGCGTATCGTCCGGAATCGTTAGATAACCTGTGTCCTGGGCGATCGAAGCCACATTTACCATACTTCTCCCCACGATAGCCACTTTGCGGTTATATTTATAAGCGGCATTGATAACTGATTGAATACGGTGAACATTCGAGGCAAAACTAGCCACGATGATCCGTTCCCGGGCTAACCGAAAAGTGTCTTCAAAAAATTGTCCGACAGTCTTTTCGGAGGGAGTGAATCCGGGCCGTTCTACGTTGGTGCTGTCCGATAACATCACCAATACCCCTTTTTCCCCTATTCCCGAAATGCGGGAAAAATCTGTCGTGACGCCATCTACGGGAGTTTGATCAAATTTAAAGTCGCCCGTATGCAAAATTGTTCCCACCGGGGTATGAATCGCCATTCCAATAGCGTCGGGAATGCTATGGCTCACTTTGAAGACATCAATTTTAAAGACGCCTAATTTTACATGATCTCTGGACCGAATGGTGATCAGTTTGGCATCATTGACGTTGCCTTCTTTAAGTTTTTCTTTTAAAATCCCTAAAGTGAGTTTTGTACCATAAACAGGCACATTCAGCTCTTTTAAAACATAGGGCATGGCGCCGATATGATCCTCATGTCCATGGGTCAAAATGATGCCTTTAATAATATCTTTATTTTCTTGCAAGTAGGACATATCAGGTATTACTATATCAATTCCCAGTAATTCATCTTCCGGGAACATCAAGCCCGAATCAATGACCAGGATCTCATTGTTATAGCGAACCACCATCATGTTCTTGCCGACTTCCCCCAGACCCCCCAGAGGAATTATTTGCAGTTTGTTTTCATTTTCTGTCATTTATAACCTCCTATTAATTGATTGCATTAAGAAACTACGGCCTGCGCTTAAACCGACAGCGAGCCGATGTGGCCTTTATGCCTCCAACATGCTGTGCTTACCGATTACGTACAAAAAAAACCTTCCCTTTTCGCCCGTTCAGAAGGTTTTTCCAACCCAAGGATTAACCGAACCGACCTTATCCCTTATGTACATTATATGCCAATTAGCCGAAAGTAACAAGGGATTGTACAATATTTATTATCACCTTATTATGCCTTTTTTATACAAATACACCCACACCGCTGATAGTACAAAAAAAACCGTTTCATAACCCGGTTGGTTATAAAACGGTTTCTGCCAGATGATATCCTAGTTTCTTTTTACCACTGAATGGAGTCTTGTTCCAAAGATCAGACCAAATCAAGACCGGCCAACGTTTCCCGAATGATCTCAGTTTCTTTGGGGCTGGCCTCAACCAGCGGTAAACGCAGTCCGCCTGCCGGAAGTCCGCAGAGCGCCGCGGCTTTTTTTACAGGAATGGGGTTGGTGGTGATAAATAAATTTTTGAAAAGCGGGAACAGTTTGAGATGAAGCCGGTGCGCCTCTTCGACTTTTCCGTCCAGATAAGCATAGATCATATCATGAATGAGCTTACCGGCCACATGAGTGGCAACGCTGACAACTCCATAAGCGCCCACCGCCAGCATCGGCAGCGTAAGGCTGTCGTCTCCGCTGTAAACCAGAAAATCCTCGGGAAGAATGGTCTTTAAGGCGGAAATTTGGTCAAGATTGCCGCAAGCTTCCTTAACCGCCTTGATATTCTTTATCTGAGCTAACCGGGCAACCGTTTCCGGCAACATATTTATTCCGGTTCTGCCGGGAACATTGTACATCATTACCGGCTTCGAAGTTGCCGCGGCTACCGCTTTGTAATGTTGAAACAGGCCTTCCTGATTGGGTTTGTTATAATATGGCACCACCGCCATCACCGCATCAATGCCAATTTTATCAGCCGCCTCCGTCATTTCTACGGCGTCGCGGGTATTATTCGTTCCGGTACCGGCTATGACGTATCCTTTATCACCGACCGCTTCTTTCACCACTTTGTAAAGTTCAATTTTTTCCCGTACGGATAGAGTCGGTGATTCTCCGGTCGTACCTGCGACAACCAAACCTTCGCTGCCGTTTGCTAAAAGGTATCTTGCTATTTTTTGGGCCCCATCAAGATCCATACTGAAGTCTTCATTATACGGTGTAATCATGGCTGTAACTACTCTTGGAAAAGTTTTCATTATATCAACACTCCTTATAATTTAATCTAAGATTTGATCGAGGCCGAATTTTAAACCTTGCCAGGACCCGGCTTTTTTGACCGCTAACAGAATCCCCGGTATAAATGACTCGCGGGAATAAGAATCATGACGTATGGTCAACAGCTCCCCGACGCCGGAAAACATGACTTCCTGATGAGCTATCAGACTTTGCAGCCTAACACTGTGGATCCGGACGCCATTAAATTCTCCGCCTCTGCAGCGGGCCGGATCATGCGAATCGCTATCGGCCCGGCAAGCTTGATCTTGGTAGCACATCCCTTTCGTAGTGGCAATTGACGTTCCTGACGGGCTATCAACTTTTTTATCATTATGGTATTCAATTATTTCCGCCTGCTGATAATACTTTGACAGCTCGCCGGCGTATTTCATCATCAGTACCGCGCCCAGTGAAAAGTTTGGCGCTACCAGGATACTTGTCATGTTTTCTTTAGCCAGCGCGTCCAGTTCAGCCAGTTCCTCTTCGGCAAACCCGGTGGTGCCGACAACTACAGGAACCCCTTTTTTCAAAGCAACAGGGACGTTTTTTTGGGCCGATTCCTTTCTCGTAAAGTCAATAACGATACAATGTTTATCAACCTTCTCCAGCGTGTCGGATAAATCCGCCGTAATTTTCACGCCTGTTGATTTGCCGAATACCAGTTCCCCAATATCCGTGTTGACATTGCTGATATCTACAGCGCCGACAATTGTGATATCTTCATGCTGTCCTAACCCTTTGATGATTTCCCTGCCCATTTTTCCATTAGCGCCCACAACGATAACCGGATACTTCATAAAGATCCACTCCCTTCCCTTTTATTTTTGACTGCTCATTGATGAGGGGTAACGAGATCAAAATAAAAAACAGACTAAGGAAAACCCCTAGCTGTTTTGTTAACTACGGCCCCCTCTTTTGCCCTCCGTGAGATAGTGCTCCACCTGAGTGCGGGCTTCAAGCTCAGGTGACAGTCCCGCACCTCTTAGATGCGGTCCCAGCATAAGGAATCCGGCCTTTCCCTATACTTCGGCAAAAGTCCCTTTCCTCCAGTTCATAGCAGCCACGCTTCCTGAAGTACTCTTAACTTTCGCGACCCCTACCTCACTCAAAAAGAGTGAGGTATATATATAAATTTATATTCTATTTTATGATGTTTCATTTCCTTTGTCAACTAAAAATAAATATTTTAAGGCTGTCCTACCCGTTTCGGGGTGGCCGCGCTTGTTACCGTTCCTGTGTAAGCTCCGGTTCCTGTAGCTATGACCCGAATGTAGCAGTAGCTATCGACTCCGCCCACAGTATAGGTGTTCAGATTTGCGCCGCCAATATCCGTAAAGGTAGTTCCGTCCCCCGTATCGGATCTTTGCCACTGATAGGCAACCGTCGCTCCCGGCGGGGTCACGCTGCCTGCGGTCAGGGTCTGACCACTTGCGGGCGTACCACTGATATCACCGATGGCTGTCAGGGTTGCGGCCTCCACAGTGCCGACAGCGGCGCTTTCTATTGTGCCTGAGTATGCGCCTGAACCTGTCGCCGCGACCTTGATATAGTAATTATAATCAGCCGCCGTCAGTGTGTAGGTATTTGATGTAGCCCCGGCAATATCCGTAAAGTCGCCGTCGGCGGCAGCGCATCTTTGCCACTGGTAAGTGACCGTCGCTCCGTCCGGCGTTAACGCCCCCGCTGTCAACATCTGGCCTACCGCAGCCGTTCCGCTGATCCCCCCGATGCCTGTAATTGACGCAGTACTGCCGCTTACCGGACCTGTATGCGCACTCGTTACCGTGCCGGAATAGCTGCCCGTACCGGTCGCCGCCACTTTTATGTAGTAATCATTGTCGCCGCTTTGCAAGGTATAGGTATCAGCTATGGCTCCTGGTATATCTTCATATATTCCTTCCGCAGTGCTGCATCTTTGCCACTGGTAAGAAGCTGTCGCTCCGGCAGGGGCCAGGGCGCCTGCGGTCAGGGTCTGACCAATTGCGGTTGTACCAATAATGCTCGAAATAGCCGTCAGGGTTGCTGCAGACACCGGACCCGTGTATTCACTGGTTGCCACGCCCGAATATGTTCCCGCGCCCGTTGCCACAACTTTGATATAGTAGTTCAAATCAGCGGAGCCGGGTGTGTAGGTGTTGGTTATGGCCCCGGGTATCTCCGCATAACTTCCGTCGGCGGTATCGCATCTTTGCCACTGGTAAGTGACCGTCGCCCCGGCCGGTATCGGAGTACCGGCGGTAAGCGTATTTCCAACCTGAGCGGCGCCTGTGATCGCGCCGATGCCTGTGATCGTACCGGTAGTACTGCCCACCCTGCTCGTTGTGTGTGCGCTGGTGACTGTTCCTGTGTAAGCCCCGGCCCCTGTAACTATAACCCGAAGGTAACAATAGCTGTCAGCCCCGGTCACCGTGTATTTGTTCGCTGTTGCTCCGCCAATATTCGTATAGGTAGTACCGGCCCCTGTATCGGACCTTTGCCATTGGTAGGTTACTGTTGCGCCGAGCGGCGTCACGCTGCCTGCGGTCAGGGTCTGGCCTATTGCGGTCGTACCAATAATGCCCGAAATGGCGGTAATCGGGCAGGCCGCCACCGGACCCGCGTATACACTGGCCGCCGTGCCTGAGTATGTGCCCGAACCTGTCACCACAACTTTGATATAGTAATTATAATCAGCCGCCGTCAGTGTGTAGGTATTTGATGTGGCGCCGGCAATATTTGCGTAAGAGCCGTCGGCGCTATCGCATCTTTGCCATTGGTAAGTGGCCGTCGCCCCGGCTGGAGAAAGGGCTCCCGCCGTCAAGGTTTGACCTGCCGCAGTCGTTCCACTGATCGCCCCGATGCCTGTAATTGACGCAGTACTGCCGCTTACCGGACCTGTATGCGCGCTCGTTACCGTGCCGGAATAGCTGCCCGTACCGGTCGCCGCCACTTTTATGTAGTAATCATTGTCGTCGCTTTGCAAGGTGTAGGTGTTGGCGATGGCTCCCGCTATATTAGTATAAGTACCGCTTGCGGTATCACACCTTAACCACTGGTAAGAAGCTGTCGCTCCTTCCGGGGCCAGAGCGCCTGCGGTCAGGGTCTGACCAATTGCGGTTGTACCAATAATGTTCGAGATGGCTGTCAGGAATGAAACCGCCACCGGACCCACGTATGCGCTGGCCGCCGTGCCTGAGTATATCCCTGAGCCTGTCGCCGCAACTTTGATATATTTATTATAATCAGCCGCCGTCAGTGTGTAGGTATTTGCTGTGGCCCCGGCAATATTTGTGTAAGAGCCGTCGGCGCTATCGGATCTTTGCCATTGGTAAGTGGCCGTCGCTCCGGCAGGCGTAAGGGCTCCCACTGTCAAGACATGTCCCACCTTGGCCGTACCGCTGATGGGGCCGATTGCGGTAATCGGTGTAGCGTTGTTGCTTACCCGGCTCGCGGTAGGATAGCTTATTACCGTCCCTGAGTAACTGCCCGTACCTGTAGCCACTACCCTCAGGAAACAGTAACTGTCCACTGTACCTATTGTGTAAGTGTTCACGGTTGCTCCGCCAATATTCGTATAAGTAGTACCCGCGCCTGTATCGGATCTTTGCCACTGGTAGGTCGCATTTGCGCCGAGTGGCGTCAGGGTGCCTGCGGTCAGGGTCTGGCCTATTTTAGTTGTGCCGATGACATCCGATATGGCTGTCAGGGGCGCTGTCGCCACCGGACCCGCGTATTCACTGGCCGCCGTCCCTGAGTATATCCCTGAGCCTGTCGCCGCAACTTTGATATATTTATTATAATCAGCCGCCGTCAGTGTGTAGGTATTTGATGTGGCCCCGGCAATATTTGTGTAAGCGCCGTCGGCGCTATCGGATCTTTGCCACTGGTAAGTCACTGACGCTCCTGCCGGGGAAGGGGCTCCCGCCGTCAAGACATGCCCCACCTTGGCCGCACCGTTGATAGCGCCGATTGCGGTAATCGGTATAGCGCTGTTGCCTACCCGGCTCGCGGTAGGATGGCTTATTACCGTCCCTGAGTAACTGCCCGTACCTGTAGCCATCACTTTTATGTAGTAATCGTAATCGTCGTTTTGCAAGGTGTAGGTATTCGCTGTCGCTCCGGGAATATCTGTATAAGTACCGTCGGCGGTATCACACCTTTGCCACTGGTAAGCGGCCGTAGCGCCTACCGGCGTCAGAGCGCCTGCCGTCAGGGTCTGACCTACCGCGGTCGTTCCGCCGATCGCCCCGATGCCTGTAATAGTTGCCACCGTAACCGGACCGACAGCGGCGCTTTCTATTGTGCCTGAATATGCGCCTGAACCTGTCACCACAACTTTGATATAGTAATTATAATCAGCCGCTGTCAGTGTGTAGGCGTTGTTTACGGCTCCGGGTATATCAGTATAGCTGCCATCGGCGGCAGCGCACCTTTGCCACTGGTAAGTAGCCGTCGCGTCATACGGCGTCGGGATTCCGGCGGTAAGCGTATTTCCTACCTGGGCGCTGCCTGTGGTTGCGCCGATTGCCGTGATCGGCGTCGTATTGCTGACCACTCTGCTTGTTGTAGGGTTGCTGGCCACAGTGCCTGCATACACTCCGGTCCCTGACGCTATAACCTTGATATAGCAATAGTTATCAGCTCCGACCAATGTGTATGTACTTTCTATTGCTCCGGGTATATTTGTAAAGATGCCGTTATTGCCGGTATCGGATCTTTGCCATTGGTAGGTCACAGTTGCGCCGGTAGGAGTCAGTGATCCGGCGGTCAGGATCTCGCCTATTTTAGTCGTACCGATGATGTCGGATATCGCTGTAATCTGGATAGCCGTTACCGGCGCTGTGTAAGCACTCGTTACCGTCCCCGCATAAACGCCTGTGCCGGAAGCCGTAACTCTAATATAGCAGCCATAATCATCGGACGACAAGGTGTAGTAACTGCCGGTCGCCCCGTCTATACCTTCATATGTCCCTTCCGCAGTGCTGCATCTTTGCCACTGGTAGATGGCCGTCGCTCCGGCTGGCGTAAGGGCTCCCGCCGTCAAGGTCCGGCCTGCCTGGGCGGTGCCGTCTATGGCCTCGATAGCTGCCAACGGAAATTTTTCGGCTGAATACAACGAAACGTTATAGATTATTTTGTTAAAAACGTATTTGGAAACACTATGACTGAGAGAAATCGGCCAGGTTACCAGCAATAATAATAAGAGAACAGTAAAAACAGTTTTGTCTATATGTTTACGCGCATATCTACGCGCTCTTTTTCTTCTCAATTTTGTCACCTCCGGTCCCGACTTGACTAACAATCATTCGTCTATACTATCAGCTTGTTCGGCGTCTATTTTTATTTGGATAGTTTGCTGCTGATCAATATATGCGGGCGCATTGTCATTTTCATCCCACATAACTTTAAGCGAATAACTGTGAGTTTCTTCTTCGCCGAAACCAAGATATGTCCAGTTCCCTCCGGCGGATGGATATGATCCGGCGGGAGTGATTTCATAGGTGAGGGGAAGCGTTGTCGGTTCAGGGCTGAAGACAACGGCTATATTATACTTTAGTAACACTTGATTGACCTTAGCTCCATTAAAATTCACGATATTAAAATCAAAGACAAGCACATCACCGGGCAGCGCACCGCCGACGTTTATTCCGTTTGTTACGGAAGCAACCGGCACGCCGTTTAAAGCGGCGCTTACCGGCACATATTCAAAAACAGCCTGGGCCACCCTGGCTTCCTGGACAGCCGGTATAAACTTAGAATATCGCGAAAGAGAAATACCTGTCAGAAAAAATGAAACCAGCAATAAATATACAAGGTAAATATGCATACGGTTGTTCATTATCAACACCTATTACCTTTATGCTTTTCGATTATTGAGGGTATTATTATTAAAAGCAGCGCACCAAGCGCAACGGAGATAATACCAACGGGGGTCCGTAAAAAGAACGTTATATCGCCCGCGCCGGGAATGCGCATAATTACTTTTCCTTCGATGCTGGATAACGGTATTGCTCCATCAGCAACGTTGTTGGCGTCGCCTTGGGTAATAACATGGGTATCATTAGTTTCGACGATCCTATGGGTGACAACGCTCTTGTTTGAGCGGTAGGTTACAATATCATTGACCCGGTAGCTGTCTTGCTCCTTAATCACAATCAGGTCACCAATTCCAATCGCAGGCTGCATACTGCCCGAAACAACAACAAGCTGCGCCAACCCGAATATTTTCGGAATATTATCGTGATAAATCAGCCGCGCTGCTATCAAATAGATGTTGACGGCAACCAATAAACCAAGGATAGCGGCGATGGTGATTTTGCATATTCTTCTTAAAGACATATCAGCCCTCATTTCATTTATACCAGGCATTTATAATAACGCTCAACAGATAAACAGGATTATGTACCTGCATACCGATTTCAGTATCAATGCTATTAGCGGCTGTCACCCATTTCCATTCCAGGGTGAAGTAAGCTGTTTCCAGTGCGGGGATAGTTAACGTGCCTGATGAAATATTGTCTGCTTCCATCCAGGCGGAACCCCCAAGATAATTTGAACCGGCTTGTCCGGCTATCAATCTATATCGAAGAGGCAGCCGCGGATTGTTCTGATCCGTTTCCGCCAGTGTGATGACGTATTCAACCGCATATGAATCCGGGTTTTTCAGCATAAAAGTATAGTTACCGGTTGCCCCCGGTGAAATAACGGTTTCCCCGCTGATTTTTTGTACGCCATAATTACCGGGCCGTGGCGTAAAAATATCCGCTGTGGTTGCTACAGACCATTCCCGGTAGTTATCTTCATAGTTTTGAGCAGCAACGATCCCCGGAGCATGCAGAGGCGGGCCCCCGGGACCTGATGATCCTCCGGGACCCGACGGTCCTCCGGGACCCGATGGAATAACAGGACCTGACGGGACTCCAGGCACTGTTGGAACAACAGGACCCGGCGGGACTCCAGGCACTGTTGGAACAACAGGACCCGGCGGGACTCCGGGTACCGCTGGAACAACAGGACCCGGCGGGACTCCGGGCACTGTTGGAACAACAGGACCCGGCGGAGCCCCCGGGGCTGCCGGATTTTCAGTAATTTTAACGACTTCCGTACTTTTTAGATTTAGTATGTCATTTTCAATATCAAAGGCAATATTGATTTGTATCACATTAAGTGAAACCTGCACCAGATAACTGCCATTATCAAGTTTTACGGTTTTGAAATCTTCCGTCTGGGACACCCTCGCCACCACTACAGAAACAGAGGCCAGAACCACGCCGTTTTGAACTGCGCTGATGGTGTGTTTCCCCGGCTCGACTCCTTCGAAGAGAAAATAACCGTCACTGTCTGTCGATGTGTATCTGGGTTCGCTTTTCAGCTCGACCTTGCCGTTTCTATAGGGTTCGCCATTCGTATATGTTATTCTGCCCCGAAGATTCACCGTCTTTTTTATACCCGGTGCGTTATCGGATGTTATTCCGGGAGAGATTATGATGGTATCGACAATCCTGGCAGAAAAAACATCCGAAACAGTTTTGCCGGACAAATATATTACAACGCAGCAAGAGGTCACAAAAAATAATAATAATATAACCATCAGGAGCTTTATTTTTTTGTACTGTCCGGCATCTTCCGAATTATTCTTTTGCCCGTGCATCAGCTTATCCAAATGGAATTCCCCCGTACCATGAATACTTGATTAAAAGACTCTTCCCTAACCAACAGGTGTAGGGAAGAGTCTTTAATGCTATGCGGTTATTAGTCTTTCTGGGTTACGGTGGTGACGACGGAGAGCTTTACAGTAGGTGGGGAGGCAGCTGTACCAAGGGCAGTATCCCCGGCATCGGTCTGGCCGTCGCCTGCGCTCTCAAACGCCCAAACCCAATTGAGCTTAAGTGGAGCGGCAAATGTTGTTTTATTCGCATCTGTTCCGTCATTAGCTTCTAAACTCCCGGCGGCGGTTGCCATGTCCGTGGCAAGCGCCACAATACCCTGATAAGTCCCCGCTTCCGCCCCTGCTCCGTACGCGCCTGTCAGTACAGAGGAATATCTCTGCGGAGCTGCTCCTATTGTATAATAGATGGGTATCGAAGACGCATTCGCTTCAGTAAGAGCAAAAGAAACCGCCACATCGACCTCGCTCAGGTTCTCTACCTGTAATTGTAAATCCCCGCTGGTTCCGGGCGCGATGAACTTTGCTCCGCCGTTTACGCCATTGGCGTACACTCCGCTGTCAGTATAGCTGAAAATATCGAAGGAAGCCTCCTCGGATTGTGACTGTGTAAAAGTGCCTGTGCCGTCTTTTAAGTTAAAAGCAAATTTTGCCACGCGTACCTGTTGCGCACCGGTAACAGCAGTAGTGTATTTTGCAAATGTTCCGGAAACTAAAGAACCTGTTATGAAGGTCAGCATTATCGCTAGTGTCGCCAACTTGATGGGGAGATTTTTTTTCATGATAATCATCCTTTCTAATATGTAAAATATAACTTCACTAAGATGTCCCCGCCTCCGAGTTTTAGCGTAGGCGGCGGATTTAACTTTACGGTAACGGGCGGTGAGCATATTCAGCGCTTCGTTGAAACGCGCAGAGTAAAGAAAAATTTCTACAATCGAAATTTTTCTGCTGAGGCGTTATAAGTCAATCATTATCTTTTTTTTCTGTTAAGGAAATTTGCTGTTGCATCTGTTCAAGCTTTTTTTCAAGCTCATAAGTCAATTCCTGTTTTTTATGATCCAACCTCCTTCGACGTAAAATATCATATATGATAAACAAGATAAGCGGTAAAGCTATAAATACCAACATGCCTGCCGGTGTCTGCAGAAACAAGGCCGCCGTTCCCAAATAGGGGATATCAAGCAAATAAACACCTTCGATCATTTCCGCTTTGACGGCAATCGGGTCATCAGCGTTGTTATTATCGCCTCTTGTAGTGTATTTTTTTACACCATTTTCTTCGGTAACATCAACAATTCTATGGGTTACGACGGATCTGCCTTCACGAAATGCAATAATATCGCCCTGTTTGAGCTGTTCGGGGTCCACTTCTTTCACCAGAACAAGATTGCCGGAACTTATACCCGGCCTCATCGAATCGGAAAGCACAATAAAGGGCTTGTACCCCAAAAAACCAGGCACATCGTCGGGAAACAGAAAAGATCTCACGATGATTGTCACATTTGCGATAATAATGGGGATTAATACTATACATATTATTATCGCAATTACATTCAACGTTTTTCCAAAGGGCTTATTACCGAAGGACGGCTTTTCCATATCAACACTCCCCGTTCAATCAATGAACCACTGCGGCAATCAAGCAATTATACATCACTTTAACGCATTAAAAAAAGAATGTCCGGTTGCAAAAATTATTTTGCAGCCGGACATTCCTAGCAATCGTAAAGCCTTAGAATCCTAGCTTTGCGTCCCAATCTTTCGATTGGTTTGCCCTTTAAGTATATACCCTTGCGGCTTATACTGCACATATATAAGTAAAAAAATACTTTTTCAATATGTAAAATTTTTATAACGGGAATGGGAATCATCCAAATCAACAATGATGACCTCTGCGCCAATTTTTCTTACCGCACTCCAGGGAATGGTAAAATTAGTTTTATCCAGGATATTAAGAAACCCGCTCTTGCTTGGAAGTATGATCGACTCGATATCCCCGGTTTCAGCATGGATGATTAGGTCTGAATCCGCAACAGTCCCCAGACGGCTGCCATTTTGGATGTTAACGATATCTTTTCCGATCAGATCAGTTAACCGCACAATACTCATAGCATTCTACCCGCTTTCCCAGGTTATTTCTTGACCAGACGGTAATAGACGGCTGTTCCGATAGGCTGTAACAAGGCAATAGCGATAGCGAACAGAGCGACCGGATCCAACGGCATACTTAAAACAGTCACTTTATTGGGCACGGACAATTTTAAAAACGACGTCACTAAAACCAACGATAAGTAAATCCCGCCTGCGACAGCTACAAGTTCGGCCAGGGCAATCGACGCAGGCGAAGATACGGTACTATCCTGTTCCACCTTGCGCAATCTTTTGAGAAAAACACGCGACCTCACAGCCCAAAAGACTAAGCCAACGATCAATAACGCTGCCATGATCTTGACAAACATACCCCCACCTCCTATCACATATGTATGCTTTGCCACGCATAGTTATGCTCAGATGCTGCCCAACATTTATTGGCATACAATGCAATGGTTGTAGAAAATCTTGGAAACTGGTAGGGATTATCATGCCTATGTCGAATTGGAATTAAAAAGGCGGTTGCGTATAAAAGAAGCAGTATTAAATGCTAAATCTGTGATTTACATTTGGTGAAAAATAGAAATAATATTATAATATATAACAAAGGGAGCGTGAAGGATTTGGACCTTAATAAGCATATAGTTGATCAAAGAATAAGAAAGATTGTGGAAGAGAATCCTGAATGGTTTACATACGAAAAGGATGACGAGATAAAATTATCTAAAGCATTTGTACTATTAAGTGTGGCTTCTTACTTAGGTATTGAATTATCAGAAGCCTTATCTCTCATGACAGAGGGAGGTAATGATTCTGGCGTTGATTCAATTTTTGTTGGAGACACAGTGAATTTTGATTTTCAAGTAATTATTTTTCAAGCAAAGTATAAGAGAACCTTAGAAAATGATTCTAACTACCCAGCAAATTCAGTTTTACGAGTGATTGATGCAGTCAAATCTATTTTTGATCCCAGTAGAAACATGCAACTTAACAACGAATTAAAATTAAAGGTTGAAGAGATTAGGTCATTGATTTCCGATGGTTTTATACCTGTAGTTAAGGCTGTCTTAATTAACAACGGTTTACCATGGAGTGAAGAAGGACAAAAACATATTGAAAATGCCCATTTTCCACCTGATCAGGTAGCTTTTGAACATTATAACCATAAAAATATAATTGAACATCTGAAAACCAAGGAAAAAATTAATGAAACAATCAGTATTGTTGGTAAAGGTATTGTTGAAGAGTTTAATTTTAAAAGGGTTCTAATTGGCAAAGTAAATGTTGCACATATAGCGAATTTAATGGATAGATATGGAGATTCCCTTTTAGAAAGGAATATCCGAAAATTTTTAGGTCTAAGGCTAAACAGAGTTAACGAAAATATTAGAAAAACTTTGCTGGAGGATAAAAGAAATAATTTTTATTTCTATAACAATGGAATAACAATGGTTTGTGATAACTTTAGATATAACGCTCTCGGTACTGAAAATTGGCAGATTAAAGTCGAAGATATTCAAATAATTAATGGAGGACAAACATGTAAAACTATCCAGCAAACTCTAAATGATAACCCCTCAGTGGATTTTTCTAATGTCTTTGTTCTACTTAGGCTTTATGAGATAGCTGAAGATGCCGACGATGAATTACTTACCGATATTACCATTGCTACTAACAGCCAGAATCCAGTTGATTTAAGAGATCTTAGAGCTAATGAAAAACTACAAAGGGATTTGGAGATAGCCGTTCAAGAACTGGGATATGCTTATCGTAGAAAACGTGATAGTGTATCCGTTGCAGATGCCATTCCTTCCTCTGTCGCAGCTGAAGCAGTTTACACAATTTGGCGTAAGAAGCCGCATTTAGCTAAATTTAGACGAAGTGAATTGTTTGGGAAATTCTACTATGAAGTTTTTGAGAATTTAAATGCTGCACAATTAGTAACAGCAGTATTAATATTTAGATATTGTGATAACCAAAGAAAAAAGGAAAAACTCCAGATAAAATATCCTCATATTGCATATAGTAATTATTTTTTATCCATGCTTATGGGGCAAGAACTGCTTAAGGAGTTACAGGTCAGAATCACTGAATTGACACATCGAAACTTTGAAGAAGTAAAAGCATATTTTGAAAATCATAAAGATGAACTATACGACAAAGCTAACAAGCAATTAATTGCTGCCCTTAATAAATTATACCAAGAAGGTTATCAAACGGTTGAACTTCGAAGATTGTCTTCAAGTTTTAGAAGAGGAGATCTTTTACAGATATTGGGCATTCAGTACTAATGGCCACGTCACATAATATCTCATGGGAAACCCTGCTATTCCGCAGGGTTTCCCATTTTAAACCCTTCTTCATTCGGATTCCCAACTGACATCCAGGAAGGCAAAAAAAGCGGTAACCCCCAAAATGGTCACTGCTTTTTTTGCCGGGCAGCCGCTTTATATTTTTCTAAATTTAACGGTTTATCAAGGGGTCCAATGGTGCTTAAACTGAATTTCCGGTCGCCAAAGAGAAGCTTGGCTACTGCTTGGACATCTTCTTGTTTTACAGCGGTAACACGGCTCACCACTTCGTCGGGCGTAACGATGCGGTTCAGGCAGAGCTCATTCCTGCCGATACGGGTCATGCGGCTGCTGACGCTTTCCAGCCCCAGGTATAAATTGCCTTTGATCTGTTCCTTGGTTTTGATTAGTTCCTTTTCGGTGATCCCGTCCCTGGTGATCCGCTCGATCTCCTGAATGATCAGCCCGACCACTTCATCGTACTTCGCCGGGCTGGTTCCGGCATAAAAAGCAAATAATCCGGTATCACAAAAAGCCGTATGATAAGAGAAAACGGAATAGGCCAGTCCCCTCTCCTCGCGGATTGACTGAACCAAGCGCGAAGAAAGCCCTCCTCCCATGACGTTGTTCAGAATATAAACATCATAAAGATGGTCGTCGTGCTGTGATAGACCGCCCGTACCCAGGCAAATTTGCACCTGTCCGGTGTCGCGCTTTATATTGGTAACATCCAGCGCAATCGTTTCAGGCGGACAAATTTCCTGGACAGACGAATCGGCCTGCATCCCTTCAAAAAACGGAATGACCTTCGCCTGAATAGCTTGGTGTTCAATATTCCCGGCAACCGCCACAACGATCCTGCCGGGTATATATTTTTTTTGGATATAGTCTATGATAGCGTCCCGGCTAATCGCCTCAAGTGACTCTATCGTGCCTAAGATAGGCTTCCCCAGAGGGTGGTGCGGCCACACCGTCTGCACAAAGAGATCATGGATCAGTTCATCCGGGCTATCCTGGTACATCTTGATCTCTTCTTCGATCACGTTTCTTTCTTTTTCAATCAGCTTTTCCTGGAAAGAAGAGTGGAAAAACATATCAGCCAATACATCCAGCGCCAAATCAAAATGCTCATCGAGAGTTTTGGCATAATAGCAA
The DNA here is from genome assembly GCA_002408285.1 of Peptococcaceae bacterium UBA5318. Taxonomy (GTDB): domain Bacteria; phylum Bacillota; class Peptococcia; order DRI-13; family UBA5318; genus UBA5318. Next base: position 55,658 of record DHRG01000012.1, on the reverse strand, counting down.
GTGAATTCCTTGGTAGTAAAAGCATTGAGCTGCCCCCCCACCGAGTCTAGGGCCTCGGCAATATCGGCGGCGCTTCGCTTTTGGGTCCCCTTAAACATTAAGTGTTCAATAAAATGGGATATCCCCGCATTTGTTTCGTTCTCGTGCCTGGAACCGGCGCCGACCCAAATCCCCACCGCCACGGAACGGACGCCAGGCACTTTTTCCGTAATGATCCTGACTCCATTAGCCAGTTGGATTTTTTGCGTATCATCATTGGTCATGTCAATTCCCCTTTTCATACAATCCATATAACAATAATCTTTGTGCGTCGCCAAAACGGTCAAGACTGTTTAAAACAACGGTAATGACTTCTCTTTTGCCGTCGCTGGCCGACGCCACGAGGCATTTACCGGCTTTAACGGTTGTCCCGGTCTTGACCCCGGTGGCTTGCGGAAGCGACCATAAGAGCATATTAGTGTTTTTAATCTTCCGGCTATGGGGCGGACTGATCCAGCGCAGCGTGTAAGTTTTTTTGTTGACGATCCCGGCAAAAACCGGGTTTTTTAAGGCATACCGCGTAATCACCGCCAAATCCGCGGCATTCGTAAGATGATCGTCCGCAGGCAGACCGTTGGTACTGCAAAACGAAGTATTCTCAGCGCCTAACAGCTTTGCTTTTAAGTTCATCATCCCCACAAACTCTTCTTCACTGGGAGCAATAGCTTCGGCAAGGGCCACACACGCGTCGTTTCCGGAGTTGATCAGCGCCCCATGCAACAAATCGTTAAAGCTGATTACGTCAGACGCCAGGAGGTTTATGGACGACTCCCCGATGGAGGCGGCATGTTTGGAAACCACTACCGGATGGTCCAGATCGTCGCAACATTCGATAGCCAAAATTGCCGTTAAGATTTTTGTCGTACTGGCCGGTTGCCGTTTTTCATCCGCATTTTTGGCGAATATCACTTCCCCGGTTTCGCTATCTATCAGGATAGCCGCTTTCGCGTGAAGGAGCGGTTCTTTTTCGGCGGCTGCCACAGCAGCCGGCAGAAAAAGCAGTACCAGGAGCAAACTGCAAATAAGCCGGGTTTTCTTTATCATATTCCACACCATCATGTAAGATTTAATTAAAATTAGTATGGCCCTTTTGCAGCGATCTTATTGGATAATCTCCGAAACAGTTTTAAAGGTGTAGCCGTTAGCCTGTAATGTGTCAATAATAGACGGCAGGGCCTGTAACGTACAATCTTTAGGATGCATCAACACCAGCGCCCCATTATCCGCCTTTGTTATTATTTTTTGTTGTATCGTATCCGGAGCGGGGTCACGCCAATCGACGGTGTCGACTGTCCACATCACCGTACGGTAGCCCAGAGAATCGGCTGCCTCCAGGACATGTTTGGCGCGCTCGCCATAAGGCGGCGCAAATAATTTGCTCATCTTGACCGGAATAGCCAATAATACCTGTTCCGCATCCAGGATATCTTTTTTATTGGCCTCGAAACTGATGCGGTCCGGATGCGGGTGGGCATAGCCGTGATTACCGATCTCATGCCCGCCCGCGGCGATGTTTGTAATCAGCGCCGGGTATTTTTTGGCAAACTTGCCGGTAATAAAAAAAGTTGTTTTGATTTTTTTTTCCCGGAAAAGACTTATCATCTGGGGCAAGACGTCCTCGCCCCAATCCACGTTAATCATGAGCGCGACCGCCCGCTCTTGGGTATTGCCTATATAGATGGGATTGATGGTGGGAACATCGGCCGGCAGGTACATCCGGACCAGATAAAACACCAGCAGCAAAGAAACGATACCCGCGCTAACAGCCAGCAGCCGTTTCTTACGGAGAAAAAAGACATACATCTTACATCGCCTCAATTCTTGATAAGGTCATGTAATCTATATGCGAAGATAGCGTAAAATAACCGTCGATAAGTAAAATAAAAGCGATTAGTTACTAACCGCTTTCATGGCTTTATTAAACTCCGTTTTACTTGTTTTCCTCCGCGGCTTTCTGCTGACGAAGCGCTTCTTTGCGGGATAAATTGATCCGGCCCTGGCGGTCGATTTCTGTTACCTTCACGAGAATTTCGTCACCGATAGCCACCACATCTTCTACTTTGGGTATTCTTTCTTCCGCCAGGTGTGAGATGTGCACGAGCCCTTCTTTACCAGGCAGTATTTCGACAAAGGCTCCGAAATTCATGATACGGGTGACTTTTCCAATATAGATTTTTCCGACTTCCACGTCTTTTGTTAAATCCTCAATGATATGCATGGCCTTTTTCCCGGCTTCCACATCCATAGCGGCAATGAAAACGCGTCCGTCGTCTTCAATGTCAATTTTGACGCCCGTCATCTCGATGATCTTCTTAATGGTTTTCCCGCCGGGGCCGATCACCTCACGGATTTTCTCCGGATCAATGGTCATGGTAATCATTCTCGGGGCATAGGGTGAAAGGTCGGCCCGCGGTTCAGCTATTGTCAAGAGCATTTTATCCATGATAAATAATCTTCCCTTACGGGCTTGTTCCAAAGCGTCTCGTAAAATATTCCGATCAATACCGGCAATTTTGATATCCATCTGGATCGCTGTGACGCCCGTTTTAGTGCCGGCAACTTTAAAGTCCATATCGCCCAAGGCATCTTCCATCCCTTGGATATCCGTCAAAATAGAATAATGCTCGCCTTCTTTGATTAGTCCCATAGCCACTCCAGACACCGGAGCCTTGATCGGGACCCCCGCATCCATCAGTGAAAGGGTGCTGCCGCATACGCTGCCCATCGAAGTAGACCCGTTGGACTCCAACACTTCAGAAACTAAACGAATCGTATAAGGGAAATCCGCTTCCGGGGGGATCATTGGTTCCAAAGCCCGTTCGGCCAAGGCGCCATGTCCTATTTCCCTGCGGCCTGGACCACGCATGGGCCGGGTTTCTCCCACACTGAACGAAGGAAAATTATAATGATGCATATACCGTTTAGACTCTTCCAGACCGAGTCCGTCTAAGATTTGTTCTTCTCCTACCGCGCCCAGTGTGGCTACCGTTAGGACCTGTGTTTGACCACGGGTAAACAATCCGCTGCCGTGGGTCCTGGGCAAAACCCCCACTTCGCAGGTAATCGGCCTCACCTCATCTGTAGCCCGGCCATCCGGACGGATTTTATCGACTGTGATAAGCTTGCGGACAATTTTCTTTAACAGTGCGTCTAAAACATTATTGATATCCTTTATATTATCAGGATAAACCTCGCTGAATTTAGCCAGGGTTTCTTTTTTGACATTATCAATGGAGTCCTCGCGCCGCTTCTTTTCAAAGATGGTCACGGCCTGCCGCATGGGCTCCGCCGCAAATTCCTGGACTGCGTTTTCCAGTTCGGGATCAACCGTATAAATTTCCGGAACTGTCTTTTCCTTGGCCAGACCAAGTTCCAGGGCTTCCTGACGGAATTCCTCCATAAAACGGACGATTTCCCGGATCACCGCATGCCCGCGCATGATCGCTTCGAGGCATATTTCTTCCGGAACCTCCTTGGCTCCCGCTTCGACCATCATCACAGCCTCTTGTGTTCCAGCCACAGTCAGATGCAAGCTGCTTTTTTCAGCCTGTTCAACATTCGGATTGATTACATACTCCCCATCAATATAACCGACAACTACGGCTGCGACCGGGCCTTGAAAAGGAATTTCGGAAATATGTAAGGCCAGTGACGCGCCGTTGATGGCCGCGATCTCCGGAAGGTTGTCCTGGTCGACTGACAACACGGTTGCCACCACTTGTACGTCGTTACGATATCCTTTGGGGAATAAAGGCCGAATAGGCCGGTCGATCAGACGGCTCGACAGGATAGCCTTTTCACTGGGGCGTCCTTCCCTTTTTATAAAACCACCCGGTATTTTGCCAACGGAATATAAACGTTCTTCGTAATCCACCGTCAGAGGGAAAAAATCAATTCCCTCCCTGGGTTGAGCGGATTGGGTTCCTGTAGTGATGACACAGGTGTCCCCATACCTGACTAAAACCGCTCCGCCGGCCTGTTTGGCCAAACGGCCGGTTTCCATGGTCAGGGTTCTGCCTCCCACTACCATCTCTTTAGTGAGTACTTTTTTTTGGTTTTCCATGTACGTTAAAAAACCCCCTAAATCTATCATATTTACATTATTCTTATCGTAAGCTCTATTCTACACCCGTATTATTATTTCCTTCCCGTTGGGGAAAAAATACCAATGGATACGCCGGATAAAGAAACACGGCTTCCGCCAAACGCTAGCGATGGCGGAAGCCGTGTTTTCCTGATACTTGGAAACTGATAAGGATAAGGCGGTATGATCGCCTTATCTTCTGATCCCCAAACTTTCGATAACCGTCTTATACCGCTCCAGGCTTTTTGCTTTTAGATAATTCAATAAGCCTCTTCGTGCCCCAATCATCTTATAAAGTCCGCGCATGGAGTGATGATCTTTCTTATGCTTTTGCAGATGTTCCGATAAGTAGTTGATCCGCTTGGTCAAGATTGCTATCTGAACCTCCGGAGATCCGGTATCGCCCTCGTGGAGCCGGTACTGATTGATTAATTCGGTCTTGGCGTCATGGTCCATTACCATAAAAATTCACCTCCCTATCATCCACCGTAGCCAAGTGAAACGTCGGTGACTCGTCTTACCTAGTCTACGCTAATTTAACAGCGTTAATTATAAGCTATGATTCAGCGGTTTGCAAGTTTTTACCGCAGAAAATTTTATTTTCCTATAATCGTGATCACCAAACGCCCCGAGGGTATATCTTTGGCCACCAAATCAAAAACACGCCCTGATTTGCTTAAAAACCCTCGAAAGCGTGTGGCCGTTGGGATTTGCCCCGGGATCTGGCGGACGGCATAGTTAATATCCATAATCGTGATTTTATCCTGGCGGTAATCCCGTAATCTTTTTTTAGCATGCTCCGTAATAATCACTCGCATCTACAAAACCCCGCCCGTTACAAAGACGAAGCGATGCGCTTGGTTTCGTTCTGCGAATAAAAACTATAAAAAGCATCCTTAAAAGCTTCCTGCTCGGGGTTAGTGAGCCCATATTTTTGGTAAAGAACGAAAAGCTCCTCACAAAGTGTGGTAAATTCTTCACTTAAGACGATTTCACTCACTAACTGGCAGGTAGCGGTAAGCCGGTAATGGTTCGAAGCCACGTTAAACATCAAACGCCCTCCCTCGCTTTTAAGGTGTTACCAATTATATTTGCATCAGGAGGGTTTTATGCACAAGTCGGCCTCAGTTTTTTAAAAGACGCCGCGCCGTTTGTATGTCGCGCTCTATCTGCAGTTGAAGCTGGGAAGTATTCTGAAAGGCGATCTCGGAACGGATCTTCTCACGGAGATGGATGCGTATTTTTTGACTGTATAAATTCTCCCGGTAGTCAAAAAGGTGGGCTTCGACGGTGGGTTTTTCGCCGTGGAAGGTGGGTTTCACGCCGATATTAACAATGGCCGGAAAAGAGCGTCCTTCGAGCTCTGCATAGGCCGCGTATACGCCAAACCCAGGTAAGAGCTGGTAATCGGGAAACTCCAGATTGGCCGTGGGAAACCCCAGTTTTCTCCCCCGTTCTTCACCATGGATGACCGGACCTTCCAAAAAAGGCCAATATCCTAAAAACCGGGCCGCGCCGCTGATATCACCCGCGCTGATTTTCTCCCGGATCAGGGAACTGCTGACAATACATTCATCGAGGTTCACCGGCGGTATCACACGCAGCTCAAACCCCAGGCTGCCGCTCATTTTCTGCAGCAACTGCGGCGTCCCGGAGCCCCGCTTGCCAAAAGTATAATTAAACCCCACAAACAGTATTTTGACGGGCAGGTTCTTCAGTAGATATTCCCGGATAAAATCCTCCGGACTTGTACTGGACAATTGCCGATCGAAGCGCAGCAGGAAAACGGTCTTAATGCCTAACGACTCTATTACGCCCAGTTTTTGCGTTGTGGTATGGAGCAGTTTTATCTTGGGGGCTCCTTGCAACACCAAACCGGGATGAGGGTCAAAGGTCAGGACACAGGGTTCCCATCCGTTTTTCCGGCTTTCCTGGACGCACTGACGAATCAGAGCCTGATGTCCCAAATGCACGCCGTCAAAATTACCCAGGGCCAAGCCGACAGGGGTATTTTGCAAATTGTAATCAGCCAATTTATTAATCAATATCATCATATCACCAATTAAATACTTTCTTGGGTTTTAATAAAAACCGGTTATCCGCGGCGGTGATCTCTCCAATGGCCTGCAGGTTTTCTTTCTCATCGTACACAGCAATAGGGCCCTGTTTGCTATCACCGGGTACAATTCCCTGCAGGACAATGGCCCGCCCGTGATGAAGCCGGTCTAACTCTTCCGGTGGTAAAGTGATATCCGGTAATCCCAGCCGACAGCGGTCCAGAGGCAAAACCACCTTTTCCCTGCTGACGGTTATTTCTTCCAAGGTAACGCTTTGTTCGAGGGTGAAGCTGCCGACCCTGTTCCGTAAAAGAAAAGAAAGATGACCGCCCACTCCTAATAAATTACCCAGATCATGGCAAAGCGTCCGGATATAAGTCCCTTTGGAACAACGGACAAAGAAACTGAGGACCGGCGGTTGAAAATCAAGGACCCTAAATTCGTCTATGTAAACCCGTTTGGCGACAGAAATGGCTTTCTCACCCCGCCGGGCTTTCTTGTATAAGGCCTCTCCCCGCACCTTAACAGCCGAATACATCGGCACGATTTGCTCGATTTCTCCCGTTAATTTAATGATATTTTCTTTGATTTTATCTAATGTCACCGTGCCGGGATCATGAGTTTCGGTTATCTCCCCCCAAGCGTCCTGGGTGGTCGTGGCAGAGCCGAAAGTCATGTGGCAGACATATTCTTTGTCGTCATAATTCAGGAATTCCAACAGCCGGGTAGCCTGCCCCAAACAAACAGGCAATACTCCAGCCGCCTGCGGGTCTAAGGTTCCGGCATGGCCGATTTTTTTTATAGCAAAAATGCGCCGTAAAAAAGAAATTACATCATGGGAGGTCATACCCGGCGGTTTGAGGACATTTATTACTCCGTTCATCTTTATCAACCAGCCTTCAGAGCTTTTTCCGCCCGCGCAATGAGATTCCGAAGGACTTCATCAACGGCCATGTTTACCGTACACCCTGCGGCCCTAGGGTGTCCGCCGCCCTGATATTCACCGGCCAATTTATTTACATCTAAAAAAGTTTTCGAGCGCAGACTTACCTTAACGACCCGGGGTTTTATTTCTTTCAACAACAGGGCCAGCTCGACCCCTTCAATGGAACGCATCATATTCAGCAGATTATCGGTCTCCGTTGTGAAAAGGTCTTCTTTTTGTAATTGCTCGTAGGTGATAGCGCAAGAAAGGATCTTGCCGTTGGTATGCAATTCCAGGTTGGTAAGAGCTTCTTTGACAATAATTATTTCCGATAAGGGTCTTTTTTCGTAAAGCTGATGGCGGATTTGATTGAGATCAGCCTTTAGCTCTACAAGTTCACCGGCAATGGCAAAGGTTTGGCGGGTCAGATTGCTATAGGTAAAAGATCCGGTGTCTGTGGCAAGAGCTACATATAGGCAGGTGGCGATCTCCGGTGTGATCCTGGCCCGTCCGGAGCTCTCCCCGCATATGAGGCGGTAGATGATTTCACCTGTCGCGGCGGCTTTGGTATCCACCCAATTATAATCGCCATAATAATCGTTACTGGCATGATGATCAATATTCAATAACGGGATTCCCGGTGGGATCTCATAGCCAAAACGGTTCCGGTCCGCACAATCTATGGCTATAATAGGCTCTCCTGCTAAAAATACCGGGTCGTCAACGATTTTTAGCAGCCCGCTTCCCGGTAAGAAGCCATAAATTTGCGGCAGGGGTTCCGGTAAGAAGAGAGTTGGGGAAAAACCCAACTGGGAAAGGAAAAGGCCAAGCGCTAAAGCCGAACCCAGACAATCCCCGTCAGGTTTTTCGTGCACTAAAAGAGATATATTCCGTTTCCCTGTAAGGTAAGCATAGAGCTTCCGCCATTCAGACATCAGATTTATCCGCTCCCTCTTTCTGATTGAAACTTGAGAGTATCGTGTTGATTTTAGCTCCGTATTCCATGGACGAATCCGGTTTGAAAATCAGTTCCGGCGTCATACGAAGCTGTAATCTTTTAGCTAATTCGCTGCGCAGATAACCTCCCGCATTTTCTAAACCCTTCAGGGTGCTTTTTTCTTCTTCTTCCCCCGCCAGCTGGCTTACAAAAACCTTGGCATAACGTAAGTCTTTGCTTACTTCCACGTGGGTAATACTGATTAATCCCTTGACCCGGGGGTCCTTTATTTCATCCCGGATCATCTGGGAGAGCTCTTTTTTAATTTCCTCTGAAATCCTGGCAGTGCGGTGATTCGTCATAATCCGTACCCCCTAAGATAATTCTCTTTTAATTTCTTCCATAATGAAAGCTTCTATCTGGTCCTGTTCACGGATATCATGAAACTTCTCCAGACCGACCCCGCATTCAAAGCCTGTCATAACTTCCTTGACATCGTCTTTAAACCTTCGCAAAGAAGCAATATTATCCTCTAAAATGACAATGCCGTCACGAATGACCCGCACCTGGCAACTGCGGGTGATTTTTCCTTCTGTAACGTAAGCGCCGGCGATGGTGCCGACTTTCGGTACTTTAATAACAGCGCGTACTTCAGCCCGTCCGACGACCGATTCCTTTATTTCCGGCTTCAACAGCCCGCTCATGGCTGCTTTGACGTCTTCAATAGCGTTATAGATGACCCTGTAAAGCCGGATATCAATTTTCTTGGTTTCCGCGCTTTTACGCGCATTATTGTCAGGACGTACATTATATCCCAAAATAATGGCATTGGAAGCGTCCGCCAGATCTATATCGGAATCGCGGATAGCCCCCACCCCCTGATGGATTATATTGACCCGTACCTCATTGGTGGTAAGCTTTTCCAAGGATTGCTTCAAGGCTTCGATAGATCCTTGCACATCCGCCTTAATGATAATGTTGAGATCCTGGATTTCGCCCTCCTTGATCTGAGTAAACAGATCCTCCAGGGAAATACGTCCGCGTGATTGGATATTCTCTTCTCTTTTTAAAGCGGTGCGTTCACTGGTGATCTGTTTAGCTAACCGTTCGTCTTCCACCACCTGGAAACTTTCACCGGCCTGAGGCACATCGGAAAGTCCGATGATTTCCACCGGGGTTGACGGCAGGGCTTTTTTCAGCCGACGGCCCTTGTCATCCTGCATAGCGCGGATCCTTCCCTGGGTCGTCCCAACAATCAGAAAATCACCCACTATCAAAGAGCCGTTTTGCACCAGCACTGTAGCAACAGGTCCGCGCCCTTTGTCCAACTTGGCCTCAATGACGGACCCTTTGGCCTTGCGGTTGGGATTGGCTTTTAAGTCGGCTACTTCGGACACCAGTAAAACCATTTCCAAAAGGTTTTCAATACCCGTCATAGTCTTGGCGGATACCGGAACACAAATGGTATCGCCGCCCCACTCTTCGGGCACGAGCCCATAGACGGTCAGGTCCTGTTTTATCCGATCGGGATTGGCATCCGGCCGGTCTATCTTATTGATGGCTACAATAATCGGTACTTTGGCAGCCTGGGCATGATGGATCGCTTCCACCGTCTGGGGCATCACGCCATCGTCGGCAGCGACTACCAGGATCGCAATATCCGTTACCTGAGCGCCCCTGGCGCGCATGGCGGTAAAAGCCTCATGGCCGGGAGTGTCAAGAAAAGTGATCCTGCGCCCTTTGATTTCTACCTGGTAAGCGCCTATGTGCTGTGTGATCCCCCCGGCTTCGGTGGCGGTAACATTGGTGTGCCTGATAGCATCCAAGAGCGAGGTCTTACCATGGTCAACGTGTCCCATGATGGTCACTACCGGCGGTCTTTCTATTAATTCCTCCGGCTTATCCGGTTCTTCAGCTAAGAGGATCTCTTCTTTTTTGACTTTTACATCGACTGTCGTACCAAACTCGCTGCCTAATAAAATCAAAGTTTCTACATCCAACTCCTGGTTGATGGTAGCCAAAACACCCATACTCAAAAGTTTTTTGATGACATCGGCAGCTTTTTTATTGAGCAGATGCGCAAATTCCTGAACCGTAATAGGCCCGTCTAAGGCTATATGTTTGACGACGACAGGCGCGATCTCTTTATGCGCAGGCGCATTCCGGTAGCGCGGATTGGGATAGCGCCCTCTTTTTTGATCGGTTTTTTTCTCATCGAAACGGACAGCGGCTTTTTTAGCGGGCGTTTTGGTCTTGCCGCCCCTCTCATACGCTTTTTCGCCAATAACCTTTTCCACCTTATTCATTAAGTTGTTTTCTTCTTCTTCATGTACGGGAGAAGACGGTCTGGGCGCGGTTTGTGACTTATTGGCCTGAGTATGCTTGAAGTTCTTGTTAGAAAAGGGCGTCTGCGGCAAATTATTTTGGAGCGGCCGCGTATTGGGGATCAAAGCAGGTCTTGCGGGCTGGCTTGCCCGCGTTTTCGCCGGTTTTGCCGAAGCGGAGGTTTTGCGCGGGGCCTCCTGATATTTGTTCTGAGGTGCATTATTTCTGGTTTCATTATTTCTGGTTTCATTATTTCTGGTTTTGTTTTGTCTGGTTTCATTGTTTTTTATTTCATTCTGCCTCATTTCATGTTGTTTGGTAACGTCAGACTGCACTTCCGGCTTTTTAACCGGAGGTGCAACTTGGTGTTTCGGTTTGGCATTTTCCTTGTTCACCGGCGGTTTACCGATATTCAAAACCATGTTTTTAATTCGATTTACTTCAGCGCTGGGAATTGTACTCATATGATTTTTCATATTTAAACCCAAAAATTGTAGTTTATCCAGCAGATCTTTACTGGAAAGATTCATATCTTTGGCCAATTCATGAACGCGAATTGTTGCCATCTAATCACCTCCATATTGATCCGATACATCTTGGTTCCCGATCTGTTTAACAATAGCCGCGGCCAGTTGCCGATCGCTGACTGCCAGGATACTGCGGGGAGATAGACCTAAGAGATCCCCATATTCCATTTTAGTTCCCAGAATATAATATCCGATTTTCATACCGTCAAACCACCGCATATAATGCAGTTTTCTCTTGGCGGGCATATCCTGCGCCATCAGGATCAGACAAGCTTTCTTTTTTTTGACGCCCGAGGCTACGGCTGCTTCGCCGGATAAAATCCGACCGCTTTTGTGGGCAAACCCCAGAAGTGTTTTAACGCTCTGCGGTATTGTCATAACCCAAGCCTACTTTCAAACGGTTGATGACTTCTTCGGAGATCGCCTGTTGGAGTCCCTTTTCCAAGCGATTGGCTTTTAAAGCTTTCTTGAGGCATTCTTTAGTGGGGCAAATATAAACGCCTCTCCCTGATTTTTTACCTGTGGCGTCAAGAAGGATCTCAGCTTCCGGAGTCCTTACAATGCGAATAAGTTCCTTTTTGGGTTTCATTTCCTGGCAACCTACGCACATACGTAAGGGTGTCTTTTTCTGCCGCATTTCACTCCCCCTTACTCTTCCTGATCGGAAGATTGAGTTTGAGATTCATTCTTGATATCAATTTTCCAGCCCGTCAGCTTAGCCGCCAGCCTGGCGTTTTGCCCTTCCTTGCCAATGGCTAAGGAGAGCTGATAATCAGGCACAACTACTTTCGCAACTTTCTCGTCCGGAAAAATATCTACGGACACGACCTTGGCCGGACTCAGGGCATTGGCAATATATTTTACCGGATCGGGGTTCCATTTGACTATATCAATCTTTTCACCTTTTAATTCGTTGACTATTGTTTGTACCCGTAAGCCCTTTGGCCCTACGCAGGACCCAACGGGATCCACATTTTCATTTTTTGAGTACACGGCGATCTTAGAACGCGCCCCGGCTTCTCTGGCCACGGATTTTAATTCCACGGTCCCGTCATGGATCTCCGGGACTTCCAGTTCAAAAAGCCTTTTCAATAAGCCCGGATGGGTGCGGGAAACAAGGATCTGCGGGCCTTTGGTTGTTTTTTTGACGTCGATGATATACGTTTTGATCCGTTCCTGGTTGGCATACTGTTCCCCAGGGATTTGTTCATTTTGGCTGAGAATGGCTTCCGCTTTACCCAGGTCGATATAGACCGCTTTGTTTTCGACCCGCTGTACAATCCCGGTCAGGATATCGCCTTCCCGGTTGGAAAATTCGTCAAAGATCAGATCTCTTTCCGCTTCTCTGATTCTCTGCACTACAACCTGTTTGGCTGTTTGAGCGGCAATTCGGCCAAAATCCTTCGGCGTAACTTCCGTTTCCACAACATCGTCCAACTCATAACGCGGGTCCATCTTGCGCGCGTCCTCCAACGCCATATCGGTCCTGGGGTCCGTGACCGTATCTACTACGTCTTTACGCGAGAATACTTTGATATCCCCCGTCCCCCTGTCAAAGTGAACCCGGACATTTTGCAGAGTACCAAAATTCTTTTTATAGGCCGAAATGAGCGCTGCTTCTATCGCTTCAATCAAGATATCGGCCTTGATCCCTTTTTCCTTTTCCAGAGCATTCAGCGCCTCGATGAGTTCAACATTCATTTTTTTTAATCCCTCCTATTCTTCCCAGGCGATTCGCACTTGGGACACCTTTTCTCTTGGCAGTTCCAGCTTCGTGTCCCCATCCGCCCATAAAACAAGAGTGTTTTCGCTTACCGGACCCAGCCGGCCTTTGAATTTCTTTCTCTTATTAATGGGCGTATAGGTATGTACATTTACCATAGCATCAGCATATTTGAGGAAATCCTTTTCGGTTTGGATGATCCTTTCAATCCCTGGTGAGGAAACTTCAAGAAAGTAGGCCATAGGTATAGGATCTTTTTCATCAAGAAGATCGGATATTTCCATACTGACTGCTTGGCAATCCTCATGATCCACACCCTTTTCCTTGTCGATATAGATACGTAAATACCAGTTAGCTCCCTCTTTTAAATATTCGACAGCGACCAACTCAAGTCCTTTGCTTTCAGCTATAGGCCGGGCGAGCTTGTAAACCAGATCTTGAATCCGCTTTTGTTTCATATCCACACCTCTTTATATCAACTCTTGCCAGATCATATAAGACGAAAGAGTGGGCTATACCCACTCTCGCTCCGCGTGATGACAAATTGACCCTGCATCTTGAAAGTATTTTATCATAATCATGCTCCGTTTGGCAAGTTTTATTAGAATTTGGTATTTTATTAGAATTGGGCGGCGTCTTACCATAAGGATATTTGATCGCTCTCCGGCAGATCCTGCAAACATCCATGCTGATCCAAAACGTCCAGTACCGTTTTACTCAGCTTCGCCCGGATCCTAAGGTCTTCCCTGGAAGTATAGGGCCTGTCGTTACGGGAAGCCAGAATACTCAAGGCGGCCGACTGTCCCAGTCCCTGCAGGGAAACCAGCGGCGGCAAGAGAGAGCGTCCCTCGTCCATGATCCTGAATTTTGTGCTGTCCGACAAGTTTAGATCTACTTTCCGTAAAGTGATAGCCCGTAAATACATTTCCAGAGCCAGTTCTAAAATAGCGGATAGTTTCTCTTCTTTTTGAGTGGCTTCTTTTCCTTTTTTCTGGATTTCTTCCATCTTTTTTCTAATGGCTGTTTTTCCGCCGATGATGATATCGGCGTCAAATTCATCCGCGCGCACAGAGAAGAAAGACGCATAATAAGCCGCCGGATAGTAGACTTTGTAATAGGCCACGCGGAAAGCCATTATGACGTAGGCTACCGCATGGGCTTTGGGGAACAGGTATTTGATCTTCTGACAAGATTCAATATACCAATCCGGTACGTTTTTCGCTTTTAACGCTTCCGCATCATCAGGCTTGACCCCTTTCCCCTTCCGCACACTCTCCATTACTTTAAAAGCCCGTCCCGAATCCACCCCTTTGGCGATCAGATAAAGCATAATGTCATCCCGGGCGGAAATTACTTCGGATAACTTGGCGGTACCGGATTTGATCAAGTCCTGGGCATTATTCAGCCACACGTCAGTCCCGTGAGAAAAACCGCTGATCCGCACCAATTCGGAAAAAGTAGCGGGTTTCGTGTCCTCCAGCATCTGCCGGACAAATTTTGTGCCAAACTCCGGGATACCCAAGGTTCCCAGATTAGTCCCCAGGTCCTGGGGATCTATTCCCAAAACGCCGGTATTTTGAAAAAGCGAAAGAACCTTTTTCTCATCCAGCGGGATGGTTTTACAATCCACTCCGGTCAAATCCTCGAGCATCTTGAGGACGGTAGGGTCGTCATGCCCCAAAATATCTAATTTTACCAGACGGCTGGAAATGGAGTGATAATCAAAATGAGTGGTAACTGTTTCTGATTTCTGATCATCAGCCGGCCTCTGCAAAGGCGTAAACATATGGATATCCAAACCCTTGGGCAGCACCATGACCCCGCCGGGATGCTGGCCGGTGGTCCTTTTTACCCCCGTGCAGCCGTCCACCAGGCGGTTGATTTCCGCTAAGCGCACTACTTGACCCTTCTCCTCGTAATAGTTTTTGACGAAGCCAAAGGCTGTCTTGCTGGCTACGGTGGCGATGGTCCCCGCGCGAAAGACGTTGTCTTTGCCAAACAGTTCTTCGGTATATTTATGAGCTTTCGGCTGATAATCACCGGAAAAATTCAGATCTATATCAGGCACTTTATCACCCTCAAAACCCATGAAGACCTCAAAGAAAATATCATGCCCATCCTTTAACAGGGGCTGGCCGCAAACCGGACAGCCGGCATCCGGTAAACCCGCGCCCGACTCTACGGACTCATTCTCTAAAAACCGGCTGTACCGGCAGTGAGAACAGCGGTAATGAGGCGGTAAGGGGTTTACCTCCGTGATTTTGCAAAAAGTAGCCACCAGCGACGAACCTACAGAGCCCCGTGATCCCACTATATAGCCATCTTCATTGGACTTCTTGACAAGCTTATGGGCAATAAGGTACAAAACAGCAAACCCGTGGGTAATAATGGAAGTGAGTTCCCGGTCGATCCGTTTTTGGACAATTTCCGGTAAGACATCCCCATAGAGTTCATGGGCTGATTCCATGCATAAACGGGTGATTTCCTCTTCAGCCCCCGGAATTTCCGGAGAGTAAAGTTCATCCGGGATGGGTTTGATTTTTTCCGCCAGAGCGGCGATTTTATTAGGGTTTTCAATGACAACTTCCCGCACGGCAGCCGGTCCCAGGTAGGCAAATTCGTCCAGCATTTCCTGAGTGGTTTTATAATAGAGGGGCGCTTGGTTGTCGGCGTCCTCAAAACCCTTGCCTGCCATAAGGATGCGCCGGCAAATCTCATCTTCGGGATCCAGAAAATGCACGTCGCCCGTAGCTACGACCATTTTATCCATGCTCTTGCCCAGTTCATAAATGCTGCGGTTCATTTTCAACAACTCTTCCTCGGAGTCAAAGGTCCCGTTTTCCAGCATAAAACGGTTATTCCCCCGGGGTTGTATCTCCAGAAAATCATAGAAATCCGCAATTTCCTGCAATTTATTTATGTCCGCGCCCGCAATATAACCGCGTATCAATTCCCCCGCCTCACAGGCCGAGCCGATCAAAAGTCCGTCACGCAGACGGGCCAATTGGCTTTTGGGGATGCGCGGGACACGGTAAAAGTACTTCATATGCGAGAGGGTAACCAGTTCGTAAAGATTACGCAAGCCGCTCTGGTTCAGCGTCAGGATGATACAGTGATACGTGGGGGTTTTACCGACTGCCGCCGGCGCCCCGTCGTCAAAGATATAAGCTTCCAGTCCATAAAGCAACTTAACGTTCATTTTAACCGAGGCCTCATACGCTTCCGGAAAAGCCTGAATCACCCCATGATCTGTAATAGCCAGCGCCGCATGTCCCCATTCCTTGGCGCGGCAAATAACCTCGCGTATGCCAACCAGCCCGTCGAAAGCGCTCATCTTGGTATGAAGATGCAGTTCCACTCTTTTCTCCTCCGCAGTGTCTTCGCGGCAGGGCGTTTCTATTTCCCTGACGTCATAAGGCATCAAGGTCAGTTCCTGGGTGTAACGGTCCGTTTGCAGAGTTCCGCGCAGTAAGTACCATTTTTTCTCGCCCAGGCTGTTCTCCAGGGCGGCCAGAGTGTCTGGTTCGGCCAGGATTTTACAGGCCAGAGAATCGGTTTTATCGGATATATGGAAGGAAACGAGGGTACGCCCGGTTTTTAGGGGTCTATATTCCAAATTAAAAAGATACCCGCTGATAATGATACTTCTCTCTTCTTCCACCACATCCCGTAAAGGAACAGGCTGCCCGGCAATTTTTTTCCCTATGATGATGGCCTGTCCATTTTTTTTCCTTTTGGTCTGTTTTTTCCCCGGGCTTTTGAGGGCTGCTGTTTCGGCCAGCATCTCCCTGTACTGGCCTTCGATCTCCTCAAAGTCAGCGGAAGTGTCTTGGGCCTCCTCTTCAAGAACAAGGATTACTTGCACAGTTAACCGGTGCTCATTTTGAAGTATTTCTTCCAGTTTATTTTTTACACCGTGAGCCGTCAGGTAATCCCAGGCGCTTTCGCGTTTGACGATAATTTGCAAGGTTGGGGCGCTGACCCGGTATACCGCATCGGCCAACCAACCGCGGCAACTGGGTATCAAATTATACAGTTTTTCCAGAACATCCGGCCAGGCTTTCTCATAAAGGGCCTCAAGGCTTGAATATGTTGTTGATATTTCAAAGTGATACTTACGGCTAAAGGAATCGCCAAAAGCTTCCCGCCACAGGGAATCTAAACCTTCCAACATTTTCCCGTCCGGGGCGAAAGGGCATTGAAAATAGATTTCCCAAGCCTTGTCGGCCTGGGAAACAAGAATTTTTGTAATCCTGCAGCAAGACAAATATTCCTTCATATTTTGCGGGACAGAAGTATTGCCCAGCAATCGTTCAAGCGACATCTAAAATATCCTCCTAATTGACGGATACATTATAAACACCCTGGATAATATTAATATTTTCAATAATATCGTCTGTCTGGACATTCCAGGGGATGACCACCTCAAAAATTATATTGATTTGGTTTTCATTGGAGGTACTCTCCATCTCGACATTATTGATTTGAATCTTCATGGATCCAAGAGCCGAGGACACAAGTCCCAACTGGCCCGGTTTATCATCAATACATACGACGATCTGTTTTAATTGCTTATGGGTCTTATGTATATAGTTTTCCAGCCGCGGCATATACATCAAAACAAAAAAGACAATAACTGTTGTCACGACGGCTGTCAGATAACGTCCGGCCCCTACGGCCAAACCTATCCCCGCCACCACCCATAATGAAGCTGCCGTCGTCAGTCCGCGCACGTTAAACCCGGAGTGTAAAATAGCGCCCGCTCCCAAAAAGCCGATACCGCTCACCACCTGGGCAGCCAGTCGGGCCGGATCCCCTCCGCTACCATGACCAAATATTTTATACATCTCTATGGAGGTGATCATAATAAGGCAGGAGCCTAAACTCACCAGGGTATAAGTTCTAAGACCCGCCGATTTATTCAGGCTCTCCCTTTCAAGTCCGATCACTCCCCCTAAAAGGGTGGATAACAGCAGACGCAAAGATACGATCAATTCATAACTCATAAATTATCCCCCCATCCGTGCGTTTTTCGCTATCTCCCAATACATTTTCATCCGGTAGGCAAAACCTTTTAAAAGACCTAATTTCTCTTCCTTCATCACATGGGACAGGGCCGCCAGGTTGACTTGAGCCACACGTAAATTATGCTGATACGCATATTGTGTTAAGGCCGTTTCCACTGCAAAACCCGCATCTTTCAGATCGTTTAGCTGTGATAACCACTCTTTACGAAGACATCTCTGCCCGGATAAAAAAGGAGCGATATGCTGCGCCATATCCGTAGCCAACCTCCCATTTTCAAAAACTCCCACCGTCATATCGGTTTGATTGTTTAGGACCGGCAGGATCAGATCCAAAACATGGTTTTGGTTCAAACCGATGAGGTCGGCATCCAGAAAAAGAATAATCCCGTTTCTGGCCTGCTTTAAGCCCACAGCCATGGCGCCGCCCTTACCGATGTTTTCAGGGAGTTGGATCGCTTCGACACCGAAAAGAGCAGCTTCCGCCATTGTGCCGTCCGTAGAGCCGTCGCTGACAACGATAATTTGCGTGATTGCGCTGATATTGACCAGTACCGTTAAAACACCGCCGATATACTTTTCCTCGTTATAGGCGGGTATAATAGCGGTTATACTCATACTCAGCCTCCCAACCCAGACTTATCTTTTTAAACTTTCTTTAATATATTCTATTATATCATCCTCCCCGATAAACCTTACCTCTTGTTCTTTACGCAATTTTATTTCGAGCTGGTTTTGTTCCAGGGTCTTTTTTCCAATGGTCACGCGGATGGGATAGCCGATGAGGTCCGCATCTTTAAATTTTACTCCGGTACGTTCGTTCCGGTCGTCCAAAACTACTTCCAGGCCGGCCTGCCGCATTTTTTCATAGAGCTTGAGCGCATAATCCCAAATCGCCTGATCCGTAACGGATACCGGCACGATCACCACCTGATACGGAGCGATGACTGCGGGCCAGATGATTCCATCTTTATCATAATTTTGCTCGACAGCCGCCGCCATCGTGCGGCTTACGCCGATTCCATAACAACCCATGACAATCGGCTTTTCCTGGCCGTTTTCATCCACATACTTGGCATTTAAGGCTTTACTGTATTTTGTCCCCAGTTTAAAGACCTGTCCCACTTCGATCCCCCTGGCGACAAAAAGACTTCCCCCGCATTTTGGACAAAGCTCCCCCGGCTCCATAAGCCGGATATCGCCGTAAGCGGTTACTTGAAAATCTATCCCCGGATTGATATTTTGCAGGTGATAATTATACTTATTAGCCCCGCATACCGCGTTGTTCATGGTTTTTATCTCTTCATCCGCATAGATTTTAACTTTTGGCAAGCTCAGTCCGACAGGTCCCACAAATCCCGGTTCGCAGCCGGTCAAAGCTTTGACCTCTTCGGCGCCGGCCATTTCCAAAGTAAGCGAGGGGTGGAGCTTTTGCAGCTTGATCTCATTGATAGTGCGATCGCCCCGCACCAGCGCGGCAATGATCTCTTCATCGGCTTTATAGAAGAGCGTTTTGATCAAGCGCTCAGGCGGCGCCTGTAAATAGGCGGAAACATCTTCTATCGTTGTCATCCCAGGGGTTTCCACCAACTGGCCGGGCAGCGGCTTTTCTTCCGCCGCAAGCGAGGGTTGGCAGGGCGCTATCTCAATATTGGCGGCGTAATCACAGTGGGGGCAATAGACGATCTCCGCTTCACCGGAAGATGCCAGGACCATGAATTCATGGGTGCCGCTTCCCCCAATGGCCCCGGAATCCGCTTCCACCGCGCGGAATTCCAAGCCGCACCGTGTGAATATTGCGGTATAGGCGTCGAACATTTTTTGATAACTGATATCCAAAGCGGCCTCGTCGCGGTCAAAGGAATACAGGTCCTTCATAATAAATTCCCGGCCGCGCAGCAGACCAAAACGGGGGCGCCGTTCATCCCTGTATTTATTCTGGATTTGATAAAGCAAAAGAGGCAACTGCCGGTAGGAATAGACCTCTCCCCTGACCAGATCCGTAATAATTTCCTCATGAGTAGGGCCTAAGCAAAAATCACGGTCATGACGGTCTTTTAAGCGAAACAACTCTTTTCCGTATACCTGCCAACGCCCCGATTCGAGCCACAACTCGGCGGGCTGGATAATGGGCAGCATGACTTCCTGCCCGCCGGAGCGGTCCATTTCTTCCCGTACAATGGCGGAGATCTTTTGCAGGACGCGCTGGGCTAAGGGTAAATAGGTATATGTTCCCGAAGCTGATTTACGAATAAAGCCCGCTCTTACCAGAAGCTGATGGCTGATTACTTCCGCCTCGGCCGGTGTTTCCCGTAAGGTCGGCGCTAACAACTTTGAAAAGTACATGATTTAGACTCCTTTTTCTTTTGTTTTTTCTATTTCTTCCCACAAAGCCGCCAGCAACGCGTTTTCGGGAACTTTGCGGACGATCTTTCCTTTTACAAATACTAAACCCTCGCCTTTTCCTCCCGCAATACCGACGTCAGCCTCGCGGGCCTCCCCTGGTCCATTCACGGCACAGCCCATCACAGCAATAGTTAAAGGGTCCTCCCACAAGGCTGTTTTCTCTTCAATGGCGCGGGCAATAGGCTCTAAATCTATCTGCGTCCTTCCGCAGGTGGGACAGGCTATAATCTCCACGCCCTTTTTACGTAAACCCAGTGTCCGTAAGATGGTTTTGGCGATTTTTATTTCCGGAAGCGGGTCCCCCGTAAGCGATACCCGGATAGTATCGCCAATCCCTTCGGCCAGGAGCGTTCCGATCCCGACAGCCGATTTGACGCTTCCGGTTTCGCGCAGGCCCGCTTCTGTGACGCCCAGATGGAGCGGATAGGGGAACTTTCGGGCGGCTTCCCGATAAGCCTGCAGCATCAGCGGTACATGGGATGCTTTCAGGGACACCTTAATCAGATCAAAGCCTAACTCCTCCAGGATCCGGATATGACCTGCAGCGCTTTCTACCATCGCCCGGGAAGTAACCCCCTGCTCTTTTTCCAAAAGGTTCTTTTCCAGGGAACCGCTGTTCACCCCGATCCGGATAGGGGTCTTTCTTTCCAGGGCCGCTTTGACAACCTCCCTCACCTTCCATTTTGCCCCAATATTGCCGGGGTTTAGTCTTAATCCATGGACCCCGTTTTGGATGGAACGTAAGGCCAGTTGATAATCAAAATGGATATCAGCGATCACCGGAAGCGGGGAACCCCTGACAATCCCGGCGAGCGCCCCGGCGGCCTCCTGGTCGGGGACGGCTACCCGTATCAATTCACAGCCCATATTTTTCAGGCTGCCGATCTGCCTCAGGGTGGCCGGAACATCACGGGTATCTGTATTCGTCATGGATTGGATGGAAATGGGGTATGTATCCCCTATCCCCACAGCGCCGATCAGAAAGTTTTTCGTTTTGCGACGCGGTATTTCAGACGCCATCATTTTAGCCCCCTACCCGAACACCCGCAAGATATCCTGGTATGTTACAAAAATCATTAACAACATCAGGAACACAAAACCGACGAGATGAACAAAATTTTCTTTGGCCGGGCTGACCGGACGTCCCCGGAAGGCTTCAATCAGCATAAACAACAAACGGCTGCCGTCTAAAGCCGGTATGGGCAGCAGGTTGAACAAACCCAAGCTGATAGAGATCAGGGCGGTAAGATTAGCCAGATATACCAAGCCAAACCGGGTGGATTCATCAATCAACCTGACAATCCCCACCGGACCGGCGATATCATCGGAAGAAGCGTGCCCGGAAACCAACTGTACAATCCCTTCCAGGGTCAGGGCGGTAAAGGTATACGTTTGCGTAAGCCCTGCCTTGATCCCGCCCCACAAACCAATTTTTTTCCAAAGGGGCTGGGACGGGCTGATGCCGATCATCCCTACTTTGCTTTCCGCATCCAGCAGAGGAGTCACCTTGAAGCCCAAGGTGGTCTGCTCCCGGTCAACGGTGACGTCCAGTTCCTTACCGGGGTTATTATGAATAATGTTGACTAATTGCTCCCAAGTTTCGATTTTTTGGCCTTCCAGAGAAATGACCTTATCACCGGCCTTTAAGCCGACACGGTCGGCAGCCCCCCCCGCTACAACGCTGCCAATTTGATTAGAGTACCCTTGCGGTAAACCCAGTATTGTAAAAACAGACACAAAAATCAACGCGGCCAACAAAAAGTTCATCACCGGCCCCGCTAACACTACCGACATTCTGGCAAAAACCGGTTTTTGATCGAAACGCCGCGGGTCATACGTTTGAGCAGTCGTATATCCTTCGTTGCCGACTTCTCCGGCCATCCGGCAAAAACCGCCTAAGGGAAAGACCCGTAAGGAATAAACCGTTTCTTTCCATTTACGGCTGAAAAGCTTGGGACCCATACCTAAACTAAATTCCTCGACCAGGATCCCGTTGAACTTTGCCAGCAGATAATGGCCGAATTCATGCACGAAGATAATCATGCTAAAAATAATCACCGAAGCAACGGCGGTTTGCATTTTTGTTTTCCCCCTTTTAGGATTTATAAACCTTTTGGGCGACCAACGAACGCGCCCATTGGTCGATAGCCAAGACGTCTTCTACTTGGAAGTCGGATAAACTATGATGCTTCTCCATTGTCTTTTCAATTAGCGCGGGAATATCCGTGAATTTTATTTTCCCCTGTAAAAACAAACGCACAGCTTCTTCATTGGCGGCGTTATAGACGGCCGTCATGGTGCCTCCGATGGTCCCGGCCTGATAAGCCAAAGGCAGTCCGGGAAATTTAAGGAGGTCGGGAGCATAAAAATTCATTTCCCGGATCTGATAAAAGTCTATTTTAGGGAAAGTATTGCTATAACGATAGGGGTAGGTAAAGGCGTACTGGATGGGGACGCGCATATCGGGTAAACCCAGTTGGGCTAAAACGCTGCCATCCACGTACTGGACCATGGAGTGGATGAGGCTTTGGGGGTGTATCAATACTTTGATACGTTCATAAGGAACATCATAAAGCCAGTGCGCCTCGATTACTTCCAAGCCCTTGTTGATCAGGGCGGCGCTGTCTATGGTGATCTTCGCGCCCATCTTCCAGTTGGGATGGCGCAAAGCCATCTCCGGCGTAACGAGCGCCAATTCCTGCGGCGCAAGGTGTAAAAAGGGGCCGCCGGAGGCCGTCAGCAGAAGTTTATCTACAGACTTGGCATTTTCCTCTTCGATACACTGAAAAATGGCGGAATGCTCGCTGTCTACCGGAATAAGAGGGGTTTGGGCGGCTTTCACTTTTTGCATGACAAGTTTTCCGCCGGCTACCAGGGTTTCTTTATTGGCTAAGGCTACGGGAGTCTTTTTTTCCAGGGCGGTCAAAGTCGGGAGCAAGCCATTGATCCCGCTGACAGCAACCAATAATAAGTCTATGCCGTCTAAACCCGCCACATTCACTAAGCCTTCATTTCCAGCCAAAATCTCCTGTTTATGGTTGTCAAGCCGTAAGCTTAAAGAGGCCGCCGCTTCCTGTGAGGCGACTGCCAGGTAACGCGGACGGTATTTTTTGGCCTGCTCGGCCAGAAGAGTTATATTATTTCCAGCGGCTAACGCCACCACCTGATATTCTTCGGGAAATTGATCCACAACTTCTAAAGCTTGTCTTCCGATAGAACCTGTAGATCCCAGTATCGCGATATTCTTGACCAAAAGGTCCGTCCCCCTTTTGCTAGTTGTTTAACGACCTGCTTTTAAGAATGGCTTTCCCTACAATGACCAAAAAGGGTCCCAGGATAATCCCCGCCACCCCAAAAAACTGTAGTCCCAGATATAAAGACATCAGTGTCGCCAGGGGATGAAGTCCGATATTCTTGGAAAGTATTTTGGGTTCCAGAAGCTGTCTGATCCCTGCCGCAATGGCATACAGGATCAAAAGCGCTATCCCGAAATTAACGGAGCCCAAGGCAAACTGCAGTAAAGCCCAGGGCACCAGAATCGTACCCGGCCCCAAGATCGGCAAGATGTCAAATATCCCCACCACTATCCCCATCGTTACCGCATATTCCATACCTAAGATATAAAGGCCCACAACGGTTATCAAGCCTGTAATACTGATCAAAATCAACTGGGCCCGGAAAAAACCTACTAATGCGGAACTGATCTCACCAATCACTACGCTGGTCGGTTTAACGAATTTTCTTGGCAGCAGGCGATAGATCAGACCAAAAATAGCGCGTTTATCACGGCTGATAAAAAACGTCGCGATACCCATTATGATAATTATAGTGACAAAAGCCGGCAACCCTGTCAAGAGATTAAAAAGAAAGTTGGTCACACCGGTCAAGAGGGCCGCCAAATTACTGATAACGGCCTGCAAATTGTTGCGCAGGGCATCTTGCGCTTCCAGCGGGAGAGGATTATTGGAGATATATAAACGAATCTTTTCGGAGAATCCCAGCCCGTAATTTATGAGATTATGGGTATAAGACGGCAAACGGGCATAGAGATCGGATAATTCAATAATCAACCGGGAAGAAATCAAAAGGATAGCCGCGATAATCAGGGCCAACGCCGACACCAGAGTGATAGCTACCGCCGCCCCCCGTTTCATCTTCCTAGCCTCCTGCAGCCAATCCACAAGAGGGTCGATCAAGATGGCGATCACCATCGCCAGAATAAAAGGCAAGAAATACACTAATAAATTCCCTGACACTGTAAAAACCAGCGGCACTACAAAGGTTATACCGAAATAAAAGAGAGCCATGACGACGAAAAGAAGGACTATTTTCATGAGTAGAAGGCCATAATGCTCTAAATCAGTTTTCATGGCGGTTTACAACCTTTCCAGTATAGTCAACAGGTAATACGTTAGCGGTCCGGCCCATAATGCGCTGTCAAAACGGTCAAGCACGCCCCCATGCCCCGGTATGATGCGCCCCGAATCTTTAATACGGGCGTATCTTTTTAAAGCGCTTTCAAAAAGGTCGCCTAACTGACCGGACAGCGAAATGAAAGGGGTGATAAGAAGCAAGGTACGGTCAAAATCAAATTGTGTATAATAGGTAAATATGAACACCGCAAATATACTGAATAACAATCCCCCGGCAAACCCTTCCCATGTTTTTTTCGGGCTGATGACCGGGGAGAGTTTATGTCTCCCCAAATAAAGTCCGGTAAAATAAGCCCCGGTATCGGTACTCCAAACCACGATAAAAACATACGACACCAACCAAAAACCCTGTATGTCCGCGCGGAGCAAAAGCAAATGGGAAAAGCCGAAGGCGATATAGGCGATGCCCAAAAGGGCAAGCCCTAAATCAGCGGGGGAATAATCGGGGAATTTATACAAATAGTATATAAAACAAAACAGGATATAACCAAAAATAGCCGGCCCTACCCATGCCAAGTTGCTGTAAAACATCCAGGGGAATAAGAGCCCGCTTAACAGCAACAGTACCTTGTTATCCTTGCAGCCGGTACGGCGAAGCACATGATCGTATTCCAAGAGAGCCAGTAACGTTAAAATATAAATAACCGCTAAAAAAGTGATTTTTCCTTGATATGCCGCCCCTAAAAATATAGGGATACCGACAATTGCGCTAACGACCCGTTTCCATAACATCTTGCCACCCGCCTTTTTTTCTAAACTCCGCCGTAGCGGCGGTGACGGTTTTGATAATCCGAAATAGCCTTGTATAATTCTTGATCGCCAAAGTCCGGCCATAATACAGGCGTCGGCCAATACTCGGCATAGGCTGACTGCCAGAGGAGAAAATTACTGAGCCTCATTTCACCGGAGGTCCGAATAATCAGATCGGGGTCCGGTAGGCCAGCAGTATCCAGATATTGGGATATCAGGTTTTCCGTAATATCCCCCGCGGTAATCTTCCCTAGCCGGACATCCTGGGCGATACGGGAAACAGCCCTGACGAGCTCGTCGCGTCCCCCATAATTCAAGGCGATCTGCAATTTGAGCTTATTGTTAGACTGGGTTCGGGAAACCGCTTTTTCGATCAGGAGCCGGTTGGTTTCGGGAAAACCTGACAACAGGCCGATCGTTCTGACCCTGACCCCTTTTTCATCAAGCTTGTTCAATTCTTTTTCTATATATTCTATCAGTAAGCCCATAAGTCCATCCACTTCATCCTGAGGCCTTTTCCAGTTTTCTGTGGAAAAAGCGTATACCGTCAGATAAGGGATCCCTATTTGAGTACAACTGATAATGACGCGTTTGAACGCTTCCATCCCGGCACGATGCCCGGCAATCCTCGGTAAACTTCGAGCCTGGGCCCATCTGCCGTTTCCATCCATGATTATAGCAATATGCCGCGGAAGCGCCCCTGTTAGAGTACGGTCGGGGCCTTTTGGGGCGCTTTTTTGCTTTAATATTTTTTTTATTATTGAAGACATCTTTTACAACTACCTCCTTATGCAGGAAAACCCCCTTCTAAGAGGGGGTATATTTTATGCGTCAGGATTTTGAAAATAACCAATGAGAATTTCGATGGCTTTGTTTTTTCCCCGCAGCCGGATAATTCTTTTTTCGTCCTGTTCGTGCCGGTTTTTATAGGGATCGCTGGTATAGACAAAACGGTATGCCCATCCTTTATCCTGAAAGTACCGGCGGGCCTCCTCTTCAGTTTTGCCAAGCAGCTTTTCAAATTCCATCACTTATACTTCCATGATCTCCTTTTCTTTTATATCTAAAACGCGGTCTACTTCTTTAATGAATTTATCCGTCATTTTCTGGATGTCATCCTGAGCCCTTTTTCCTTCATCCTCATTGATAGTTTTGGCTTTCTCCAAACCTTTGATCCGTTCGTTTTGCTCGCGGCGGATATTTCTAATGCTGACACGTGTTTCTTCCGCTTTTTTCTTCGTGACTTTCGCCAGTTCTTTCCTTCTCTCCTGGGTCAATTGCGGGATAATGATACGGATTATATTACCGTCACTGCTGGGGTTTAAACCGAGATCCGACTTCAGGATAGCCTTTTCCACAGCCGGCACGATGCTTTTATCCCAGGGCTGAACAGTTAAAAGACGGGGTTCCGGCGCGGAAATGTTGGCTAACTGGTTGATGGGCGTAACAGTCCCGTAATAGTCCATCTGGATTTTTTCTAATATTGAAGGGTTGGCGCGCCCGACACGCATAGTTGAAAAATCTTTACGCAACACTTCAAGAGTTTTTTTCATTTTTTCTTCAGCTTCATTGATGACTTCCTTAATCATGAGAATCTTCCCTCCCTATGAAAGTACCGATTTGCTCCCCAAGAATGACCTTTTTGATATTACCCTCCTGCAGGATACTAAAGATAATCAGCGGAATGTTGTTGTCCATACATAAAGACGTGGCGGTAGAATCCATAACTCCGAGTCCTTTGTTTAAAACATCAATGTAGCTCAGCTTGGTAAACTTCAAAGCGTCAGGATTTTTGACAGGATCCGAGTCATAAACCCCGTCTACCTTTTTAGCCATAAGGATCACTTGAGCTTCGATTTCCGCGGCCCGTAACGCTGCCGTTGTATCCGTGGAGAAATAAGGATTACCGGTGCCTGCGGCAAAAATAACGACCCTGCCCTTTTCCAAATGGCGTATCGCCCTGCGGCGTATATAAGGTTCGGCGACTTGACGCATTTCAATGGCGGATAAAACCCTGGTTTGAATGTTGTGATTTTCCAGGGCATCCTGTAAAGCCAAGGCGTTCATAACAGTGGCCAGCATCCCCATATAATCGGCTGTAGCGCGATCAATCCCCCTGGCGCTTCCCGCTACTCCCCGCCAGATATTGCCCCCGCCTACGACGATGGCAATCTCCAGACCCATAACCACGATTTCTTTTACTTGACGGGCAATGGAATCCAGGATCTTCTGTTCCAGTCCGAAACCCATTTCACCTGCTAAGGCCTCGCCGCTTAATTTGATAACAACTCTTTTATACTTATGCTTGACCATCTGGAAGAATTCCTCCAATCTCACATTGTTCTACATACAAAGTCTAAAATCCTTTTTATCTTTAAAAAAGAGAACACTTTGTGTTCTCTTTTTTTCTCAGCCTTTTATTTGCGACAATACTTCTTCAGCAAAATTGTCTTTTTTCTTCTCGATACCTTCTCCCAATTCAAAACGGGCAAAGCGGCGAACCTTAATATTCTCTCCAATTTGAGATATTTTATTAATAATTAACTGACTAACTGTTATATCGTTGTCCTTAATGAAGGGTTGTTCCAGCAAACAGGCTTCCTTATAATACTTCTCGAGCCGGCCTTCAACCATTTTCTCGACGACTTTTTCAGGCTTCCCTTCATTGAGAGCTTGTTTTCGCAGGATCTGCCGTTCCTTATCCAGGACCTCAGCCGGCACTTCTTCTTTGCTTACATATTCGGGACGGGAGGCTGCGATCTGCATGGCGATATCCTTTACCAAATCCCTAAAGCCTTGAGTTTTGGCGACAAAATCGGTTTCACAATTTACTTCCACCAACACGCCAATACGCCCTCCGCCGTGGATATATGCTTCGACAGTCCCCTCGGCGGCGATACGTCCCGCTTTTTTGGCGGCGGCTGCCAGTCCCTTTTCTCTCAAATACTCAATGGCTTTTTCCATATCCCCGCCTTGTTCCATTAAGGCCTTCTTACAATCCATCATTCCGGCTCCGGTGCGCTCCCGCAGTTCTTTTATCATAGCAGGTGTTATCATATCAAGACCCCCTTCACAAAAACTTGTTTATAGTATATCCATTAAACAAGGTAAACACGGCTTGCGCCAAGTTCCGGCGGCAGCGCAAACCGGTACCCGCGCCTGGGCCGCTGGAAACCAATACTTTCCGCCAGGTACAAAAACGACCGAGGGGGACCATCTCCCCCTTCGGTCACCCGTTAATTAATCCTCTTGGATTTTTTCTTCTTCATCCAGGGGATCTTTCTCGTCCCCTTCATCACCGACCTGTCCCTGGTTCGCTTCCAAAACGGCATCAGCCATTTTGGCGGTAAGCAGTTTGACAGCCCGGATAGCGTCGTCGTTCCCCGGAATCACGTAATCCACTTCGTCGGGATCACAGTTGGTATCAACGATAGCGACGATGGGAATACCGATCCGCCGGGCTTCTGCGACAGCAATATGCTCTTTGCGGGGATCAATAACAAACATTGCTCCCGGGATCCCTGGCATGTTCTTGATCCCGCCCAGAAATCTTTCCAGTTTTTCCGATTCGGCTATTAATTTGGCTACTTCCTTCTTCGGCAATACCTCAAACGTTCCGTTTTCCTGCATGACTTCAAGCTCTTTAAGGCGGTGTATCCTTTTTAAAATAGTGTTGTAGTTAGTCAGCATACCGCCGAGCCAACGTTCATTGACAAAGTACATTCCACAACGTAAAGCTTCTTCTTTTACTGTTTCCTGAGCTTGCTTTTTGGTACCCACAAAAAGAAGGTGTTTCCCTTCCGCAATTGTACTACGGATAAATTCATAAGCCTCTTCCACTTTTTTAACGGTTTTTTGCAGATCAATAATATAAATCCCGTTGCGCTCCGTAAAAATATATGTGGCCATTTTAGGATTCCAGCGGCGGGTCTGATGACCAAAATGGACGCCAGCCTCCAGTAATTGCTTCATAGAAATGACAGACATTTTCTGCACCTCCTTCCCCGGTTATTCCTCCGCCTTCCCTCATCTTTGCCGCAGACCCCTTAGGGCACCCCTGCAGTAAATCAGTCGGCGTGTGAATTTTAACACCAGAAAAAATTATATCATAAATAAACGCATCATGACAATTGATATTTGCTAAAAAATACCGCTCTCGTTCATTTTCTTATCAGAGAGCGGAGATGACGCTTTTGCAGTAAGTTCAGTTTCAACGCAATTTCACCCTGGGTCGTTTTATAATGCTCGGCAATTTCCCGAATAGAGAGTCCGTCTTCTAATAATTCCAAAAGTTCGATATCAGGGTCGGGAGGGGCTTCTTTTCCTTTTTTGGCCGCGGCCGGCTTTTTATTCTTGCCTCCCGGAAGAGGCAACCCCTCATTCATATCCGGAACGATAAAAGTATTATCCTCGAAATACTTGACAATATTATTGGCTTCGGTTATTTTACTTTCCAGTTCCTCGGTAATTATATCAATGATTTTGGAGTTTTCCTTCACCATCGTTTCAATATTATTTTGAATAATTAAGCTCTTTTGATAAATATCCTGCAGTCGTTTCATTTTATCCAATATAACATATAGAACCACAAGTATAAGGAGAAATACCGCCACTTCAAATACGTTCAAAACTTCCAACCACCTTATCCTCTCTATATGGTAATATCGAACAGGCTGCCCACAGGATCGGCCGGCGAAGGAGAAGGCGATTCCTGCAATTCCTGAGGATCACTTGTCCCCTTCATAATTCGATCTTTTCTTTTATTTTCCTTCTTTTTCCCCTCATTTTCCTTTTTAACTTTGTTTTGTTCAGCCGCATGTGATTTCTTGATCACATTTTGCTTGTTTCTTAGTTCCTGCTGGTTTAATTGCCCTAAAATTTGCTGATCCATCTGCTGTTGATTTTCCTGGACCCTCTGGATTTTATTTATTTGTCCAACCTGCGGCAAGAGCACCTGTAAATCAACGGGATTGACCGTCATGGCGCCCATCCCCTCTCCCGTGCAGCGAGCCGATTTTTATATCTAAGTCCTCCAGATAGAAAAATAAATACTTCATTTCTTCCAGTACTGTATAAACTGATTTTCCCATACTGATATTGACGCCGGGATAAACAGTGTCAGATACCAGGATACGGGCCCTGTCCATCCCCATAAACGCTTCCTCCAATTCTTGTTTACGGGCTGCGGCTTGTTCAAGCTCCTGGTGCATCTGTTGCTGCACAAGACCAAATTTATTCAGTAACTCCTCTTTACCCAGGGGAAGCTTGCCTTGCTTCAGCTTCATATCCTGCAGGGTTCTTACCACCTTCCGGGCTTTGTCATAATTCTCCGTTAACGTGATTATATTGCGGCAAAGATCCTTATACTCCTGCCGCAGGGCAGGTTTTATCCCCACCTCTATCTGAGTTGTTGTTCCGACAGGAGAGCCAATGTTTTTCGCGGAAATCTCTTCGCCGGCACTAGTCGCGCCCCCTACCAGAAGGCCTTTTTTCCCGCCGACGCTGATTTTCTTCGCCGCTTTTGTGTTGCTATGCATGATCGCATCCGTAATTACAACGCTGTTTCCACTATCCACTGTGCCATTTTCTATGTATTTAGCATAGACGCAGCCGTCGGCAATAGCCTTACCCCGGACAATTCCTTTCTTTACCTGGATATTGCCTTCCGCTTTAGCCGTACCGGCCAAATTGCCCGCTATTTCCACATCGCCTGCCGCTTCTATCTCAAAGTTCATATTCACATTACCGTTAACTTTTACATTTCCTGGGAAACGAATGTTTCCCGTATTAAAATCCACGTCCCCTTTGACTTCATAGATCGGGTAAATACTGACCTTATTATTAGTCAATACCACATGTCCCGCCCGGGTCGCGATGAGTTTTGTATCATTATCGGCGGCTTCAGTATGTTTACCGACAGGCAGACGGATATCTTTGCCCGGTTTAGCCGGGGTTTCTTCGCCATAAACATTTTTTCCGTTCATACCGGCGGTAGCGGCTACTTTTTCTACAATCACAGCCCCGGTGTTAACGGTTTGAATCAAATTCAGATTATAAAAATCCACGCTGCCATCTTCCAGTTCCTGGGGCTTGATATTGATCCCCTTGGGATTAAAGTGATAGATTAATTTCGCGTTTTCCCCGTTCACGCAGCCAAACCCCTCAGCGATCAACCACTCGCGGTGCTCCGTTTGTTTCTCGATAATAACGGGCAACAAATTTGTCTTTATCCCCACCTTGATATTATGATCTTTTAAAAATGATTCAAGATCATACAAATCAACAGGCTTGCCGCCGGGGAAAGGAAAAACCGCGAGATAGGATTTCAATTTATCGGCTAAAACGGTTAATTTAAGCCAGGGCTTGGTATTGACGCCCTCAATATAAGGGGCTATCTCAACTTCCTCACCGGTAGCCTGCTTATAAACGAATTCGATGCGATAGGGATCATAGGGAATCTTTCTTCTTTGCAAGTCGGCAAATATCTGCTCAATAGTGACCGGACAGGCAACGGTACTGTCTTTTTCGATATTCAGATATATTTTATCTTTTTTCTTGATCAGGGTGTACTTTTTTGCCGCAGCAGAACCTTCATAAGATTCTATCCCCATAAAAATCACCTCATTACAATAATTGATTTTTTTTAACACGGGAAAGCTTACCGCGCAAACGAAAAATTGCCTTCGTGTGAAGTTGGGAAACACGGGAATCTGAAAGTTCCATTACTTTTGCGATCTCTTTGTTGGCTAAATCGTTATAATAAAAAAGGCTGATAACCATTCTTTCTTTTTCCGGCAACTCTCCTACGGCTTTTGCCAATAAGGCCTTTAGCTCGCTTTTTTCCGAGAGCTGGAGAGGATCGGGGCTCTCCTTGTTAGGGATACTATCCCTAAGAACTAAATCTTCTTCGCCGGTGAGCGGTTCTTCTAATGATAATATTGTAACAAATTGAATACTATTTAGCCACTGCGAGAATTCTGCCTGTGTAAGGCCTAATTCCGCGGCAATTTCTTCATCGTTCGCGTTTCTTCCCAGGTCCATTTCTAATTTTTGATAAGCCTTCTCTATCAGCTTAGCCTTTTTACGGATTGAAGCCGGCACCCAATCCTCTTTGCGCATACCGTCCATGATGGACCCTTTGATTCTCAAGGCGGCGAACGAATTAAAGCTGCATCCGTACTGGGGGTTAAAGCGGTCTATGGCTTCGAAGAGCCCGAAAACCCCATATCCGTACAAATCATCTTTCGCAATATGATTCGGCAAATAATAAGCCATTTTATTAGCAATTTTCTGTACGAGGGGTATATAGTAAAGGATGAGTTTTTCTTTGCTCTCCGGTTTCTTTTGTGTTAAAAAATTCTCCCATAGCTCGTTGAGTTCCTTCATACAGGACCATCCTCATGTTTAGATTCTTTTTTGTCCCTTATTTATCGTTTTGATAAACAGGTTGCCGTTATCGGTAAAAAATTCGATAGTACGGCCAAAGTTTCCTCCAATGTCTTCGGCAATCAGGCGGATCCTTTCTTGTTCCAGGCATTTTTTTACCGCTTCCGCATTACGTTCCCCAATCCTCATGGCATTCGAGGAACCGGGAAAATTAAACATCTGGGCCCCCCCGGCAATTTTGGCAATCAACCGCGCCCTGTTAGCGCCCAATTTAAGCATCTCTTCAATCAAAAGGGGGACTCCCGTATCGGCAAATTTAGCCCTGTTTTGTACAATTCTGCTTTGTGTGCTGTCAGGCAGCATAATGTGGGCCATCCCACCTATTTTAATTAAGCTATCCCATAAACAAACCCCTACACAGGATCCTAAACCGATGGTGATAAGGCTTAATGGTGGTAATGCTGTCTTAAATTCAGCCATCCCAACTTTAACGGGTTCTATCGACATTATAGCACTCCTAGATATTTTAATAACAATTCCATCGTTTTTGGTTCCGGCAGTAAAAAGAAATGTCCTTTAATCTGCCTTTCCTGCTCAATAAAAATGTTTTCAACAACCAGAGCATGGTCACTGACCTCGCCAATTTGCTGCAATACTTCCCCCAAAATCGCCCCGGCCATATCATTAGCCTGAGCCGGCACCGACGGCGAATAGACCTGATTTGTGAAAACAGACAAAGCGTTTAAATAAGAACCTGCTAGAATGTTAACGATTTCTTTGAAGGCTGATTGTTTCATTTCATCCCAATTGGTACATGTGCCAATTGGATTGCCAAAAAGCAAATCCAAAAAATAGAACACCTGTTCTTTGGGGATCATAAACAAGATCCCCATGGGCATTTCGCCATCCACGCGCAAATAGCCTCCGGCTACCTCGATTTCCGCGCCCCCGACAAAATCCACAATATTAGGAAAGGGGGCGATATTAGCATTGGGAACCGACATGTTGATTTTACGTCCCAGCATCTGTGAAAGGGAGGTAGCGGCATTTCCCGCCCCGATGTTGCTAATTTCCTTCAGCGCGTCAAGTTGCAGTTCATTCAGTTCATAAAAATCCTTCATGACTGATCTTCCCCTTTACGCTTTATGTAAGTCAATATCCAATACTCTGGTCAAATCTAAAATAATCAGCAAACGACCGTCTATTTTGCCGATACCCTTGATATACTGGTTGTCTATCCCGTTAACAACCTGAGGCTTTTCGATTTGTTCGTTAGAGATACGCAGCACCTCAGTAACGCAGTCTACAGTCAAACCGATAGGCGCGTCTTCCAGACGGCAAACAATGATACGGGTCGTATCCGTTACTTCCTGATCCGGCAGCCCAAATCTCTCGCGTGAATCCACAATGGGGATGACGGTCCCTCTGAGGTTGATCACGCCTTTGACAAAAACAGGCGCTTTGGGAACACGTGTGATTTGTGTCCAGCGAATGATCTCCTGTACGGAAAGAATGTCAACCGCATATTCTTCTCCTTCTAATTTAAAAGCGACGAGTTGCACTTCCTGCTGACCAGTGCCTTGTTTAGTGTTTTCCACTCCAATCCCCTCCTTAGATTAATGTAGCGATATCTAAAATCAAAGAAACCCTGCCATCACCCAGGATCGAGGCCCCGGCAATCCCCGGCAGACCGGATAAGTGTTTGCCTAACGAACTGATGACTATCTCTTGCTGCCCGATCAATCCGTCAACCACCAAACCAACCTGATGTTCGCCCTTTCTAACGACGACCGCATATAACTCTTCCGCCACCCGCTCACCCGGAACCGCCATGACATTTTTAATGAAAACCAAGGGCAGCACTTGGCCCCGGAGTACCATCACCTGTTGACCCTGAATGTTTTTAATATCTCCCGTTTCCAAACCCGTGGTTTCATTAATATTACCCAACGGGATGGCAAAAGTTTCATCCTGTACTCCCACCATCAGGGCTTGAATTATCGCCACTGTCAGCGGCAGCTTCACAGTGAATTTGGTGCCCTGCCCCGGTTTTGTTTCCAGCGATACCTGCCCGCTCAAAGCCTGTATTTTACTTCTTACCACGTCCAACCCGACCCCCCGGCCTGAAACGTCCGTGACGGCCTTAGCCGTAGAGAAGCCCGGTTCAAAAATAAGATTCAGGATGCTCGGCTCGTCCATATCGGCCAGTTGAGCTGAAGTCATCAAGCCGGATTTGATGGCTCTATCTTTAATAGACGCTAAATCAAGGCCGCGTCCGTCTTCTTCAACCGCAATGATGACATGATTTCCTTCCTGTTTGGCGGAGAGTCTGACCATACCTTCGGCATTTTTTTTGAGAGCTATTCTTTCCCGGGGCGACTCCAAGCCGTGATCGACCGCATTACGAATCAAATGTACCAGAGGATCGGCAATTTCATCAATGACTGTACGGTCCAGTTCTGTTTCCTTACCCTCCAGTATTAAATTGACCTCTTTACCCAAGTCCCTGGCTAAATCCCTGACCATCCGGGGAAAACGGTTAAAGACCTGTTCGATAGATACCATCCTGACATTTTGCACAACGGATTGCAAATCCGTCGTAATACGATTGATTTGTTCAATAGTTTCATTTAAACCAATCATGGTATTGGTGCTGCTGATTTGCTCCAGCCTTGTTTTATTGATAACCAGTTCTCCCACCAGATTCATCAGCTTATCCAGCCGCGTGATATCAACGCGTACTGTTTGGTGAACCGTCTGTTTTTTATCGCTTACCACAACGTCATGTTTGGAGTCTTCAAAGTCCTGAATTGTCCCGTCGGCATCAGCATTACCGGTTTCCCCGTCGTCAAGTTTGATTTCTTCACATTGCTCCATTATGACCTCGGAAATGATACGGATCTGATCTTGGATTTTTTCTTCCGGCTGGGAAGTTATCAACACAACCATGAAGCTGTCGTCGAATTTTTCGTCTTCAATATCCGAAACAGAAGGAAACGCCTTGATAATTTCACCCAGGGTCTCTAAATTTCGAAAGACCATGAAGGCTCTGACGCCCTTCATCAAACACCCCTGATCCACATGGATTTTGATCTTCCAGGCGGTTAAATTTCTTTCCTGAGCGACCTGTAATAACTTTTTTTCATATTCATTGAACAGTCCTTCCTCAGGTACCATAGCGCCGCTGCCGAAGTCCTTATTTTCCTCATCCGGCGGAATCTCGCCTTTTTCAAACGCCTCCAGCGTAGCCATAATTTCCCCGGAAGCGCACGGCTTATTTCCGGCCCGAATCTCCTCCAGCATATTTTCCAGAGCGTCCACTGATTTAAATAAACAGGTAAACATCTTGTCATTCAGGGTAAGTTTTCGTTGCTTTAACTTATCCAGGATATTTTCCATCTTATGCGTCAAGTGAGTGATCGCATCAATCCCCATAGTAGCAGCCATACCCTTTAAGGTATGGGCTGATCTGAATACTTCGTCTAAAAGGTCAAATCTGTCCTGATTATTTTCCAGGTTTAATAAGTTTTGGTTAATATTTTGGACATTTTCCATAGACTCCTCAAGAAACAAGTCGAGGTACTGATTCACATCCAAGAAAAACACCTCCTATTTTTTGTTGAGCGCCCTGACAACGAAACTGACGATTTGGTGTAAAGGTACTTCATGATCTATAGCGCCTAATTGTATGGCCGCTTTCGGCATTCCATAAACAACACACGTTTCAGAGCTTTCCGCTATGGTGCTAGCGCCCGATTTCTTTAATTCTTTCATTCCGTTAGCCCCGTCGTTACCCATCCCTGTCATGATGACTCCCACCTTAGGCGCCTGGATCATCGCTACAGATTGCATCATCACATCTACCGAGGGCCGGTGACCATTTACTGCGGGAGATTGATCGAGCCTGATCACCAGTTTTCCATTTTCAGATCTAACCCGCATATGATGATCTTCCGGCGCTAAATAGGCATGATTTTTTTGAACCTCATCGCCGTGTTCGGCCACTTTCACTCTAAAGCGGGATATACTGTCCAATCTTTGGGCTAAAGACACCGTAAAACCGGGCGACATATGCTGTACGATCATAACAGCCGTATTCAATCCTTCCGGCAAGCCACGAATTACTTCGTGCAATGCTTTAGGGCCGCCGGTGGAAGTTCCGATGGCGACCAAGGAAAATTCCGTCAATTATAATAACCCCTTTCGCCGTAGTTCAATCTGTTTTTGAAAGACATATTGAATAATAACCTGGGTGTTTTTATTCGCTAGGTCTTTAAACTCCACCCCAACGATATTTCTTTCCACGCCGTCACTGTCTGATTCCCATGAATCCCGGACGATCTTCCCCTTAGTCTGGATCAATTCCGAATCCAATTTAAACTCCATATTAACGAGATCGTCGATATCCGATAACAAAGGCTTGTGCAGAACCAGCATCATCCCTCCCCCGCTGATATCCCTGGTTTTACACCAGATTTCCCTGAATTCCCCGTTTTTATCGGTGTAACTCAAAAAAACGTCTATGGAAATTCGAATTCGGACATGGTCTCTTTTTTGCACTTTTTCTATTTTTTGGGGTTTTTCGACTGCCAGCAGTGGAATACCTTTGTTGATATTACGGATTACCTTGCAGGTAAAAGTATAGATCGCTATTTTATCCCAGTACCAGACATTAATATCCGAGCCCGGGGGAACGAAGAAGGCTACTCTGTTTTTAATAGGCGAAGCCAACACGATTTCCTGATCGCCGATGTTTTCGACCCGGCTGGGGTAACGCGACGAAACCCCTTTTTTATCTAAGATTTCAATATTTACTAGTTGATTGGGTTTAAGGTCCATTTGAACATCCATATCTATCACCTATCTAAAATATTCTGCGACCTTGGTGAGAAAGATTTTGATACCCTTGTTCTGCACCTGCTGATCTGCCTGGTTACTGATTTTCGCGGCCATCGTATTGATATCATGAGCGGCTATTGAATTAGGATAGGCTAAAAAAAACGGCTGTTGTTCCTGGACTGATTTGCCTACCTTGGGGTCTTCGCGCAGACAGCCCAAATAATCAATGGAATGTTTTAAGAACCGGTTGATGACGATTTTTAGTTTATTATAAACCACCAGGGCTTCCGCTTCTGAGGCCACCCGGTTTACAACAATGTTGATTTTACCCTGATAGCGCTTTTGGCGTATTGTTTTTATCAGACCGTAAGCATCCGTTATAGCCGTGGGCTCAACTGTAGTAATAACGATAATTTCGTCGGCGGCCAGGGTGAAGCTTAACACTGTTTTGGAAAGACCGGCCCCGGTATCAATAAGTAAATACTCCGCAGCGCCCTCCATTTTACTTAGCTTGGCCAGAAACGTTTCCAATTGCCATTCGGTCAAGTCCGTCAATTCATGCATCCCTGTCCCGCCGGGCAAGATCTTGATCCCGTTAGGGCCTTCATAGAGGATTTCCGACAGGGTTTTCTCTCCGGCCATTACATGAGCCAAATTATAGGAGGGGACTATGCCTAATAGGACATCCAGATTGGCCAGACCTAAATCAGCGTCCAGGAGAATCACCCTTTGCCCATATCCAGCCAAAGCAATTCCCAGATTCACAACGAAGTTGCTTTTCCCTACCCCGCCTTTTCCGCTGCAAACTGTAATAACCCGCGTTTTATTTTGATCCTGTCCCAATATTTGGGTCTTTAGGTCTGATTTCATGCGCTGCGCCATAACCCGTAAGATATCCGCTTGATTATTCATAAATGATACTCCTTCATAAGTAAATGGACAAGCTTTACCGGATCAGCTATTTCGATATCATCAGGTATGTTTTGGCCGTTGGTAAAATAAGATAATGAATATTTGTCTTTGCAGGCAATGTTATAAATCGATCCATAAAAAGACGTTTCATCCAGCTTTGTAAAAATAATCCGGCTGATATTCATTTCCTGATACGCTCTGATCGTATCAGTCATATCAGTATATTTACTGGTACTTGACAACACCAGGTATGTGGCGTCCGGCTGGGCAATTTCCAAGTAGTTTTTAAGTTCTGAGATCTGCAGCGAGTTTTTATGACTTCTTCCGGCAGTATCTACAAATATAATATCACTGTCTGATAATTCTTGCAGACAATCTTTAAGTTCAACGGGCGTATATACCACTCTTACAGGCACCTGCATAATATCGCCGATGGTTTTTAATTGTTCCACCGCGGCAATGCGGTAAGTGTCCACCGTTACAAGAGAAACTTTTTTATGTTCCAGCAAAGAATAATTGGCCGCTAATTTGGCGATCGTCGTTGTTTTGCCGACGCCGGTAGGCCCGACTAAAGGGAAAACCAGAGGCTTATTCAGTTTATGCTCGAAGCTGATGGGTTGGCTTTTCTTTAAAGGCTTGAGAAGGGTTTCCGCTAAAACGCTTTTGATATACTCCTGGGAAACCTGAGGATAGACAGCCAGCTCTCCCAAGGCGTTTTTTACGATCTTTTGCGCGATTTTATCCTCAACCTCGTGCTTAATCAACTGGGCATAAAGGTTTTGTCCAAGTTTAGGGAAATGATAAGTGTGCTCTTTGGTTTCCAGAAGGCTGGTCATCTCATTCATCATGGATTTCATTTCCATAAGCTCATAACCCAGATCGAAGCCGTTTCTTTTTCCGTAGTTTGGCGCAGACTTTCCCGTTTCGGCAATTCCGGACTTGGTTTCACTTGCCTTATGATCCATAGCAGCCGTTACTTCAACATAATTTTTTTTAAACAGCCCCAAAATACCGCCTTCTTTAAAATATCTGGTGTGAAGAATAACAGCATCCTGGCCCATTTCACTTTTGATTTGTTTGGTTGCTTCCTCCATATTCGCCGCCACAAAACGTTTTACCCGCATTTAGATCTTCACCATCCCTACAGATTCCACATCCATGTGTGGTGGAATTTCATTATAGGAGATAACAGGAATCATCGGGGCAGTTCTCTCCATCAATCGGCGGACATAAATCCTGGTAAGAGGAGAAACGAGGAGGACTAACTGTTTACCCATCAATCCTGTTTTCTCAAACAACTCGACAATTTTTTTAATGATATTCTGAGCCACTCCCGGATCAATAGCCAAATAACCGCCGTGATCTCCTGTCTGAATACCGTTTTTGATCAACTCTTCAACCTGAGGATCCATAGTGATGCAAAGTATTTTTCCATTCTCATCCCCATACAACAGTCCGATCTGGCGGGCTAGTTTTTGGCGGACATATTCGGTTAAGAGATCCGGATCCTTAGTGAGGGGAGCCCAATCCCCCAATGCTTCTAAAATGGTGGTCATATCCCGCACCGGAATCCGTTCATTCAACAAATTAGCCAGTATTTTATGCACCTCCGCAACGGAAAGAAGACCGGGTATGACTTCATCCACCACCGCGGGATAATCTTTTTTGATATTGTCGATCAACGCCTTGACATCCTGCCGGGACAGGATCTCAGGCGCATTCCGTTTTAAGAATTCTGTGATATGCGTCGCCAATACCGAAGGCGGGTGAACAACTGTAAACCCATCCAGTTCCGCCTGTTGTCTCACGGATTCCCCAATCCATACGGCCGGTAAACCAAAGGCCGGTTCTTTTGTGGGGATGCCGGATAATTTATCGTCAGCTCCCACAGCCAGATAATGGTTCATCATGATCTCGCCTTTGGCCAAAGGGATGCCGCGTAGTTTTAAGATATAGGTATTAGGAGCCAACTGCATATTATCCCTGATACGTATGGGCGGCACAACAATGCCCAAATCAAGAGCGCATTGCCGCCGGATCATCACCACACGCTCCAGCAAATCCCCGCCCTGCTTATTGTCTACCAGAGGGATCAGACCATAACCCAATTCTAATTCAATGGGATCAATATGTAATAAGGAAAACACATTTTCCGGCTTTTTTGTTTCGGCGGCAGCAGCTAGCGCGTCTTCCGTTTTTTGCACCTGCTGGATTTCTTTTTTTGATCTGTATAACAAAAAAGCAAGAACAGCAAGAACAGACCCAATTATGAAAAAGGGAGCCATCGGTAAGCCGGGGACCAAACTAAGGGCAATGAGCACACCTGCGGCGATAGCTAAGAGCCGCGGGTCGGAAAACACTTGTCCCGTTATATCATGGCCTAACGTGTTATCGGAAGCGGCCCTGGTTACGATAATACCGGTAGCGGTGGATAATAAGAGCGCCGGGATTTGGGATACCAGTCCGTCCCCCACAGTCAAAAGGGTATACGTGGAAGCAACCTCGGCGATCCCCCCCATATCCTGCTGTAAAAGCCCTACCGCCATGCCGCCTAGAATATTGATGATGGTGATGACGATACTGGCTATGGCGTCGCCCTTCACGAATTTA
The DNA here is from genome assembly GCA_002408285.1 of Peptococcaceae bacterium UBA5318. Taxonomy (GTDB): domain Bacteria; phylum Bacillota; class Peptococcia; order DRI-13; family UBA5318; genus UBA5318. The sequence continues at coordinate 14,681 of DHRG01000012.1, read as the reverse complement.
CTGGCGCCGTCCATGGCTCCGTAAAAATCAGCTTCCCGCTGAATGTTTATTCTGCGCTTCCGGGCATCCTCTTCAGTAATTGATCCCGCATTCAAATCGGCGTCAATACTCATCTGTTTGCCGGGCATAGCGTCCAATGTAAAGCGGGCCGCCACTTCGGCCACACGTTCGGCGCCTTTGGTAATGACAATAAACTGGATCACTACCAGGATCAAGAAAATAACAAACCCTACAAAAGCGTTGCCTCCCACCACAAAGGCGCCAAATTGCTGGATCACTTGGCCGGCATGGGCATAGAGCAGCGTCAGCCGGGTGGAAGATATGTTCAGGGCCAGCCTGTAGAGGGTCATTACCAAAAGTAAGGAAGGAAATACTGAAAAATCCAGGGGTTCTTTATTATACATCGCCACCAGCAAGACGATCATCGCCAGGGTAATGTTTATAACAATCAGGATATCCAATAATTCAGCCGAGATCGGAATAATCATTAACACCACGATAGCGATTATCCCGATAGCGACCAGCACATCCGTATATTTTGTTACCCTTCTTAACATAGGTATGGTTGACATAGATTAATCTCCTAAATCCGTTTCTTTAATCTATATACATAAGCAATGACTTCAGCTACGGCGGAGTATAAATCTGCCGGAATCATCATCCCGATCTCTACGCGTTTATAGAGGATCCTGGCGAGGTTAACGTTTTCGACGATGGTCACGCTGTTTTCGGAAGCCAGTTCTTTGATCCTTTGGGCTAACAGGTCTTGCCCTTTGGCGACCACCAAAGGTGCGCTCATGCCCTCCTCATATTTTAAAGCTATCGCAAAATGGGTGGGGTTCGTGATAACTACAGTCGCTTTGGGAACGTCCCGCATCATGCGGCGAGCCGACATCTGGCGTTGTTTTTCTTTGATCCTAGCCTTAAGCTGCGGATCGCCCTCCATTGTTTTATACTCATCCTTTATTTCCTGTTTGCTCATTTTGAGGGATTGTTCATAGTCGTATAACTGAAAAGCATAATCAGCCACGGCTAAAACAAATAATACCCCCAGAACGCGCCAACCGGCTCCGTATATTATATTAGTAATCATTTTAACGGATGTGTAAAAGGGCGCATCCATTAACACGGCGATCCCGGGCAATTGTTTCCACAGGTAGGAGAAAGCGACATATCCTACTAATACCGTCTTGGCAACAGATTTGACTAATTCAACCAAAGCCCGTTTGGAAAAAATCCTGCGGAACCCGCTGACGGGATTCAAACGGTTGACATCAAGTTTAAGAGGTTCGGTTGTAAATAAAAAACCAACCTGCACCACATTTGCACAATACCCGGCCACCAGGGCGATCAGCAGAATGGGAGCCGCCATGCGGACTATTAAGTAGAGAACTTCCAACAAGAGCTGAAAAGCTTTTTCAACCGAAAGGTCCGTTTGGGTGTAGGTCAGGACATGACTGAAAAAATCCTGAAAAGCGCTCATCATACCAGGCATCAAAGCCCGGATACCCAGTAAAGTCAAAGTAATGACCAGAACGGAAACGAGTTCGTTACTCTTAGTTACCTGACCTTTTTTACGGGCTTCTTCCCGTCTTCGCGGAGTAGCTGTTTCGGTTTTTTCACCGGCAAATAATTGTAGATCCATTTTTTTATTGTAACAGCTTTAACAATTGGTAAAGCTGGATTTGGCTGTTTTCGATCAAAGAATTCAAAAGATAGATGTAAAGGGGCATAGTGGCTAGCATGATCCCGAAACCCAATAAAATTTTTGTCGGCATTCCCACCATAAATACATTCATCTGTGGAATCGTCCTGGACATGATACCCAGGATAATATCGGTCACTAATAACGAACCGATAACAGGCATACACAATTTCAACGCAATCACAAATATCCCTCCAAATAAACTAAGAAGATAGGACTGCATAACGCCCGGAAAGGCTAAATGCCCGATAGGAATTAAACGGTAACTGTCCATAATGGCTTGGATAAACAGATGGTGCCCGTCTACCTGCAGGTAAACCAGCATAGCCAAAATAAATTTAAAGTTCCCCACCAGCGGGGTCTGCAGCCCGCTCAAGGGATCCAAAACATTCATAATCCCCAGGCCCATTTGAATATCAATGATTTCTCCCGCCAGTTGGATCGCGGCAAAAACAAACTGCATCACGAGCGCCATTAAAAACCCCAAGGTTATTTCACTGGCGAGGACCAACATATAAGCCACTGTATTCTCCGGAGTAACGTACGCCTGACTGGTTCCCATCCCCCAGGCAAAAAAGGAAAGTATAATTATCAGAAATATTTTCCAGACGGACGGCAAATTTTTGGCGTTAAAGACCGGAGCAAAAATCAAACCTGAAAACCGCGCTGATAAAACTAAAAAACGGTCGGTTTCCTGAAGTAATTGAAGCAACATTTCCATAATCGGCCTCTTCTATTTCATAATTTCCGGAATGACAGCAAATAGATTCGTCGTAAAACTAACGAGCAGGTTGAGCATCCACGGACCAAAGATAACCAAACAAACCAAAATGACCACGATTTTGGGAACAAAGGTCAGAGTCTGCTCCTGGATCTGGGTAGTTGCCTGAAAAATGCTGATCAATAGTCCGACCAGAAGGCTTGTGCCCAAAAGAGGCGCCGCCAAAAGCAAAATCGTATAAACAGCCTCACGGCTTAAATATATAATGAAGTCCTGACTCATAATAACACCTTCATCTCAAGACATATTCCCGAAAGATTTAAATTACCTGAAGCTTGTCACCAGAGCCTGCACGACCAGATTCCAGCCATCTACCAAGATAAATAACAATAATTTAAAAGGCAGCGAGATCATCATCGGGGGTAGCATCATCATTCCCATAGACATCAGGGTACTTGCCACCACCATGTCAATGACCAGAAACGGTATGTATAAGACAAAACCAATTTGAAAGGCGGTTTTCAACTCACTGATGGCAAAAGCCGGTATCAATACATAGGTGGGTACGTCAGATGCGGTATCCGGGCGCGGCATTTTGGAAACGTTAACTAACATAGCTAAATCTTTTTCCCGGGTCTGCCGGATCATAAAGGCCCGCAGAGGGTCCATAGCCTTGGTAAAAGCGTCCTCCTGGGTAATTTCGCCTTGGATATAGGGCTGCAAAGCGTTTTTATTGACATCGCTCCAAACAGGAGCCATGGTGAAAAAAGTAAGAAATAAAGCCAATCCTACCAAAACCTGATTGGGTGGCATCTGTTGAGTCGCTAAAGCATTGCGGAGGAAGGAAAAAACCACTATGATGCGGGTAAAGGAAGTCATTAAGATCAGGATAGCCGGCGCCAAACTCAAGACGGTCAGCAAGGCCAGAATTTGCAAGCTTAACGCGATATCCTGGGGTTGATCGGAAGACCCCACATCCAGCCCGATCTTTGGCAGCGCAAGAGGCGCGGCAGACGTTTCCGCTGTAAACATCATCAAGAGCAGGACAGCCAACAGAAGGAAAAGACGTCTTTTATTCACCCTTCTTCTCCTCCTTGGCAGCCCGGCGGTACAGATGATTCACCTGCTCCATCTGCCGGGTTAATTGCTGGTCCAACTGCCAATTAAAAGGGTTTTCCGCAGTAGTTGGGGTGATATCCTTGGCTTTCCAACGGTTTATTCCGGTCACGATCATATTTTGCAGACTGTTCGAAATGATTTCGTCGTTCTTATGGAGTTGTTCTTTAACTTCCAGCCACTTTTCATCTTGAGGGTCTATTTCTTTAATGATCCCCAGATGTCCCTCGCTGGCCCCCACAATATAAACAGAATCCAACAGTTCCATTAGATAAACCCCGCGATTGGAACTCAAAGCCTGATAATCAAAAACACGTATCCAGCCTTTTTGATTGAACCTGAGATTATTCTGCTTTTTTATCAACTTGAGTACGAAATATGTTAAAAGTATGATAACCAGGAGGCTGGCCAGGATTCGAAAGAATAAGCCGCCGACACTGGGAAGTTCCATGACCGTTTCCATAATCCTACTCCTTACGAAAGAGCTTTTTGTACGGCTTCCAAGACCCGTTCAGGTTGAAAAGGCTTCACGATAAAGTCACGGGCGCCCGCCTGAATAGCGTCAATAACCATAGCTTGCTGGCCCATGGCGCTGCACATAACGATCCTGGCATTAGTTTCTATTTTCTTAATGGCCTTCACCGCACTGATCCCGTCAAGTTCCGGCATCGTGATATCCATGGTCACCAAATCAGGATGCAATTCTTTAAACTTTTCTAAGGCGACCTGACCATTTTCGGCTTCCCCCACAACTTCATAACCATTTTTTGTTAGAATATCCTTTAACATCATCCTCATAAATGCGGCGTCGTCTACAACCATAACTTTATAAGCCATTTCATATCCACCCTTTCTGATTCTTCTTTAGTTGTTTAGATTTTTGACCCGGTCTATAGGAGATACGATCTCTGTTACCCTGACCCCGAAGTTTTCATCAATGACCACTACCTCGCCTTTCGCCAACAGCTTGCCGTTTACCAGTATATCCACCGGCTCGCCGGCCAGTTTATCCAGTTCGACGATGGATCCTACGGAAAGCTCCAGTATCTCTTTGATCTTTTTATGAGTCCTTCCCAATTCCACCGAAAGCTGAAGTCCCACATCGAGAATCAATCCCAGATTAGGTAGTTCCACATTCGTTAGGGGCTCTTCACTTAACGCTGTGAATTGGATAGGCGATACAGGCACCTGATGCTTGGCAATTGGGATCTGCTGCTGAGGCATAATGTTTGGCGGCTGAGGCATAACGTTTGGCGGCTGAGGCGCGGCATTTTGCGGCTGCGAAAAGGGAACCTGCCGGGGGGCGGCCGCTTTGTCCTTATTTTGTTTCTTTGGAGCCGCTGAAGTTTTACCGTCTTCCTTTTTACTTGTTTTATAACTAGGTATATCGTTTTTATCCAACAGCTCGGCCACCATTTCTTTGGCAAAAGGCACGGGTATGAGCTGCATCATTTCGCTGTCGACCAATCCTTGTATGACCATATGGAACGCTATCTTCACAACGATTTTATCATCCCCGCCCATGATCTCTTGTTTACTCAGGTCAAAGAGTTCCAGCGAAGGAGGCGTAATATCAATCCGCTTGCCCAGAATCTGCGACAACGACGTACAGGAAGACCCCATCATTTGGTTCATAGCCTCGCTCACGCCGGAAAGATGGAGATCATTCAATTCCAACGGCGGATTGGTGCCATCCCCGCCCATCATCAAATCTACAATGATCCCCGCGTCGTAAGTATTGATAATGAAGATATTGGTGCCCCTCAATCCGGCGTTGTAGTTAACGTCAACAACTACATAGGGCCGGGGGTAATTTTTCCGGAGTTCCAGGATATTTGTGATCACAATATGGGGAGTCGTAATTTCGACTCTTTTCCCCAACAGTGATGACAAGGTTGTCGCGGCTGTTCCCATGGAAATATTGGCCAATTCCCCTAAAGCGTCTTCTTCCATCGAGCTAAGACTATCTTGTGAATTTTGGGGGTCAATATCAGAAGAAAAATTGTCATCTAATAAAGCGTCGATTTCCTCTTGTGACAAAATACTACTCATCATCCTCACTCCCTTCTTTGTAAAGCTTAGAAACCTGTACTGCCAGCCTGTTGCCAACGACTCCAGGCTTACCGTAAAACTTTAGTTGAGATCCGACATATATGTCTACGTCATGTTCCTTGCCGCGGTCCAGGTTAATTACGTCACCGGCTTGTAATTCCAGTAGATCTTTGACAGTGATCGTATTTGTGCCCATGATTACGGCAAAGGGGATTCGCGTATCCTTGATTACTTTTTGCACGTTTGACGATTTATCTTCCGAGGCGGGTCGGTTCGTACCGGTAAACCAGAACTTGGTGTTTAGTTTCCCGGATATGCTTTCCAGCATCAAACAAGGAATGCAGATATTTATTAGTCCTTCCGTATCGCCGATTTGGATGTTAAGGGTAACAATAACGACCATCTCCAGCGGCGATACGACCTGGGTAAACTGAGGGTTGATTTCAATATTCTCCTGAAAAGCCTCCACATCAATTAAGCTATGCCACGCCTCTCTGAAGAGAAATAATATTTTTTCGGACATCCGTTCCATAACGTTTTTTTCGATTTCTGTCAAGGGTCTTCCCTTGATGGTGCTGAGTCCCGGGCCTCCAAAAAGCCTGTCAATAATACTAAAACCAATCACGGGGTTGATTTCCAGGATCCCCTTGCCTTCCAAGGGAGCCAAAGAGAATATGCTTAAAATAGTAGGATTAGGGATAGAACGGATAAATTCTTCATAAGTGACCTGATCTACCGAGGCAATTTTGACGATGACCCGGCTCCGCAAGCTACCTGATAACATGGTGGCTAAAAGTCGGCCAAAATTCTCGTAAATCACCTCAATGGTATTTAGTTGGTCTTTAGAAAATTTATTTGGACGGCGAAAGTCATAAACACGGATCCTTTTTGAATTATCTTCAGAGCGGATTGCCTCTACATCAACTTCACCCGATTGCAACGCAAAGAGTAAAGCATCAATTTCCGATTGTGACAGTACCTCGCTCACTCGACTCACCCCCCCGGCATGTTCAACTTTTTATAAGGCCTCTTCAACTTTATAACAAGTTAGTTAAAAATGATATTTTTTATATAAATCCTCGTTACCTTTCCTTTACTCAGGAATTTATTTATCTCCTGAACCATCTTGGCTTTCAGAGCTTCTTTGCCTTGGGGCGTATTCATGACTTCCAACGGCTCTGAGGACAGGATTGTAATAATAGTATCCTGCAGCAGCGGCAGCTTCTTCTCTAGTTCTTTTATCGTCTTTTCCGTTGTAACTTCAATGCCAAATTGCGCTTTGACGTAATGTATTAAAGATTCCGCGGCGTTTACAGTGATTTCTTCCGTTTCATAAATAGGGCCCAAGGTATCATTCACAGCGGCTCCTGAACTTGATAAAGTCATTTTATAGACCCAAAACCCAGAGGCTGCCATTAGAACAACCATTAACGAGGCGAAAATAATAATGTTTCTCAGTTTTCCCAATTTCATAGCACTCCTTTTCAACGAGGTTCATTCACCCTTAGACTATCTCGGATCAAAACGATATCAACACGGCGGTTTTTTTTCCGGTTGGCTTCACTATCATTTGCGTTAAGCGGATGGAATTCTCCATAACCCACAGCCGATAACCTTTGGGCGTCAACGCCCCGGTCGGTCATAAAACGCAAGACATTAGTGGCGCGGCTGGTTGACAGCTCCCAATTAGAGGGGAATTGGGGCGTGTGAATGGGCAAATCATCGGTGTGACCTTCAATACGAATAGGATTGTCTACACCCTGAAGGATTTCAGACACCTGGGCCAAGATCGTCACAGAACTTGAAACCAGATCGGCTTTGCTTTTTTCAAAAAGTATGGAATCCTGAAACCGCAGGACAAGTCCCCGTTCTTCTATGCTGATGGTGATATTAGCGCTGAGGCCTTTTTCTTGCAGATAGCTGGACAGACTTTTTTTGATCCGTTCAAGTTCTTTTGTTTCCTGCTCATACTTTAGATAGTTTTGCACCTGGTTTTTATCGAGGGTCACTTGGACCGTTTCTTCCCCGGACAATTTTTCACCCGGGTATCCATTGATGAGGCTGATATTCGCTCCATTGGCGCCCAAAGCGCTTTGCAGGGAAATGACAAGGGATTTGAATTTTTGCGTATCCAGGCTGGAGAAAGAATACAGCAGAACAAAAAAAGTCAAACAGAGCGTAACCATATCGCCGTATGTAAGCAGCCAAGAGGCGGTTGGAGTATTTGATTCGGTGCGTCTGTTTTTTCGCCTTCTCACCGGGGTTCAACCTCTTTCCTCTGGCATATCCAGCCGTTCTTTATCTATGGGGAGCAGAAACGCCCTCATTTTTTCTTTGACGATCCTGGGGTTTTCCCCGGCTTGAATGGACAGAACGCCCTCGACAATGATTTCTTTAATCAGGCTTTCTTCATTGCTGCGGAGTTTTAATTTTCCGGCGATAGGCACAAAGATCAGATTGGCTAAAATCAAACCGTATAATGTGGTAATTAAGGCTAAAGCCATTCCAGGACCCAAAGCGCCGGGATCGTTGATTTTTTTTAACATCATGATCAGACCGATCAACGTACCCAGCATACCGAAAGCAGGAGCGCACACCCCCATAAATTCGAAAACCCCGGCGCCTATTTTATGACGTTCCTCCATCATTTCCAGTTCTGTTTCCAAAATGTCACGGACAAGCTCCGGGTCTGCGCCGTCGATAATTAATTCCAGCCCTCTCTTTAAAAAATCATCGGTCGCTTCCTCGGCTGCGTTTTCCAGGGATAACAGGCCGTCCCTTCTCGCAATTTCCGCCATGTGGACCATCGTCCGGATGATCAGAACGGGGTCCTGCTTTTGTTCCCAAAAGGCGATCTTCACAATCTTCATCAAACTTACAACACGAGACAACGGGTAATTGATCAGGGTTGCGGCAAGAACACCTCCTACAACCACCAAGACGGAAGAAAAACTCCAGAAAGTCAGGAGGCTGTCTTCCGTAACAATCGAAACAATGATTAAAACAATCCCTATAATAATTCCGGATACTGTAGATAAATCCATAAGCTCTTATTCTTCCTTTATCTGGTAATCAGCGAAATAATGGATCTTTCTTTTGTATTCGACAGCGCGCTGAATCACGGTGTCGACATCTTCTGCTACCAGCAATTTTTTCCCTGTGGCGAAGGTAATGACCGTATCCGGGGTCGGCTCTACCGTTTCGATCAAGTCTATATTTACGATAATAGGAGAACCATTTAGCCTGGTTAAGGTTATCACTCTATCTCCTCCTTCTTAAAACCCCCCCACCCCAAAACTATGGGGTGGGGGGCACTAGAACATATTACCTTTTCAGGTTCACTAATTCCTCCAAAATCGAGTCGGAAGTGGTAATAACCCGGGAATTGGCCTGAAAACCGCGTTGAGTTATGATCATGTCTACAAATTCCTGGGAGAGGTCGACATTGGACATTTCCAGGCTCTCGGGTTTGATGATGCCACGTCCGGAAATACCGGGTATCCCTTTGTCCGGCTCGCCTGAGTTGTTGGATACTGTAAACATGTTATTGCCCGCTTTCAGGAGACCGCTCGGATTAGGAAAGGTCGCGATGGCTATTTGGGCCAGGTTGCGGCTTCTTCCATTAGAGAAGCTGCCGGTAAGGACCCCGCTGGTATCGACACTGATACTGTCCAGATAACCTTGCTCGTAACCGTCCTGATTAATGCCTAGGGCCGTAAAATCAGCGGCGTACTGCGTTATATCGCCAAATTTCAGTTCAATGTTTATCGGGTCCACACCTGGGATGGTAGTAGTTGCATGACTGACAGCGGAAGTAGTTAATTTGCCGGTGCTCTGGTCAAAGGTCAGAAGTCCTGTTCCACTGCCAGGCGAAAGGAACGTATCGTCTATTTTGGAAGTAACCAGCCATTCGTTGGGATTAGCTGTTTTGGTGTAATACACCGTCAGCATATGGTCATTGCCCAACGAATCAAAGACCTTCATCGGCGAGAAGTGATTCGACATCGTATAATTAATAGGATATGTCCCAGTGGCGACAGCATCATGAATAATCACAGTGCCGGTACTATAGTCAACATGATAATCGCCTGTGGTCGGTGTGCCTTCGGTCAATCCGGTGATGTCAACGCTCGTGATGGGTAAAGAAGCCGGGTTAAGCGGTACTGTTGTTGGAGTTCCGACGGTATGACCGGCGCTAGCCGTTCCTGTTAACGGCGTGGCGGTAAAATCCAGGTTCTTGCTATAAGTAATAAACGTAGTTTCCTTCGGGGGGGAAGAAACCTGAGCGGAGAGGTTTATATCAGCGATTTCCGTATTTGTACTGATGTTTCCGTTCGCATCAGCCAAGTATCCTTTCACCAGCATCCCGTTACTGGCATTGTAAAAGTTTTTGTCATCGTCAAACTCAAAATTGCCGGCCCTGGTGTAGTAAGTTCTGTTGCCTTCTCCAAGCATAAAGAAGCCTTCTCCCTCGATGGACAGATCGGTACTCTTACTGGTCGACTGAGGGCTGCCGGGCGTTTGGATGGTATCAATGGAGGCGAGGGTCATTCCTAACCCTACCTGGATGGGGTTAGTACCGCCCCTGGTAGTCGTGGGTGACGACGCCCCCCGCATTGTCTGGCTCAGCATGTCCTGAAAAGTCACCCGGCTCTTCTTGAAACCGATGGTGTTTACATTGGCAATGTTGTTGCCAATCACGTCCATGCGGGTCTGGTGGTTTTTTAAACCCGATACACCCGCAAAAAGTGAACGCATCATAGTAAATGACCTCCTTATTTTTCGAATTGTTCCATAGACCGAATCCTGTCGTTCATCGGCCAGGGCTTCCTCAAAGAGGTCCAGCCCCTAACTGATCACCGCGCTGTCGATGTTGGTAAAAACGTTTTCCCTTCGGTTGTCCCCATCCACGGCAGTTATCACGGTTTTGTTTTTGATACTTACGACAAAAGCTAAATCATCCACGACCACCAGCGATTCTTTGCACCCTTTACTCTGGGCCTTTTGCACGGCGTCCTCCAGACGGCTCAAGGTCTGCGGGGTCAAAATGATGTTGCGGGTATCCAACCTCGCCTGGGCGTGCCGGGAAAATTTGATGTCCCCGCTTTGACGGAGCTGCTCTTGCAGCATCTGATCAAAAGACGTCTTAGCCTTTGCGGTTTCGCCCCCGGGTGTACTGAAGGTTTTTTTAATAGGCTGGATGGGTTGATTCATAATAAAAGGTTTTTCCACCAACAAAACTCACCTACCCAATTTCAATAATTTCGGAAAAAAGCACGTCCGTATCGCCGACCATCAGTTGGTATGAGCCGTTAAGTTGCTTGAGAGCGGTAACTATCCCTGTCGATTCTCCGTCGCCCCGGTCATACGTGATCTCTCTTCCTAACAGGTTGACTCCCGATAAAATAGTGTTGAGGCCCATTTGAACCGCAAGTCTTTCAATGCTGGCATTCAAGTTCTGGGTCTGTTCCAGACTGGAGAACTGAGCCATCTGGGCTATCATATCCTTATCATCCATGGGGTTTGTCGCATCTTGATACCTCAATTCGGTAAGGAGCAGCTTGATAAAATCATCTTTCCCCAAGGTCTTGCTGAACGCGCTGGCTGTCGCGGTGGCAGTACCCGTAACGCCTGTTACCGACATAATACTCATTACTCCTTTCTAGGCAATATAATCTACTGAGCTATAACCTGTCAGTCCCGTATGATTTGTCAAAGGTCTGATTTCTTCTTCTGTTCCATACTCCGCCTGATCAAACCAAGCGCCGGGCTGCTGAAAACCGTTTTTTTCCTGGAACCAATTAGGTTGGTGCTGTTGTTGCTGTTGGTTTAAAAACTGGTTTCCAACTTCCACTTCCATGTGACCAAACCGGATGCCCTGATCTGTGAAGGATTGCCGTAAGTTTTGCAGCCCGCTTTCCACTAAATTCTTGATCTGGTTATGTTCGGTGATGATTTTCACCGAAACGACCCCCTCAGAGGCGCTAAGTTTGACTGTGAGCTTTCCCAAATCCTGCGGTTCCAGTTTGATGGTGACCTCCTTCGTTCCCGCTTTGAGGGATTCGAATCCCAGCTCTTTTTCTATCAGCTTGGGCAGCTCCTTGGGCAATTCGCCGACAGGTACTTTGGCTTCCCCGGGCTGTTTTAATTCCTGGGGCTTTTGTTCCGGCAGGTTTTGGATAAAAGCTGTCGGCTCATCGGAGGGGTTTTCCTGTAACGACACCGTTTTCTCGTTGGTTAAACCGGCTTCAAATAGATTCCCCGGATTTTTGCCAAGCTCTCCGTTAGTTCCCTGCCGAACTGTTTTCTTCCCGCTATTGCCGATATCAATATCGTTTGTATCAGATTGTGCAAGTCCTGTTTCCTGCCGGATGCTGTCCGCCTTTTTCATCTCGGAGAGCGGGCTGCTGATGGCGTCTGCGGCTAAAGCCGCTATAGGCTCCTGTTGAAGAGCGGGGTTTTTGTCGGCCGCATTTACCTGACGGGGGTTGAAGCTCCCGTCGATGACCGCCTCCGCTTCCGGCTGGGGATTCTGACTGCCGGTCATCGTTGCTGTTTCCGGCTGTCCGGTAAGAGTGACGTTTGCGGCTCCGGATGGAAGAGGAACGGGACTGCTCACCGTAACGGCCTCGGGAGCGGCAAGCGTATCTGCCCGTGTCACTAAAGTTGTCCCGGCCGGGTTTTCCGGCGGAAAGCCGGTCCGGACGGACCCATTCTGCGGGCCGCCGGTTTGCGCCCCGGAAACCGTTGGCTTTTGCGCCGGATTTGCGGTGACGATTTCCGGTATTTCATCCCCCGGCATCACATGGACAAGAGAGTTTATGGCCTGTTGTTTACCCTGACCGGCCTGGATAACCGGGGCTTGTCCGGTACCTTGATTTTCCGGGGCAAGCTGATTTCCCGCCTTGTTGGGGCCGGGATTTAAAAACGGCGTCATGAGATTGTTCAAACCCGGCAGCAGCGTTAATAAAAGATCGGCAAATTCTCCGGCTTCTCCTTCGCTGCGCTGAGGGTCAGCCTTTTGGGGTTTGGTAATTTCCGCAGTAAGCGCCGCGTTTATTTCCATTTTCTCACCTCCTTTCAAAGAGTAGTTTTTTATTCAAAACTATTGGTTTCTCCCAGTATGTTTTGTGAAAGAAGCGCCGCGCGCTGCGGGTCCATTAATGACAATATTTTACTGGCTTGTTCTTGATCCAAAAGAAGCAAAATGGCTAAAACAGTTGAATCATCTAAATTATTCATGATCGAAACTGCCGCTTCCGGTTTCATTTTCTTATAATACTCGGCTAATTGCTTAGAGTTGTCGATAAATTTTTCTGTATTTGCTTTATACGAGTTTAAGGCGCTGGTTTCCTGCTGCATTTGGGAAATTTGTTCTAAATACTTCACTTTTTCTCCCTCAAGGGCCAGAATCTTTTCCTCCAGGGCTTTGATTTGGTTTCTCAAGTCCTGGTTTTCCTGTTCCACCGGGGAAATTATGGGGATATTATTTTCCTCCCGAACGGGATCCTTGAAAAGAGTGCTGACTAAAGGGATTTTTTTAGCGTAATCTTTGAGCTGAATAAAGCCTGCGGCGTTCGCCGCCCAAAGCCCGCCAATTATCACCGCAACTAAACATAACACCACAAATTTTACGGAAAATATTTTTTTACTCATTTAATTACCTCTTTAGCGTACGATTGGCTAAATCATCCAGGATGGCTTGCTCGATTCTGGCCTGCGCGTAGTTATATTCATTCAACTGCTTATCTTCTAATTTTGTCATTATTTTTTTTTGCTTCATGGCCTCAAAAAGCCTTGCCCGGGCTTCCTGCAGCTCGTTCATTTTATTGCGGACAAGCTGTTTTTGTAAGATATGCTGCTTTTTTTGGTAGTGAAGATAATCAGCCGTCAGCAGCAGCGCAGATACGGTAATCGTACCTTCCTGCATTTTTTTTTGCGTTTGCAGCAATTCAAGGATTTGTTGAAATATTACCTTTTCACGCTTTTGAGCGGAATTTAACAACTGTATGCAGCGGGCCACCTCGTCCCGGCAGGCCTTTTCTTTATGCTCCCGGAGGTGCAGTACGCTTTTTAATCGGAAACGGAACATTTTTACCTCGCCATCTCTTCTATCTGCCGATTAATATCCAGCAATAAACGAGCGCTGTCCTCAAATTTCCAGCTCTCATTTATATCTTGCTTCAGATAAGCATTGATGGGATCCAGCATCCCAATAGCTAAATCTATTTTCGGGCTGCTCCCTTTTTGATAAGCGCCCACATCGATCAAATCTTTCGCTTCCTGGTAAACAGCCATAAGCTCCTTAAACCGCTGCGAGGCGGCCAGATGGCCGGACGGCACTATATTAATCATAACGCGGCTGACACTGTTTATCACATCAATGGCGGGATAATGACCGAGCGAGGCTAATTGCCGGGATAGCACAATATGCCCGTCTAAAATTCCGCGTACCGCGTCAGAGATAGGTTCATTCATATCATCCCCGTCAACCAGCACGGTATATAGACCGGTAATACTGCCTTGCAGCGAAGTCCCTGTCTTTTCCAGAAGACGCGGCAGTATCGCAAATACGGAAGGCGTGTATCCTTTGGTGGCGGGCGGCTCTCCAGTGGCAAGTCCTACTTCCCGCTGGGCCATGGCAAAACGCGTCACGGAATCCATCATCAAGATCACTTTTTTTCCTTGATCCCGAAAATACTCAGCAACCGCCGTGGCTAAAAACGCGCCTTTGATCCTAACGAGCGCGGGCTGATCGGAAGAAGCGACGACAACAACAGATTTGGCCAGTCCTTTTTCGCCCAGATCGTTTTCCAGGAATTCGCGAACCTCTCTTCCCCGTTCGCCGATTAAAGCGATCACATTTATGTCAGCCGTACTCTCCCGTGCAATCATGCCCAGTAAGGTACTCTTTCCCACACCGCTGCCGGCGAAGATTCCCAGTCTTTGCCCGTCCCCGCAGGTGAGCAGCCCGTCTATAGCCTTGATCCCCAAGGGAAGCGGCTCAGTGATACGTTTCCTTTTTAAAGGGTGCGGCGCTTGATTATCCAGGGAATATTCTTTGTCCCATTCTAATTCTCCTCGTAT
>DHRG01000013.1 GCA_002408285.1 Peptococcaceae bacterium UBA5318 | reverse complement strand
CATGCCGGGCGCACTAAGAAAAAAGGGCGGAAGCCTGAGGGATTCCGCCCTTTTCGTATCAAACCGGACTATATCAATGGACTGGCGTTGCTTATTTCTTGCATTCTTCGCCTGCCAGGGCAGCATATTTAACCCTTGGCGTGTACTTGGTATGCAAAAGATGATGGGATTTTTCACCCAGTGGTTTGACAAGATATTCTTCATAGAGAGCTTTCACAGCCGGGTTTTCATGAGATTTTCTCAAAGGCATCCCCGCGTCTTCTTCATAAATCGCTTTTGCTCTCAGCGCCTGATATTCTGCAGGGAGCTTCATGCGTGTAGCAGCGTCGACCAACGGCTGTCCTCCGCCGCCCGCGCAACCGCCGGGGCAAGCCATGATTTCTACGAAATGATAGTCGGCTTCTCCGGCCCTGATTTTATCCATGACCTTCCGGGCATTCCCTAAGCCATGAGCTACAGCCACTTTGACTGTACCTAAAGGCGGCAGATCTACGCTGGCTTCTTTGACCCCTTCCAGACCTCTGACAGCCGTAAAATCCACTTTTTCCAGAGTTTTTCCGGTTACAACTTCATAAACCGTACGAAGAGCGGCTTCCATAACGCCGCCGGTGGCGCCGAAAATCAAACCGGCTCCTGTGGAGATCCCCATCGGAAGATCAAATTCTTCTTCCGGCAGGGACAGGAAGTCAATTCCCGCTTCCTTAATCATGTTAGCCAGTTCGCGGGTCGTTAGCACAGCGTCAACGTCCTGGAATCCACTGTCTTTGTGTTCGGGTCGTTGGATCTCATATTTTTTCGCTGTACAAGGCATCACAGAAACGGAGAACATCTTTGCCGGGTCCACGCCGACCTTTTCCGCATAATACGTTTTGACCAGAGCGCCAAACATTTGCTGCGGTGATTTAGCTGTAGAAAGATTTTCGAGGAACTCCGGATATTCATGTTCACAGAATTTGATCCAGCCTGGGCTGCAGGAAGTGATCAGCGGCAGCTTGCCGCCGTTTTTGACCCGCTCCAGCAACTCGTTGCCTTCTTCCAGAATCGTGAGGTCCGCTGTGAAATCAGTATCAAAAACTTTGTCAAAGCCTAATCTTCTTAAAGCCGCGGCCATTTTCTTGGTGACAGAAGTGCCGATGGGTAGGCCAAATTCTTCTCCCAAGGCTGCCCGCACAGCCGGCGCGGTTTGTACAACCACAAATTTATCGGGATCCTGGATAGCGTCCCAGGTTTTTTGGATATGGTCTTTTTCTTTTAAAGCGCCTACGGGGCATACGTTGATACACTGTCCGCAGAAGGTGCAGTTCACTTCGTTCAACGGACGATGGAAAGCCGGCGCTACAATGCTCTCAAAACCTCTTTCCGTCGTGCCCAGGATGCCTACGTCCTGTACCTGGTTACAAACGGCTACACAACGGCGGCAAAGAATACATTTGTCGGGGTTGCGTTCAATGGACGGGGAGGAGTCGTCAACTGGGAAAAAGGTGTTTTCTCCCTTAAACCGGATATCTTTGATCCCTAATTTCTTCGCCAAAGCCTGCAACTCACAGTTTGTACTCCGGACGCAAGTCAGACATTCCATAGGGTGATTGGATAGAATTAATTCTACAACAGCTTTACGCGCTTCCCGAATCAGAGGACTGGTGGTTTTTACCTTCATTCCTTCTGCTACTGGGTAAACACAAGACGCCTGCAAACCGCGGGTTTTCTCGATTTCCACAAGACAGACGCGGCAAGCTCCTAATTTGTTGATTCCCTTTAGAAAACAAAGGGTAGGTATGTCAATCCCGGCCTTTTGTGCGGCTTCCAGAACTGTCGTTCCTGCAGGTACCCGCACCTCTTGACCGTCAATTGTTAAGGTTACCATTTCCATGAGCGGTCACTCTCCTTGAATCTATTTGCTTGGCCTTATTGTCTAACAATGGCCTTAAATTTACACTTATCGAAGCAGGTCCCACACTTAGTGCATTTTTCCGCATCAATTACATGCGGTTCTTTTACTTTGCCACTAATGGCTCCAACAGGACAGTTTCTGGAGCACACGCCACAACCGGTACATTTTTCTTTAATGATGGAGTAATTCAATAAGGATTTACATATACCGGAAGGACAGGTTCTGTCATGAATATGAGCTTCGTATTCATTCATGAAATACCGCATCGTACTCAAGACAGGGTTCGGCGATGTCTGCCCCAGCCCGCAGAACGACGCGTTCTTGATCGTAACAGCCAGGGTTCGTAGATTTTCCAGATCCTCAGGTTTGCCTTTACCTTCGGTAATTCTGGTCAGCGTTTCTAACATCCTTTTGGTGCCGATCCGGCAGGGCGGACACTTCCCGCAGGATTCATCCTGAGTAAATTCCAGGAAGAAACGGGCGATGTCAACCATACAAGTATTTTCATCCATAACGATCAAACCGCCGGAACCCATCATGGACCCTATAGCAATGAGGTTATCATAGTCGATGGGCGTATCAAGGTTTTCCGCCGAGATACAACCACCGGAAGGGCCTCCGGTTTGGGCCGCTTTGAATTTTTTGCCGTTTTGGATCCCTCCGCCAATTTCGTAAAGAATGGTCCGGAGAGTCGTTCCCATCGGAACCTCGATCAAGCCGGTATTATTGATCTTACCTGCCAGAGCAAAGACTTTGGTCCCTTTACTCTTTTCAGTACCCATAGAAGCGAACCATTCCCAACCCTTCAAAATAATATGGTGAATGTTGGCATAGGTTTCTACGTTGTTCAAAATGGTAGGCTTGCCCCATAATCCTGCGATAGCCGGGAAGGGCGGTCTGTATCTGGGCTCGCCCCGTTTGCCTTCGACCGAGGTCATCAGGGCTGTTTCTTCACCGCACACAAAGGCGCCCGCTCCTAAGCGGATATCAATATCGAAGGAGAAATCGGAACCCAGGATATTTTTCCCTAACAAGCCCATTTCCCGCGCTTGTTTGATAGCGTTCCCTACACGTTCGACGGCGATGGGATATTCAGCCCGTACATAAATGTACCCTTGATTTGACCCTATCGCATATCCGGCAATAGCCATCGCTTCCAAGACCGAATGGGGATCCCCTTCCAGGACGCTGCGGTCCATAAAGGCGCCGGGGTCGCCCTCGTCAGCGTTACACAAAACATATTTTTGCGGATTGTTTTGTTTATAAGCAAATTCCCATTTCATTCCTGTCGGGAATCCTGCGCCCCCACGGCCTCGCAGTCCGGATTTTTTGATGATGTCGATAACGTCGGCGGGTTGCATCTCTTTGATAGATTTCGCTAAGGCAAAATAGCCGTCGCGGGCGATGTATTCTTCGATTTTTTCCGGATCAATAAAACCGCAATTAGCCAACACGATTCTCTTTTGGTATTTGAGGTAATTGATTTCTTCGAATTTTTCCCCCGCTGCGTTTATCAGCCATTCAGTTACCGGTTGGTTATTTCCAATATGCTGCGCTACGATTTTTTTGGCGTTTTCCGGGGATACTTTTCTATATATATAGGATGCTTTCCCCGGGATGGAAACCGTAACCAACGGTTCGTCGAAACAAAGGCCTGGGCAGCCGCTTTTAATTACGGCTACTTTATCTGTAAGCTTTTGTAACTTAAGTTCTTCTTCAACGGCGCTTAGTACATTAAGCGCTCCGTTAGCGATCCCGCACGTGCCCATATGCACGGCTATTGTCGCAATCCCTCTTTTATTCCGTTCTGCAGCAACATTCTCAATTTTTTCCTTAATCTGCATTAACTCTTGAATCGATTTCATCAACAACCCTCCTCTCAGTTTCCTTTATACTTATTAATAATTTTTGGCACATCGTCGGCCACAAGCCGCCCATGGACATCCTCATCCACCATCATGACCGGGGCCAGTCCGCAAGCCCCCAAGCAACGACAGGCTTCCAGAGTAAAGAGTCCGTCCGGCGTGGTTTCCCCAACCTTAATATTTAGTTTTTTCTCAAATTCGGCCAAAATTTCTCCCGACCCTTTTACATAACAGGCTGTTCCCAGACAAATACTCAGTCTGTGCTTCCCTTTGGGAACTGTGGTGAATAGAGCATAGAAACTAACAACCCCATAGACTTCGCTTAATGATACCCCAAGCTTTTCCGCGATATAGGCCTGAATATCCTCAGGCAGATATCCGTACACCTGTTGGACCTGGTGCAGTATGGGAATGAGCGCACCTTCCTGACCTTGATATTTTTCAATTACCCGGTCAATTGGAGCATATTTTTCTTCTTTCCCTGAACTGCATTTGCATTGGCAATTCATTTCTTATTCCCCCTTGACTGATCTATTTCTAAATCAATAGAAACCTGTATAATTGCATATATGTACTTGTGATTACTAGCACATATATACTCATAAATTAAACTAAAAACACCTCTTTTCACTAGTATCATGGCATAGCAAACTAAAACGTGCCCGTATGTAAACATTCTATCATCGTTCTTTTAACATTTCAAGCATAAAGGAACCGTTAGTTTTCTTTTCACAAGGTTCCACCCGTTTCTTCATCCAGCCCGTCTTTTAAAAACAGGGACATGATCCTCTCCAAGTCATCTTCATTATAATAATCTATTTCGATACGGCCTTTTCCATCCAAATCTTTAATGGTTACCTTTGTCCCACAAATACTTCTTAATCTGGATTCTATTTCCAACAGCGTGGGCGGGAGTTTCTTTACCTTTGCGCGAAGGCTCTGGCTCCCCCTGTTTTTTTCTTCGATCATACTCTTTATCATACTCTCTGTATCCCGTACAGATAAATTTTTGTCAATTATTTCCCGGGCCAGCTTAATTTTCATTTCATCGTTATCAAGGGCCAGGAGAGGACGGGCATGACCAATGGTCAGTTGATTCTGGGACAACTGCTGAAGAATAGCATCCGGTAAATTCAATAGCCGGACCATATTGGCAACAAAGGAACGGCTTTTGGATACTTTTTGGGCTACCTGTTCCTGGGTTAATTTGAATTCCCCCATGAGTTTTTTATATGCATAGGCTTCTTCTACGGGATTCAAGTTTTCCCGCTGGATATTTTCTACCAGGGCAATCTCCATCATCTGTTCATTCGTAAATTCTTTTATGACAGCGGGGATCGTCTTGACTTGCAGTTGCTGACAAGCCCTTAATCTTCTTTCCCCGACAACGAGCTCGTATTTGCCAAAACGAAGGGGTCTGATCACTACAGGCTGCACAACGCCGTGTTCCCGGATAGAATTGGCCAGTTCAGTCAGTTTTTCTGCGTCAAAAGCCCTCCGGGGTTGAAAAGAATTAGGCTGAATCAACTCCAGGTCGATTTCATTTACCGGTTCATCTTTGTCCAAATAGTCTGTGCCCGCCGGGATCAAGGCGGAAAGTCCTTTCCCAAGGCCGGTCTTATTCACGCGCAATTACCTCCTTAGCTAACTCTAGGTATTGTTCTGCACCTTTTGATTTAGGGTCGTATAGATTGATCGGAAGCCCATAACTTGGCGCCTCGCTTAAACGAACATTCCGCGGAATAATCGAATGAAACACTTTGTCCTTAAAATAGGCTTTAACCTCATCCACCACTTGAATGGAAAGGTTAGTACGCGCATCAAACATGGTCAAGACGACCCCCTCGATCTCCAATTGGGGGTTCAGATGCTTTTTTACTAAAGATACGGTGTTCATCAACTGGCTCAGTCCTTCTAAAGCATAGTACTCGCATTGGATAGGGATAAGTATCTTATCCGCAGCCGTCATCGCATTCAAGGTAAGTAAACCTAAGGAAGGAGGACAATCAATGATAATAAAATCATATTCGTCCTTTACTTCCTGCAAGGCCTTTTTTAATTTTGTTTCACGTGAAACCTCCGAAACCAGTTCAACCTCAGCCCCGGCCAGTTGGATCGTCGCCGGCACGACTGAGAGATCTTCGATTTGCGTGGAAACAACCAAACTTCTGATAGGGACGTCATTAATAAGGCAATCATATATACAATGGCCGGCGCTTAGCTTACTGATCCCTAAGCCGCTGGTCGCATTACCTTGGGGGTCAACATCAACCACCAAAACTTTTTTTCCTTGGGTTGCTAAACATGCGCCTAAATTGATTGCTGTAGTCGTTTTGGCAACCCCGCCCTTTTGATTTGCAACTGTAAATATTTTACCCATGTCAGCACCCTCATTTCCAAGATGATCATTTCTAGCATATATTAATTTCCACACAATTCAAGCCGTTCCTTCTTTAAATTTAGTTTATTATTATAACGCCTCAGTAAAAAAAATGTTTCACGTGAAACCGCCGCCACAAAGATTAACTTATACCTTCTGACAAGTATAAAGAAAACTTGGCTTGCGCCAAGCCTCTGGCGACGGCGAAAGCCTTAGTTGCACTTATACTATCATCCTATTAAGACTTATACTTTCCGATAGTATAAAAAAAGGGCCGTTTCCTAACCGCCTGTTTTGGAACGGATCCCTTTTGATTATTTCATTTCTTTTTCTTGGGTATTTGGATAATTACTTCATAATATTCATCATAATTTTTCTCCAGCATTTTAACCTTCATTCCCGTGTTTTCGATTGCAGTCACCGCTGAACGGATCGTGTTGACATAAATCCTCATATCTTTAAATATCCGGACGATCCTTTTTCCCTTTTCTCCTTCTTTCTGTTCATCCTTATCTCTTTCTTCCTTGCCGATCTCTTCCAGGTATTTATCGACCAGCAGATCAGTATCCCTTACGTTCAGCTCATTTGCATAGATTTCTTTTAAAATAAAGACCTGGGCCTCAGTAGTCGGTAATTTCAGGAGAGCCCGGGCATGCCGTTCCGTAATTATTTCTGTGGAAAGGTTTTCTTTAACGATATCCGGTAATTTCAGCAACCGCAATTTATTGGCAATGGTTGATTGGCTCTTGCCCACTTTTTTGGCGATTTCCTCCTGCGTCAGGGCAAATTCATGAGTGAGTTTCCTATAGCCTTCAGCTTCCTCAAAATAATTCAGATCTTCCCGCTGCAGGTTTTCTATGAGCGCAATTTCAGCGATTTCCCTGTCCGACAAATGTCTGATAATAGCCGGTATCTGTTCCATCCCAATAATCTGTAAGGCTTTTAGCCGTCTTTCTCCGGCTACCAATTCAAAATAATTGTTTACCGGCCGCACAATAATTGGCTGAATCAAGCCATGTTCCTTAATTGATTTTGCAAGTTCATCTAATTGTACCGGGTCAAAATATTTTCGTGGTTGGAAGGGATTGCTTTTGATCATGCTGATATTTATCTCGCGAATCTGCTCGCTTCTGTCTTCTAAATGATTAAACCCGAACATTTTCGACAACGATTCCTTAACCACGCTTTTTGCCCCCCTCTCTCCAACCGTTTGCTTAATATAATTCTTGCTTTATTTAAATATTCCTGCTATTGTTTTACTTTTTTTTCCATTTCAGAGGGGCTTTTTTCCCGGTGCGCCGGGACGCCGGGGGTATTCTCCGGGAGTTAAGGCTATTTTCTCTATCACCACAAGTCTTCTTTCGCTGCCGTCCGGAAGCTGCCGCCTTAATATTTCTTTGATTTGGCCCCCTAATATGGCCAGGGCCCTTTCGGCAAGCTCAACCTCTTGCTCCCCTTCCGGCCCTTTGTAGGCAATCATAGAGCCGCCTTTTTTAATCAGCGGAAGACAATATTCCGCCAAAACCGGAAGCTTTGCTACAGCCCTGGATACAATCAAATCATACTTTTCACGATGTTTCAGATCTTGCCCTATCT
This sequence comes from Peptococcaceae bacterium UBA5318, assembly GCA_002408285.1. Taxonomy (GTDB): domain Bacteria; phylum Bacillota; class Peptococcia; order DRI-13; family UBA5318; genus UBA5318. The sequence goes on along the minus strand of DHRG01000013.1, from coordinate 63,501 downwards.
CTTCGGCGCGAGCGTGTACAGCTCTGATCTGCTTTAGTTCAAGCCGTTGGATAAGGAGCTCTAAAAATGTGATCCTCTTTTGTAAGGCGTCTACAAGCGTCACATCCAGTTGAGGATTCATGATTTTTAGGGGAATGCCGGGGAATCCTGCCCCCGTACCTAAATCAATTATTTTTCCGCCGCCTGTCCAGGTCTTCGTCATCATCCCTAATAAGGAATCATAAAAATGTTTGATAATGATTTCCTCATCTTCTTCAATAGCTGTTAAATTAACTTTCTGGTTATATTCTAACAACTCGCGTTCATACTTCTCGTATTTTTCAATTTGCTCCTTTGTGTAGGCGATCCCGCTCTTAACCAACATTTCTTGTAAAAGCTCTTTATTCATTTTTTTCTCTCCCGCGCCGCATCTTTTCCAAGTAAATCAACAATACCGAAAGATCAGCCGGGGATACGCCGGAAATCCTGGAAGCCTGGCCGAATGATTCCGGTCTGATCTTCATCAGCTTTTGCTGGGCTTCCACACATAATCCGCTGACCGATGAATAATCAATCTCCTGGGGGATCATTCTTCTTTCCAGTCTTTCAAAGCGTTTTACCTGATTCATCTGTCTTTCAATATAACCTTCGTATTTGATCTGTATTTCAATCTGTTCCTTGACCTCTCTTGGCAGATCTATCCCCAATCCGGCCTCCAACAAATCGTCATAAGTAATTTCTTCTCTTCTTAACAGGTCGTATAAATGGATCCCGTTCCGGATAGGTGTGCTTCCTTTTTTTTCCATTACCACGAGTAACCTTGTGTCCGCAGGTGTGACGATGCGGTCTTTTAGTCTTTGCAGTTCACCATCTAATATTTCTTTCTTTTTTAAGAATTTCTCATGCCTGTCTTCATCCGCCAAACCGATTTCCCAGCCTTTTTCCGTCAGTCTTAGATCGGCGTTGTCCTGCCTCAAGAGGAGCCGGTATTCAGCCCTGGTGGTCATCATGCGATAAGGTTCATTCGTGCCCTTAATGACCAAATCATCTATTAAAACGCCAATGTAGGCTTCCGACCGCTTTAGGAGAAAGGGCGGCTTTTTTTGTATTTTTAACGCGGCATTGATTCCGGCCATGAGCCCTTGGGCGGCAGCCTCTTCATATCCGGAGGAACCGTTGATCTGCCCGGCGGTAAAAAGGCCCGCTATCTTTTTTGTTTCGAGAGTTAGGCGAAGCTGGGTCGGTATAACATAATCATACTCAATGGCATAACCTGTTTTCATGACTTCGGCTGTTTCCAGCCCCCGGACCGTTCTCAGAAATTCCCGCTGCACCTCTTCGGGCAGACTGGAAGACAAGCCCTGAAGATATATTTCATGTGTATGCCGTCCTTCCGGCTCCAAAAACACTTGGTGTTTTTCTTTATCCGCAAATCTTACTACTTTATCCTCTATGGAAGGACAATACCGCGGCCCGACGCCTTCTATTTTCCCTGTAAACAATGGAGAGCGGTGTATATTATCACGAATCACCTGATGTGTATTTTCGTTGGTATAAGTAAGATAACAGGGTATATTCACATTTGTGCCGCTCTTTGTTAAAAACGAAAAATAGGCGCTTTCCTCATCACCGGGTTGGACTTCTGTCTGCGCAAAATCAATGCTTCTTTTATCGACTCTGGCAGGCGTGCCGGTTTTAAAGCGTCCTAATTCGATTCCGTTTTCAGCAAGACTCTGCGAAAGCTTTTGAGCGGCCCGCTGTCCATTGGGACCCGCCGAATATGTGACTTCCCCGATAATGATTTTGCCCCGTAAATAAGTTCCGGTGCAAAGAATAACCGTCGTAGCCCGATAAAAGGCCCCCGTTTCTGATTCAACCCCCATAATTTCCGAGTTTTGACCGACAATGATTTTTTCAACCAAAATTTGTTTGACATCCAGGTTCTTTTGCCCTTGAAGTGTTTCGGTCATTTTCTGCTGATAAGCGCGTTTATCGGCCTGAGCCCTTAATGCGCGCACCGCCGGCCCTTTACCCGTATTTAACGTCTTTATTTGAATATAAGAGGCGTCAATATTGTGCGCCATTTCTCCTCCCAGGGCGTCGATTTCCCGCACTAAATGACCCTTGGCCGGACCCCCGATAGAAGGGTTGCAGGGCATGAGTCCGATATTATCCATATTAAGAGTTGTTATCAGGGTCTTACAGCCCATCCGGGCTGCCGCTAAGGCCGCTTCACAGCCGGCATGCCCGGTCCCAACAACGATACAGTCATAACTTCCTGCTTCGTATGTCATTTTTTGTGACCTCCCACTTATTTGCCCAGACAAAATCTCGAAAACACTTCATCTATTACATCTTCGCTTACGGATTCACCGGTTACCTCTCCTAGATAAATCCAGGCTTGTTTCATATCTATCTCGATCAGGTCGGTCGGGATATGCCTCAATAAACCTGTTTTGGCACTCGTTAAGGCTTCCAGGGCTTTTTCGATTTTCTCTTTTTGTCTTGCGTTTGTCAAATAAAGCTTATCAGTATTGATCGAACCATTTTCAAAAAACAATTGGGATATTACTTGTTCTAATTGTTTGATGCCTGTATTTTCCTGGGCGGAAACAAATAGGACCTTATATCCTGTCAATTGTCCGCGGATTTTTTGTTCTTTTACTTTATTGTCATATACATCTATTTTATTAAGGAGCACGATTACTTTATTTGGGGGCAACCCGCTTAAAAAAGCGTTATCCTCTTCCTTAACCCCTTCTTTTATATCAATGACGTAAAGTATAATATCCGCGGCCATCACAATTTCTTTCGTTCTGGCGACGCCTAACCGTTCAATTTTGTCATGGGTTTCCCTGATTCCAGCCGTATCTATCAGAATCAGCGGGATTCCTCCTAAATTATAGCACTCCTCGATAGTATCCCTTGTTGTTCCCGGGATATCAGTCACGATCGCCCTTTCTTCTTGCAAAAACGCATTCAATAGACTCGATTTTCCGGCATTCGGTCTGCCTACCAGCGCTGTTTTTAACCCCTCCCGGATAATACGCCCTCCTTGATAAGTCTGCAGTACCGTCTTTATTTGCGTTTCAATGCGCGTCAGACGCCGCATTATTTCTTCTTCGTTAAGCCTTATAAAATCTTCCTCCGGAAAATCAATGTCGGCCTCAAGGTAGGCAATTAGCTCTAAGACATCACCGGAGATACTTTTTATATGTTTGGAAACATCGCCTTTAAGATTCCCCATAGCCATCTTCACTGCCGTTTCAGTCTTAGCCGTAATAATATCCATAATGGACTCAGCCTGTGCCAAGTCGAGCCGGCCGTTAAGAAAGGCCCTTTTGCTGAATTCTCCAGGCTCCGCAAGTCTGGCCCCCGCCTTTAGGATAAGCTCCAGTACCTTTTTGAGGACCACTGTACCGCCATGACACTGCAGCTCGATTACATCTTCCCCTGTGAAGCTATGGGGCTTCCACATGACCAAAGCAAGAGCCTCATCAATCATTGTTTTATTTTCATCATAGACCGTTCCATAGCTTATGGTATATTTAGGCCGCTCCCGCAATTTAATTTTATTTTTACCCTCGAATACCTGATCTGCAATTTTGGCGGCATCAGGTCCTGAGATCCTGATGATCCCGACCCCGGAAGCGCCTAAAGCAGTTGCAATGGCTGCTATTGTATCTTCGATCACACTTTTCACCTCTATATATAAATATACCTTATCTTCCATTATTATCCGGACGGGCCGCCCTTGCGTGGCGCAGATATAAAAATGAACAGGCCGCTGCCGGACTGTTCATTATATTTGCAGGTTCATGACTTATCAGCGAAGAGAAATAACGACCTTTCTAAAGGGTTCTTCCCCTTCGCTTAAAGTTTGTATAGACAAGTCATTTTGCAGCGCAGTATGAATTATCCTTCTCTCCTGAGGGTTCATTGGTTCAAGAACAACACGATGTCCCGTCCTTTTTACCCTGTCGGCCATACGTGCCGCCAGTCTGATTAATGTTTCTTCGCGCCTTTTGCGGTATCCTTCGGCATCAATAATAATCCTTTTACGTTCCTGACTGTGTTTATTAGCAACCAAATTGGTCAGATATTGAAGAGCATCCAGCGTTTCGCCGCGCCGTCCTATCAGTACGCCTAAGTTATTGCCGCCGTTAATGGTCATTTTGATATATTCGTCCTCTTCTTGGATCTGTACGTTCGTTTTTACACCCATGCGCCGGGTGATTTCTTCCAAAAAATCTTTGGCTGGAAATACGGCGTCGGCTTTTTCCGTAACCCTAACCCGGGCTTGTTTGGTCCGGAAAAACCCCAAGAATCCCTTGTTGCCTTCTTCAAGGATCTCAATACCGATCTGCTCGCGTTCCAATTTCAGTTGGTCTAACGCTTGTTTAATCGCTTCCTCAACGGAATTTGCGGTTATTTCGATACTTTTCATTTTCTACCCACTTCCCCTTTTTTCATGGTGGGGTGTCTATAAATATAAAGCATTTGTAGCGTCCCAAAAATACTAAAGAAGATCCAATATATGCCCAGCCCCGCCGGAAATTTAATACTAATATAGCCAATAAATATAGGCATTGTATATAACATCATCTTTTGGGTCATGGCCGCTTGCCCTTCTACATTCGTATTCGGCGTTGTGAATTTTGTCTGCAGAAATGTCGTAACCGCTACTAATAACGGTACAATATAGGTCGGATCCGGGTCCTTTAAATGGGGAATCCATAAAAACGCAGATCCAATATCATTATACTGAAATTTCTGCAGCGCCTGAAACAAAGCGATCAGGATCGGCATCTGTATCAGTAAGGGAAAACATCCTGCCATCGGGTTTACTTTATTATCTTTATAGAGTTCCATGGTTGCCTGGTTGAGCTTCTCAGGGTTCTTGCGGTATTTTTCTTGCAGCGCTTTGATTTTGGGCTGCAATTCCTGCATACTTCTCATGGAATGCGTTTGTTTATAAGTCAGCGGGTATGTAATAATTTTTATAAATAACGTCAACATAACAATAGCAAGTGCGTAACTCGGTATTCCTAACGATACGGTAAGGTCATAGCAAAGCACCAAAATTGACGCGACCCCATTAACTAAAGCTTGCCACAAATTAGATCCTGTCACAAATAATAATTTTGTAACAGGTTCACCTCCCTATTAATTACTCTACAGGATCATATCCTCCAGGATGAAAAGGATGACATTTAAGTATCCTTTTACAAGATAATAATCCGCCCTTCAAAACGCCATATTTCTTAACAGCTTGATATGTATATTCTGAGCAAGAGGGGTAAAACCTACACCGCGCACCTTTTAAAGGTGATAGGAAACGCTGATAAAATTTTACCAGTAGTAAAATTATGTTTTTCATGTTTTACTCATCTTGCGGATCATTTTCGCTCTTATCAAAAGGTCTTCTACGCTTTTTTCTATTTCCTTAAAAGACGCTTTCCCTATTTTTATCCTTGCTACAAATATTAAATCATATTCGGTCTTTATTTTAGGTAAGTAAGACCGCATTGCTTCCCTTATCCTTCTTTTAACTTTATTGCGGATCACTGCGTTTCCAATTTTTTTAGATACTGATATCCCAATTCTTGGGGCATACTGATTGGATTTTTTAAAATGATACAGAACCAGCAAAGGATTGGCAAGGGATTTTCTATTTGCATAAGTCTTACGGAAATCCTCCTTTTTAATAAGGCGGTAAGTTCTTGCCAGCAAGGCGATCCCCCTATAATATAAACTATACAACCTATAATATAAACTATACAACCTATAATATAAACTATACAACTTAAGGCCACACGCAGTGGCCTTAAGCTGACAACTTTTTTCTGCCCTTTACACGTCTACGCTGTAAAACTGTACGCCCACCCTTTGTATGCATTCTTTTTAAGAATCCATGAACCCTTTTATGTTTACGGCTCTTAGGATTATAAGTCATTTTCATTATCAACACCTCCTGTCATCAGGTAACCCTCATGCTCATCCAATCATATCACCAAAGATATAAAAAGTATAAGTCAGCCGGGGAAAGATGTCAAGGAAGAGCAAACCAGTTTTGTGTTTTTCTGTGGATAACCCTATTTTGCATTTAATTAAATTAACTTTTTTGTTGATAAGTATGGTCTGTTTTGGTATGATTATACATATGTAAGAGATATTGTAGCTAACATTATCCACATCATGTGGATAATGTTGTGTATAACTTATTCTTTTCCAAAACCCCGAGGACATTTTATATTATAAAACCCTTTTTAGTCGGGTTTCTTTTTTTGTTATATGTATTCGGATAATATCCTCGAATCTATTGGGAGGCTTTTTAAAGATGGTAAACGAAAAGTATTTCAAAATTTGGCAAAGTATTTTGGAGCAGTTAGAAAAAGAACTCTCTAAACCAAGTTTTGAAACATGGTTAAAATCCACAAACTTATTATCGCTCGACAATGATCAAGTTACCGTTATCGTTCCCAATGATTTTGCCAAAGATTGGCTGGAAAAAAGATATTATAATCTGATTCAGGAAAAAGCCAAACAGGTCTTAAAAAAAGATGTCACCCTCCATTTTGTGATTCCCGGACAAGAACATGCAGCCAAAATCCCCGCAAATAAAAAAGTGAAGCTGAATACCTATAATATAGAGGAGTATGGCGCTACAGCCTTAAATCCTAAATATGTTTTCGATTCTTTTGTGATCGGCAACGGCAACCGCTTCGCTCATGCAGCCGCCCTGGCCGTATCGGAAGCAATAGCAAAAGCCTATAACCCTTTGTTTATTTACGGCGGCGTTGGTCTGGGAAAGACCCACCTCATGCATGCTATCGGTCATTATGTTATTGAACATCATAATAATTTGCGTGTTATTTATGTTGCTTCAGAAAAATTCACGAATGAATTTATTAACGCTATTAAGGATGGTAAAACAGTAGATTTCCAGAATAAATACCGCAAGGTTGACGTCTTATTGATTGATGATATCCAGTTTCTGGCCGGTAAAGAACAAACGCAGGAAGAGTTTTTTCATACTTTCAACGCTCTGCATGAAGCAAATAAGCAAATCATTATTTCGAGCGACAGACCGCCTAAAAATATTCCAACTCTGGAGGACAGGCTTCGTTCCCGTTTTGAATGGGGTTTGATCACCGATATCCAACCTCCTGATCTGGAAACTAGGATAGCTATCCTGAGAAAAAAATCAGAAACAGAAAATTTAGATGTCCCTAATGAAATTATGCTTTATATTGCCACTAAAATTCCTTCAAACATCAGGGAACTGGAAGGCGCTTTGATTAGAGTGGTTGCCTACGCTTCTTTAAGCAATAAAGAAATAACTATGGAATTATGTATGGAGGCTTTAAAAGACCTTCTTCCTGACAGCCGTCCCAAGCCTATTACAATAAATTCGATCCAAAACGTTGTGTCTGATTATTATAACCTTCGGCTTGAGGATTTTAAATCAAAAAAAAGGCCCCGTAATGTAGCCTTTCCTCGCCAGGTAGCCATGTATCTTTGTCGGGAATTCACTGATTTTTCTTTACCCAAAATCGGCGAGGAATTTGGAGGGCGTGACCACTCGACAGTAATTCACGCCCATGAAAAAATTTCCACTGAAATTAATAAGGACCCACAATTAGAATCTACGATCAGAATTTTGATTGAAAAAATTCAGAACCCTTAATTTGTGGAAAAACCTTGTGATAAAATGTTAGTAGCCTGTGTATTAAAAATAATACTGTTAATAACTAAAGACAAAATGTGGACAGGCTGAACTACTTGTCCACATTTTATTAGACAGTTGAAAGCTTGTTCTAAAAAGGGCGCCGTCGCTTATCCACATATTCACAGTCCCTACTATTAATACTATTATTTTAATTGTTATTATTAATTATTTTTTTTAAGGAGGATTTTATGATGAAGATAACGGCCTTAAAAGATAATCTTTTAATGGGTGTTTCCGCCGTTCAAAAAGCGGTAAGCACCAAAAACACCTTACCGATCCTCACCTGCATCAAGATAGAAGCGAAAAATAATATGTTATATTTTTTTGGCACTGATCTCGAAATGGGAATCCAAATCCATGTTCCCGCCGAAGTTATTTTTGAGGGTGTTACGGTAGTGCCGGCCAGGCATTTTATTGAAATTGTCCGCAAGCTGCCGTCTTCTTTGATTACCTTGCACTTAGCAAGTGAAAATGAGTTGTCCATCCAATATGAAAATTCCCAACTGACACTTAGGACCCTGTCTTCTGCGGATTTCCCGGCACTTCCTGAAGTTTCGGGGGATTATGAAGTACATATTCAAGCGTCACTTTTTAAGCAAATGATCAAACAGACAGCTTTTTCCGCCGGAACGGATGAAGGAAGGCCCTTATTTACGGGTATACTATTTGAAACGGAAAATGACAAAATAAGGATGATCGCAACTGATACGCATCGCCTAGCTCTGCGCCAGGGTGTGCCTAAAAGTCAGCCGGAGAGCCCCCAAAGCTTTATCATTCCCGCCAAAATGTTATCAGAGATTGCACGTCTGATCTATGATGAAGAGGAAATATGCCGTCTTTCTCTGACAAAAAACGTATGTGTTTTCACTATCTCCAATATCGTCGTTATTTGCCGGTTGTTAGACGGTCAATTTCCCAACTACCGGCAGGTTATACCCAATCAGTACAAATCAAAGTTGGAAGTAAAAACAAAAAGTATTTTAGAGGCGGTTGAGAGGATTTCCCTTTTTACTATCGGCAGCGATAATAGTAATACAATTCAACTGAGTATCAATGACACCATCATGACTATTTCCTCACAGTCCGAATTAGGGCAGGGATATGAGCAACTGCCCGTTGAAAACGAAGGAGAAGCGGTGATCATATCTTTTAATGCCCGCTATTTGCTGGACGCTTTCAAGACCATTGAAGCAGAAAAGGTTGTTATAGAATTTACAGGGCCTTTAAGTCCTTGTATTATGAGGCCTGGCGAAACTGAAAATCTGTTTTACCTGATACTTCCTGTCAGAACATGAAAAAGGGGGCGTCCCCTTGTATTTACAAAGACTTTTTTTAAACCAATTCCGCAACTATAGCGTTTTACAACAAGATTTTTCTTCCCAAGTAAATATTATTACCGGACAAAACGCCCAAGGTAAAACTAACCTCATTGAGGCAATCTATTATCTTTCTATGTTTAAAACATACCGTCCGGCTCAAGATTCACAATTAATAAAAGCCAACACAAACGCTTTTGCGATTTCCGGGGCCGTTAGAAGTAAAGCCGGTGATCTCAAGATCGAGGTTGTGTACCGTAATAAAGAAACCGGCGGGAAAGAAATAAAAATCAACGGGTTGAAAATAAGAAAAATTTCTGAGATATTGGGAAACTTAACTGTGGTGTTATTTGCTCCGGAAGATCTAAATATCGTCAAAGGAGCCCCCGCGGAACGGAGAAGTCTTCTTGATAATGATATTTCCCAGGTGAATCCCTCTTATTTCATAAATTTACAACGTTATAACCGTATCTTAGCTCAACGCAACCATTTGTTGAAAAGGCTTTCCGGGTCCGAAAAAATAACCGGTGAACTGCTGGTCTGGAATGAACAGTTTATCTTGCTGAGTGAGGAAATTATCGCCAAACGGCTGCAGGTTCTAGAAAAGTTGATACCTTTAACCAGGCTGATACAAAGGAAACTGACGGAAGGAAAAGAGAATCTTGATATTAGGTATCTTCTCAACAGACAAAAAGAAATCAAAAAAAATGATAATATAAGATCGTTGCTGTTAGAGGATTTAAAAAAGACTCAAAAAGAAGAATTAAAACGGGGCATGACGCTCTGGGGTCCTCACCGTGATGATCTGCTGATCGTGTTGAACGGCAATGATTTAAAGTATTTCGGATCTCAGGGACAGCACCGGACTGCAGTGTTAGCGATCAAACTGGCGGAACTGGAATATTTTAAAGCCGAATCGGGAGAATATCCTATTCTTCTGCTGGATGACGTAATGTCCGAATTGGATCAAAAGAGAAGGGAACAATTGATACAAACCATCCAGGAGAAAGCGATCCAATGTTTTATTACAACGACGGAGGATCTGGCCTATCCTTGGAGTGAAAAAACAACAACCCAAAAATTTTATATTGAGCAAGGTGTTTTAAATGATTAGAGCAAGGAGGGAATGGCGTGTTTTTACATTTAGGAGGGGATGTATCTGTGCTGCGAAAGGATATTATTGGTATTTTTGATATTTTTTCCACTTATAAAAGTACAATTTCCAAGGAATTTATGGAAGTTGCTGAAGGAGAAAAAACGATTATCAAGGTTTCTTTAACTGAGAAAAATAAGAGCTTTATTTTAGTGGGGGATAAAGTTTATTTGTCGCCCATTTCTTCGGGTACTTTACAAAAAAGAAGCGTTGGTTTTTAGAGAAGTAAGTTAAGCGAAGAGGAAGCAGAGCCCAAATTGACACGAGGTGAAAGATATGGAGAATGTATATAATGCTAGTCAAATCCAAGTTTTAGAAGGGCTGGAGGCTGTTAGAAAACGTCCGGGGATGTATATTGGAAGTACAGGTTCCAGAGGTTTGCACCATCTTGTATATGAAATTGTGGACAACAGTATTGACGAAGCCTTAGCAGGATATTGCGATACTATTGGGGTCACGGTCCATGAGGATAATAGCGTTACGGTTTGGGACAATGGCCGGGGGATTCCGGTAGATAAGCATCCCCAAATGGATATTTCAGCCTTGGAAGTCGTGTTAACCATGCTGCATGCCGGCGGTAAATTTGGAGGCGAGGGGTATAAAGTTTCGGGGGGGCTCCATGGGGTGGGCGCGTCAGTGGTCAATGCCCTCTCGGAATGGTTGAAAGTCAGGGTTTATCGTGATGGGAAGATTTATCAGCAGTGTTATGAACGGGGAAAAGCAACTTCAGAGATCAAAGAGATTGGCGTCACCGACAAGACAGGGACGGAAATAAGCTTTAAGCCGGACAGCCTGATTTTTGACGAAGTAGATTATGATCTCGAAATTCTTACTCACCGCTTCCGGGAAATGTCTTTTCTAAATAAAAGTTTAAAGCTCTCCCTTAAAGACGAGCGCAGCAATGAAGAGATGGTTTTCCTGCATCATGGAGGAATTATTGACTTTGTTAAATATTTAAATAAAAATAAAGATGTTTTACATGCCGAACCTATTTATTTTTCTAATGTAAAAGAGGGGAGCCAGGTCGAGCTGGCTCTGCAATACAATGATGGATATGCCGAAAACCTCTACTCCTTTGCGAATAACATCCATACCACAGAAGGCGGTACACATGAGGCGGGTTTTAAAGCGGCGCTTACCAGGGTGATGAATGATTATGCGCGGAAATACAACCTGATTAAAGAGAACATGGGAAATCTCTCAGGTGAAGATATCCGCGAAGGGATCACCGCCATTATTTCGGTAAAATTGCTGGAGCCGCAGTTTGAAGGACAAACAAAAACTAAACTTGGCAACAGCGATATCCGCGGTATTACAGAGGGAATTATCAGCGAAGGGTTATCCTCCTTTTTAGAGGAAAATCCCGCCACTGGCAAAAGGATCATCGAAAAATCCATCAACGCCAATAGAGCCAGAGAGGCTGCCCGAAAAGCCCGTGAACTGACCAGGAGAAAAAATGCGCTGGAAAGCTCTACTTTACCCGGTAAGCTTGCCGATTGCTCGTCGCGGGATCCGGCGATGTCCGAAATGTATATAGTCGAAGGAGATTCCGCCGGCGGCTCCGCCAAACAGGGACGTGACCGGCGTTTTCAGGCTATCTTGCCTTTGCGGGGTAAGATTTTAAATGTAGAAAAAGCGCGCCTCGACAAAATCCTGGGGAATGAGGAAATAAGATCCATGATTACGGCTATCGGGACGGGCGTCGGGGAAGATTTTGAGATCGAGAAAGCCAGATACCGCAAAATCATTATCATGACAGACGCCGATGTAGACGGCGCCCATATTCGCACGCTTTTGTTAACCTTTTTCTACCGCTATATGAAACCCATGGTAGAAGGCGGCTATGTCTTTATTGCCCAGCCCCCGCTTTATAGGATCAAAAAAGGTAAGGAGGAAACATATCTTTATTCGGACATAGAATTGGAAAAGTCCACGGCCAATCTGGGCCGGACAGGTTATTCCATCCAGCGCTATAAAGGCTTGGGCGAAATGAACCCCGAGCAGCTTTGGGAAACGACGATGAATCCTGAAAAAAGGACTGTTCTCAAGGTAACTGCCGAAGATGCCATGCAGGCTGATGAGATTTTTACTATCTTGATGGGGGATAAAGTTGAACCACGGAGGGAGTTTATTACAAGCAATGCCAAATATGTAAGAAATTTAGACATCTAAAGCGTTATTTTGTCAAAAATAAACTAAATTAATAACATTTTACACATATTGTAAATAATGGCGATATCCGCTAAAATATAAGCAGTAAGATATACTTTTGTGTCGTAAGAGGTGGAAAGTATTGAGGATTGCCGTAATTGATGATGAAAAAGGGATTTTACTTTCTTTGCGCCTGTATTTAGAAATTGAAGGCCATCTGGTGTTAGCGTTTTCGTCACCGTTAGAAGCACTCCGAGAAATAACCCAGGACAAGGTGGATCTAATTATCTTAGATATGAGGATGCCGGAAATGAGCGGAGAAGAGGTAGCCAAAGTATTAAAAAGCAATATTAAAACTAAGGAAATCCCTATTATTCTCTTCTCAGCCCATGAGAAATTAGCGGAGGTTGCAAGTAGAGTCGGAGCCCAGGGTATTCTGGAAAAGCCTTTCCAATTTTCCAAGCTAAATGATTTAATCAGTTTTTTTCAAGAGTGCAAAAAAGCGTAGTATGAAAAAACATAGATAGGAACAGCAGTATCATCATTGTGAGGTGAGAGAATGGAAACATTCATTGAAGGAAAAATTGTGCCTATTCGTTTAGAAGATGAGATGAGAAAATCATATATCGACTATGCGATGAGCGTAATTATCGGACGGGCTCTTCCTGATGTCCGGGACGGCTTGAAGCCGGTCCATCGCCGTATTTTGTATGCCATGCATGAATCAGGCATGGGGCCTGACAAACCTCATAAAAAATCAGCCCGTGTGGTCGGAGATGTTTTAGGTAAGTATCATCCCCACGGTGATGCGTCCGTTTATGACGCGATGGTTCGCTTAGCTCAGGATTTTTCGATACGTTATCCATTAATTGACGGCCATGGCAACTTTGGGTCTATTGACGGGGATTCTGCGGCGGCCATGCGTTATACGGAAGCCCGTATGTCTAAAATTGCCCAGGAAATGCTAAGGGATTTGGAAAAAGAAACAGTGGATTTTACCCCCAACTATGATGAATCTCTGGAGGAACCGTCCGTCCTTCCTTCCCGGATCCCCAATCTTTTGGTGAATGGGTCTTCGGGTATTGCGGTAGGAATGGCTACCAACATACCGCCCCATAATTTAACAGAGGTCATAGACGGGGTGATTTGTCTTATTGACCGGCCTGAAGCAACCGTCGCTGAACTGATGGATATCATCAAAGGGCCGGATTTTCCTACAGCCGGTTTGATTATGGGCCGGGATGGCATTAGGCAGGCCTATGAAACCGGGCGCGGAAGTATCGTAATGCGGGGCGTGTCCCGTATTGAAAAGATGAACAATGGGAAAATGCGGGTCATGATTACGGAGTTGCCCTATCAGGTCAATAAAGCTAAGCTGGTGGAAAAGATCGCCGAACTGGTGCGGGATAAAAAGATCGACGGGATTACTGATTTGCGGGATGAATCCGATCGTACAGGGATGCGGATCGTTATAGAGTTAAGACGGGATGTTAACGCGCAAATCATCCTCAATCAATTATATAAGCAAACCCAATTACAGGATACTTTCGGGGTTATCATGCTGGCGATAACCGCAGGAGTGCCCAAGGTGCTGAACCTGCGGGAAGTACTTTCTTGTTATTTGGATCATCAGAAAGAGGTTATCGTCCGGCGGACCCGCTATGATCTCAAAAAGGCCGAGGAGCGGCTCCATATTGTCGAAGGCCTCAAGATAGCCATTGATCATATTGATGAAGTGGTTCGTACCATCCGGCAGTCTAAGGATATAGAAACAGCCAGAAATAATTTGATGGACCGTTTCGCTCTGTCTGATAAACAGGCCCAGGCGATTGTAGAGATGCGGCTGGGTAAGCTTTCCGGCCTAGAAAGAGAAAAGCTGGAAGAGGAGTACCGGGATCTAATTAGCCGGATCGCCTATTTTAGAAATATATTAGCGGATGAAAAACTGGTGCTGAAGATTATCAAAGAGGAGTTGTTGGAGGTCAGGAAAAAATATGGCGATGAACGGCGGACGCAAATCGCCATGGCGGAGGAAAACCTGCAAAGGGAAGATTTGATTGCGGAAGAGGACGTGGTGATTGCGATAACTCATGGCGGGTATATCAAGCGCCAGCCGATCACTACCTATCGCAACCAAAAACGGGGCGGCCGGGGTGTTTCAGCTATCACCACCAAGGAAGAAGATTTTGTGGAACACCTGTTTATTACCACGACCCACCATTACCTGCTGTTTTTTACGAACCGCGGGAAGGTTTACCGGCTTAAAGTATATGAGATCCCCGAGGCAAGCCGTCAGGCCAAAGGAACGGCCATTGTCAATTTACTCCAGATCACCGGGGAGGATAAAATCACGGCGGTGATACCTATCCGGCGGTTTGAAGCAGGAGAATACCTGTTGACCGGCACAAGAAACGGCATTGTGAAAAAAACCCCTCTCACCGAGTACGATTCTTCGAGGAAAGATGGGATTATTGCCTTGACCATGGATGAGGGCGACGAGCTGATCGGCGTAAACTTGACCCATGGACAGGATGAAATTATTATGGCTACGAAAAAGGGGCTGGGTATCCGTTTCGAGGAAACAGACGTAAGGACTATGGGACGAACGGCCAGGGGGGTTAAAGGCATTAATCTGGGGGATGATGATAAGGTTGTAGGCATGGATACCTTTAAAGACGGGGCTGATATATTGATCGTCACGGAAAAGGGATTCAGCAAACGTACTAAAATTGATGAGTTTCGTACCCAAAAACGCGGGGGCAAAGGAGTCATTGCCCTAAAAATCACACCCCGCAACGGTTCCGTGGTAGGGATCATGATGATCTCTGAAGGAGATGAGATTATGATGATTACTCTTGACGGGATCATGATCCGTGTTTTTGTGGATGATATTTCCGAAATGGGCCGGGCCACGCAAGGCGTCACCACCATGCGCATGACGGATAACGATCAGGTGGTAGCCATTGCCCGTGTAGCAAACCGGGATGAAGAGTAAATTGAGGGTTGTCAACCGTCAGAGGTTAGTGTAAGATACAGACGATATCCGGTTTTATTTCTATAATTTTAGATGGAGGGATTAAGAAGTTGAAAGTTTTAGTTGTTAATTGTGGGAGTTCTTCGCTTAAATACCAACTCTTTGACATGACCGACGAAAGTGTTTTAGCTAAAGGCCTTGTAGAACGAATCGGCTTAAAAGGTTCTGTCCTGACACATCGCCGCGGATCCGAAAAATATATTATCGAAGAAGAAATTCCTAATCATGAAAAGGCTATCGCCTTGGTGGTGCAGGCCCTGGTCGACCCGGTTCAAGGGGTGTTGGGTTCGATGAGTGAAATATCGGCCATTGGTCACCGCGTAGTTCATGCCGGGGAAGATTTTTCAGGCTCCGTTTTAATTACCGAGGCGGTAATGGAAGCGCTTAGACGAAATACGGAATTAGCCCCTTTACATAATCCGCCCAATATTATGGGGATCGAGGCTTGTCAGAAACTGATGCACGGTGTGCCGCAAGCCGGTGTTTTCGATACGGCGTTTCATCAGTCTATGCCTCCGGAAGCCTATTTATATGGAATTCCCTATGAGTTATATAAGAAATATAAGATCCGCAGGTACGGTTTTCACGGCACTTCCCATAAATATGTTTCCGAAAGGGCTGCGGCTATGCTAAACCGGCCTTTGGAGGAAACAAAAATTATTACCTGCCATTTGGGGAACGGCGCCAGTATTGCTGCAGTAAAAGGCGGCAAAAGCATTGATACCAGTATGGGCTTTACCCCGCTGGAAGGCGTGGTTATGGGAACCCGTTCAGGCGACTTGGATCCTTATATTGTTTTCTATCTCATGAATAAAGAAAATTGGAGTGCGGATAAAACAAATACATTTTTAAATAAATCATGCGGAGTTTTGGGCCTTTCCGGGGTCAGCAGCGACTTCCGGGATATTGAGGAGGCCGCCGGGCAAGGCAACCCGCAGGCACAGGTCGCTCTGGACCGCTTCGCTTACACGGTGAAGAAGTATATCGGTTCTTACGCAGCCGTTTTAGACGGGGTTGACGCGATTGTATTTACCGCCGGATTGGGAGAAAATTCGGCCTTCATGCGGGAGAAGATTTGCAGCGGCTTAGGTTATTTGGGGGTCGAAATCGACCCGGTGAAAAATAAAATCCGGGGAGAAGAAGTGGATATATCGACGGCTAAGTCTAAAACGCACGTTTTAGTGATCCCCACCAATGAGGAGCTCATGATTGCCCGTGATACAAACGAAATCGTCAAAAGCGGCAAAGAAAAGCTGTAAAGCAGCTTGCATTATGAGGGCATTCGCTGTAGAATAAGGGCATACTTAAAAAAGCAAAGTCATACTTAAAAAGCTATGAAGGGGAAAAGTAAACAAAGAACTGTGTCAGAGAGTTGGTGGGTGGTGCAAACCAACGGGCGCTTTGTTGAATTCCGCCCCGGAGCGTCAGGAAAAACCTGACGGTCATGTCCGTTATGCATGAATGAGCGGGTCTGTCAAAGGCCAATATGGGTGGCAACGCGGGAATAACTCCCGTCCCTAACCTTAAAGGTTAGGGACGGGAGTTTTGTTTTTTCCCCAATCCCCCAAAGAATAATACGTTACTCAGGATGATAAACAAAAAAGTGGATTTGAAAGGGGAAATCATGATGAAAGTATTAGTTTGCGATCCTATTTCGGAAAAAGGGATTGAAGTCCTAAAGCAGGAGCCGGGCGTCGAGGTGGATGTTAAATTAAAAATGACTGAAGACGAGATATGCGCCATTGCTTCAGAGTATAATGCCATGGTCGTACGAAGTGAAACTAAAATTACCAAAAAGATACTGGAGCAGGCGAAACAGTTAAAGGTAGTAGGACGCGCAGGCGTAGGCATTGATAATATTGATGTGCAAGCAGCCACTTTACAGGGGGTTGTGGTGGTAAATACGCCGGATGGCAATACTTTTGCGGCCGCTGAGCATACGATGGCCATGATGCTGGCGTTAGCCAGGCATATACCGCAGGCCGACCAGTCCTTGCGTCAGGGATTGTGGAACCGCTCGAAGTTTATCGGGGTTGAGCTGCGGAATAAAACCCTGGGGATTATCGGTTTTGGCAAAATTGGTTCAGAGGTAGGTAAAAGGAGCAAAGCGTTTGGCATGGATATCCTGGTTTTCGACCCCTATGTGACCCGGGAAGCTGCTGCGCGGGCGGGGGTAAAATCTGTGGATTTGGAAACTTTATTAAAGGAAAGCGACATGATTACTGTTCATATGCCGTTGACATCGGATACGAAGCACATGATCGGTAAAGAGCAGTTTGCTTTAATGAAACCAACAGTCAGGTTGCTCAATGTAGCCCGCGGCGGAATTATTAATGAAGCTGAACTTTATGAAGCGGTTGTTGAAAAGAAAATCGCCGGGGCGGCTATAGACGTTTATGAAAAAGAACCCCAGACCCAAAGCCCGCTTTTTACTCTGCCCCAAGTAATCGTGACCCCTCATCTGGGCGCTTCCACCCAGGAAGCCCAGGTAAATGTAGCGATTGATGTAGCGTATGAAATCTGCCGGGTTCTCCGGGGGGAACCGGTTCAAAACGCGGTCAATATCCCGTTCATCAAACCGGAATTTAGGGAGGTTATGCAGCCTTTTGCAGATTTAACAGAAAAACTGGGCAATCTGGCAGGGAAACTGGCGGAAGGACCGATAGATGATATTGAACTTAAGTATTCAGGAGATATTGCCGCTTTGGAATTAGGGTCTTTAACCAATACTTTTCTTAAAGGACTGTTAAGACCATTCTTACACGAGGTCGTCAATTATGTAAACGCCCCTTTGGTTGCTAAAAACAGGGGGATCCATGTCCGGGAAATCAAGAGTTCGAAAAAGGAAGATTACACCAATGAAATTTGTGTTACTATTAAAGGGAATGGGAAATGGTCGCGTTCTGTGGCGGGAACGGTGTTTAAGAATAATGAGTTACGGATTTTGCGGATTGATGAGTTTAATTTGGATATTGAACCGACCGGGCACATTGTGGTTATTATGCATCACGATAAGCCTAGAATGGTCGGTCAGGTCGGTACGATCCTGGGCGAATATGATATTAACATAGCCGGAATGAAGCTGGACCGGGAGGAAATCGCCGGTAAAGCGATGATGATTATCACGGTGGACCAGGAGGTAGGACCCGAGATCATTGAAAAACTGAAAAAATTATCCGGCCTTGCGAACGCGACATACATTGCCTTTTAGCCCGGAATGAGAAAGGGGTCAGCTTTGTAATGTTAGATATTAAATTTTTTCGCAGTAACCCCGAGTTAGTCAAGGAAAGCATGATAAAACGTAATAATAAAACAGAGATCGTGGATGAGTTTCTGCGGGTGGATGAACAGCGCCGAAAGACGCTGGTCGTTACCGAACAACTTAAAAACAAAAGAAATACCGTTTCGGAAAAGATTGGCGTCCTCAAGAAAAGCGGGGGTGATGCTGAGGCGCTGGTTGTGGAAATGCGGGATGTTTCGCAGAGAATCAAAGAGCTGGACGAAAAAATACGGGCGATCGACGATAAGCTGGGACAGATCGTCTTAGCGGTGCCTAATATTCCCCACTCTTCTGTTCCGGTAGGCTCGGACGATCATGCGAACCGGCGGGAACGTCTTTGGGGCCGGCCGCGTAAATTTGATTTTGTTCCCAAACCCCACTGGGAAATAGGCGAACAGTTGGATATTTTGGATTTTGAAAGGGCTGCGAAGGTCACCGGGGCGAGATTTACCTATTATAAAGGGTTAGGCGCCCGTTTAGAAAGAGCGCTGATCAATTTTATGCTGGATCTTCATACTACCCAACACGGATATACTGAGCTCCTGCCGCCTTTTATGGTCAACAGGGCGAGTATGACAGGAACCGGGCAGCTGCCCAAGTTTGCGGAAGATATGTTTCACCTGGAATCCATGGACTATTTCCTGATTCCCACCGCAGAAGTGCCGGTTACGAATATCTACCGCGAAGAAACGATACCGGAAGAAAAGCTGCCAATTTATCATGTGGCCTATACGCCATGTTTTCGGGCTGAAGCCGGGTCAGCCGGGCGGGATACCCGCGGCTTGATCCGTCAGCACCAATTCAATAAAGTAGAGCTGGTTAAGTTTGTTTACCCCGCCAATTCCTATGAGGAACTGGAAAAACTGACGGGCGACGCGGAAAAGGTGCTGCAGCTTTTGGGTCTGCCTTATCAGGTTGTAACTCTGAGTACGGGAGATATGGGATTTTCTTCGGCTAAGACTTATGATCTGGAGGTGTGGCTGCCGAGTTTTAACGATTACCGCGAAATATCTTCCTGCAGCAATTACGAAGATTTTCAGGCGCGGCGCATGAATATCCGCTTTCGTCCCAAGGAGAAGGGAAAACCTGAATTTGTCCACACCCTGAATGGTTCGGGGCTGGCCGTAGGCAGAACTACCGCCGCTATTTTAGAGAACTTTCAGGAAGAAGACGGCAGTGTGACGATCCCCGAGGTTTTAAGACCCTATATGGGCGGAAAAGCCCGTATTGCCACGGAATAAGGCTGGGAGAGCGGCAGAATAAGATATTGACACGCTAAGCCTTAACATGCTATATTATAGTTTGTCTGTTAAACAGGCAAGTGTTTGCTTAAGGCGGGAGGGGTGTCCGAGCGGTTGAAGGAGGCGGTCTTGAAAACCGTTGGATCCTTGCGGGTTCCGTGGGTTCGAATCCCACCCCCTCCGCCATATGAGAGTAAGGCTCTTGGGTTTTCTCCCTGGAGCTTTTTTATATGGTCTTCAAAGGAAAAAGCGACAATTTGGTGACACCTGCTTGAAAAGGTGACATCAGAAGCATAAATATTCTCCAGGTTGTGTGTTTTATCGCTATGCCCTAATCGCTCAGATATCGAGGCAATATCATAAGATTCCGGCTCCTTGGTATCTACTGAAACCGTTTCTGCCTTTATCATTGGGTTTTTGGGGATGATGTCTTTTTTATGCCCAGCTAATTTCCTGACAGCAAAACAGACAGCATCACACCCTGCATTAAAGAAGATGGTCCAGAAGCAAGGCGTATTAACTTAAATGAATTAGCATCTACTCCAGGGTATGACAAATATATAATTAATTTAAAATCAATATTACTCTTTTTAATGCTCCATAAGGGGCCTTTTATTTTGCACAAGAAGAAACTTTACATTATTCTGATGACTCGACAGGGCATCCTCGCAGTCCGTTCTTTTCAGCAGGGAAACCATTTCTTTTCTGCCGGCAGCCATGCTCATTGATATAAACTGACTCCGCAAAGTTGCGGAGTGATAAGATTTTTAAATTATTTTAATGACTTTTAATATAGGTTAAGCTATGATGGAAATACACAAGTAAAGAAGTACAGAAATATTACTTTGCATGCTTCTAGGAAATAGGTCTATTTTTTAACGGGGAGGGATATAATATGGCAATAGCACTCGAAAAGATGAAAGGACTACGCGGGATGAGTGAAGAAAGCCGTGTTATAAACGTATCATCCAAAAACCAAATCACGATTCCCCAGAAGTTTGCGGAAACCCTGGGATTATCCAAGCAGGTTGAATGCATCCTCAAAGATAATGAAATTGTGATACGCCGGTTAGTCAAACCAAATGACAGCTTCGATGATTATAGCGATCTGATACTAAAAGATCTAGTCGACAAAGGACTCCAGGGCGATGAATTAGTTAAAGCTTTCGCGGAAGCAAAAGGGAAAATGAAAACAGCCGCTCAGAGGATTCGCCAGGATGCTCTTGCTGCGGTCATGAAAGATACCCGTGATCCGGATCAGGTTTTTTCGGATATCTTCAATGATCGGGAGGACTGAATATTGTTGCCTGTGCGATTAAGCCCTCCTGCGGAAAAATATCTTAGGAAGATTAAAGATAAACAGCTTAAAAGAGCCTTTGAAGCCGCAATCTTGACGATAAGGGAAAATCCGTATATAGGAGAGAGGAAAAAGGAGAGAGGAAAACTGGCGATTTAGCTGGTTTCTTCGGCTATGATCTATTTCATGCCGGTATTAACTATGAAATAGCCTATTACATTGAAACGGTTAACGGGCAAACAGTAGTTGTTGTTCTCGCAGGTACAAGGGAGAATTTCTACAAGGAATTAAAAAAGTACATCTTTTAAGTTGGTTACCTATTGAAGACGTACAAATGAATAAGCTAGCCAAAGGGGGTTATTTGAGGGCAGAACAGGCAGCTGCCGCTACCGCGTCAAGCGGTCTATAAAGAGATGTGAGATACGCCTCCTCACCAAATAATCTCCTAGCTAACGAAGCCCTGCGCCTATGTGGGGGCTTATTATTTTGATGTTGTAGGTTAGGTTGTTTTTCTACAACCCTCCAATATGGACGCGCTATATGATCACATACTGGCGCAAAGACCGGGGAAGGAAGAGAAAAAAGGCTTAACTCTATTATCGAGCGATTAAAATTAAACTTGAATCCAATGGAAAGTATGAAAAAATCAAAAAATATCTGAGGAGGAAAGATGATGGAAAACAAAAACCGCGAAGAATTGATTCAAATCATAACGAAATTTGCTGAATCAGGATGGGACTTCATTGCCGCTCCATCAAAAGCATGGCTTGAGGGTAATGGAAACAAAGATCAATTGATTGCTGCTATAAAGCAGGCGGATAAAGAATGTGGTAGCTGCGGATGTGAATTTGATCCGCTCTACAAAAGAGCGCTCCATATTATGTGAACAAAACGGCATAAATGTATTTGAGCGACTTTTTCAGCGTGGTAGACCGCGCAGGCAATCCCTCGCTCTCGGTTTGCGTCGAAAAAGGTGTTTTTCAGTCCACGCGCCGATGGCATCTATATTCACCAAACTTCTCAAAATATTTTGTCGAAAGAAGCCGATTGATGATACAGTCGGCTTCTTTTGTTTTTCCATAGATGCATTTGAAAAAATAGGATCATTAGCCCCTGCTCCATTCCTTATAAGCTGTGGGATATATACATATCCGGCGGTTTGGAGCGGCGGGAAGGAATTTTTTCAAACCGCAAAATTGTCAATGAAATTTTGGGGCAAAGAAAATAAAATAAAGGCAATGTGAAAAATTCCATCTTTAGGGCAGGTTGTGCTGGACCAATCAGGCATAACCGACCGGAGGAAGGTGAAAATCCTGGTGGAACCTTGTCAACCCATCGCCGTTGTGGGGATCAGCGCTTTATTGCCCGGAGGAGACAACCGGGGAGCTTGCTGGAAAAACATTCTTGAAGGAAAGGACCTCATCACGGATGTTCCCTGCTCTCACTGGCTGATAGACGATTACTATCATCCTGATCCCGCGGCTCCCGATAAAACCTATTGCAAAAGGGGCGCCTTTCTCCCGGACATAGTTTTTGATCCCCTGGAGTTTGCCATTCCGCCCCATAATTTAAAGGCGACGGATACTTGCCAGCTTTTAGCCTTAGTCGTGGCCCAAAGAGTTCTGGAGGAGGCTTGCCGCTTCCAATTTAAAAACCTGAACAAAGAAAAAACCAGCGTTATCCTGGGCGTGACTTCCGGTACGGAGCTTGCCATCCATTTGGGCAGCAGTGTGCAAAGGTCCCTTTGGGCGCAAGGGCTGAGAGAAAGCGGGCTGCCGGAGCAGAAGATAGAGGAGGTTTGCGACCGGATTGCCGGCAACCACCTGCCCTGGCGGGAAAGCTCTTTCCCCGGGCTGTTGGGAAGTGTGGTGGCTGGGCGCATTGCCAATCACTTCGATTTACAAGGGACGAACACCATCGTTGATGCGGCTTGCGGCAGCTCGTTATGCGCCGTTTCCATGGCTATCCTGGAACTCCAGTCGGGCAAGGCCGATTTGGTCATTACGGGCGGAGCGGATACGCAAAACGACATTTTCATGTACCTGTGTTTCAGCAACATCCTGGCCCTGTCCCCCACTGGGGACTGCCGGCCTTTTTCCCGGCAGGCGGACGGGACGGTGCTGGGGGAGGGGATCGCCATGGTGGCCTTAAAAAGGCTGGCCGACGCGGAAAAAGACGGTGATCCCATCTATGCCGTGATCACAGGCCTGGGGTCCTCCTCCGACGGAAGAGCGAAAAGCATCTATGCCCCCCGGGCCGAAGGACAAGTCCTGGCCGTAAGAAGGGCATATGAGGCGGCCGGGTATGGACCGGACACGGTTGAACTGGTGGAAGCCCACGGTACGGGAACAAGAGCCGGTGATGCCGCTGAATTTGCCGGATTGGCGAGGGTTTTTCCAGGGGAGGGAAAAAAGCAGTGGTGCGCCTTGGGAAGCATTAAATCGCAAATTGGGCACACCAAGGCGGCAGCCGGCGCGGTGGGGCTGTTTAAAGCCGTGATGGCTTTGCACCACCAGGTGCTGCCCGCCACAATCAAAGTAGACCAACCCAACCCCAACCTGAAGATAGAGGATAGCCCTTTTTATCTGAATACCCAGAGCAGGCCCTGGATCAGAGGCCTGGACCATCCCAGAAGGGCGGCTGTCAGCGCTTTTGGTTTTGGCGGCAGCAACTTTCATGTGACTTTGGAGGAATATCGGAAACCGGGGAACCGTCCCGCCAAACTCAGAACCATGCCCTACGAGCTCTTTCTCTTGGCCGGCCGTTCACCGGAAGAATTGCTCCGGCAGGGACAGGGCTTGCTGGAGGAAATTTCCGCCTGCCCTTCCGGGTCTTGGACCCCTTCGGTCCGGAACGGCTGGCATGTGGCCTTGGCCAAACAAGCCCAGGCCCAATACGATCCGGAGAGGGCCTACCGTTTGGCTCTTGTTTCTTCCAACCTCGATGATTTGGCGGCAAAAATAAAACAAAGTTTGGAGCGGATCGGAACAAAACCGGAGCAGGCCCTGGACCTGTCTGCCGGAATCTACTATGCAACAAAAAGGATGACCGGAAAAATCGCTTTTCTCTTTCCGGGCCAGGGCAGTCAATATCTCAATATGGGCAGGGATCTGGCCCTGCACTTTGACTGTGCCAGAGAAGTGTGGGACCGGGCCGCGGAACTGGCGGCAGGTCCGCAGGGGGAAAAACTCCACGATTTTGTCTTCCCCCGGCCGGCTTTTGACGGGGAAACCCGTAAACTGCAAGAGGACTGCTTAACGGATACGCGTATCGCGCAGCCGGCCATCGGGGCCATGAGCCTCTCCCTGTTAGCGGTCCTGAAACAATTGGGTTTGCAAGCCGATCTCCTCGCGGGGCACAGCTACGGGGAAATCACGGCCTTGGCTGCGGCAGGCGTGTTTTCTGAGGACGCGATGCTGCATGTCGCGAAAAAACGCGGGGAATTGATGCAGGAAACGTCCGGGAATAAAGGGGCCATGACTTCCGTCTTTCTCCCTCCTGCTGAAGCGGAGGCCTTGCTCAAAAGATTAAACCTTTCCGTTGTCGTCGCCAATATCAATAGCCCTGAGCAAGTTGTGGTATCAGGTCCTGAAGAGGAGATCCGCCAATTGGAAGCCGCCTGCAAACAACAAGGCCTGCCTTTTATCCGGCTGCCGGTATCCACGGCCTTTCACTCCGCCCTGGTGGAGCCCTCCGTAAAGCCTTTCAGGCAATATCTCCAAGGTGTTGCCTTTCAGAAAAGCGCCGTTCCTGTTTATGCAAACTTAGCGGCAAAACCGTATCCGGAAGAGCCGGAATCCATGAAAGACCTGCTGGCCCGCCAAATTGCCAACCCCGTCCGCTTTGCCGAGCTGATCGGCCGGATGGCCGGAGAGGGCGTGGGCTTGTTTATCGAGGTGGGGCCGGGAGGGGTGCTGACCGGCTTGGCCAAGCAATGTCTGACCGGCCAAGACGTCAAGGCGGTGGCGACGGACGGCAAAGGGCAGCACGGCATCCTCTCGCTGTTGCAGGCCGTGGCTTGCCTTTCGGTGCTGGGAGTCAAGCTGGACTATTCCTGCCTGTGGTCGGGTTACGGCAGCTTGCAGGACCCGAGGGATGAGAAAAAACCGGCTTACCCCGTGAAAATCAATGGCGCCAATTATGGGAAACCGTACCCCCAAAAAAATAAATCCATAGACAGGCAGGTATCGACCATGAATCAAAAGGAGCGCCAGCAAAGAGAGCAAACCGGGAGAGAACATACGCGGGAACAGGAAGTTTCTTCCGTTTCCCTGGACTTGATCCAAAAGCAAATGACGGAAGCCCATCTCGCTTTTCAAAAGGCCCTTACAGAAAGCCATCAGGCCTATTTGGGCTTTTCTGAGAAGCTGTTGGCGGCCCTCACCGGCCAGCGTCCAGCCGCCATCCCTGAAAAGGACGGGCCGGCCGGAGAGGAGCAGGGCTTATGGCAACAAGCCGAGCACAGCTTGCTTGAGCTTGCTCATGCTGATCAGGCCGGGCTCATTGCCGGGAAAAGCGCCGCGCCCCCCTTGCCGGCGGAAATTCCCGGGTATTCCGGGCAAGAGCCGGTTGCGGGGAGGGGCTCTGGCGACGGCGGCAAACCTTCCCTGTCCGTCCGGGAAACCGTGCTGGAAGTAGTTTCCGAGAAAACCGGGTATCCTGTGGAGTTGCTGGACCTGGACAGTGATCTGGAAGCAGGGCTGGGAATCGACTCGATAAAACGGGTGGAAATCTTGGCGACAGTTCAAGAGAGGTTGGCGGAGTCGCTGGATGCGGAACCGCCCGACCCGGACAATTCCCTTCCGCTCGCTTTACATACCTTAAAGGAAATAATCGCCTTTTTAGAGCAACGGGTAAAAAAAAACTAGAAATTGAAGAAATGGAAGCCATGGAGGGCGGGAAGCGGTTAAGAGGCTTTCATGTCCGGGCCTTTCCCGCTCCCGCTCCCGGCTTTGCAGTGCCGAGCCTGAAAGAGTATCCGGTTTATATCAACAGCGACCCTGGCGGCCTGGCGGAAAAGGTGGCGGACAAATTGCGCGGCAGGGGAGTCGAAGCTATTCTCAGCCACTGCATCCCTTCAGGCGCCCGCAATGTCGTTTATTTAGGGCTGGCAGAGGAGCAAAACCCTGTGGCCCAGGCCATGGAGCTGAACCTGGAGGCCTTTAGGACGGCAAGAAATGTCGCCGCAACCATGGAACAGGAGGGTGGTTTCTTTCTCACCGTGCAAAGTACCGGCGGGGACTTCGGCCTGTCGGGCCGGCCGGGGAACCAGGTTTGGTCGGCCGGGATGGCGGCCCTGGCCAAAACGGCGGCCCGCGAATGGCCCCAGGCTTTAGTCAAGGCCCTGGATCTCGCTTCCGCCTTGTCCCTGGAAGCCAGGGCCGACTGCATCTGTAACGAGCTTTGGTGCGGCGGCCTGGAAAAAGAGGTGGGGTATTTGGCCGATGGCGTCAGGATTGCCGTGGGCTTGCAAGAAAGCAAGTCGGAGGGGGAAGAGGAAGAAGGGCTGGCGCCCTGCGACGCCTTGGCTCCCTATGACACGGTGCTGGTGTCCGGCGGAGCCCGGGGCGTTACCGCCGCTTCCTTACTGGCCTTGGCGCACAAGAAACCCCTGCGTTTCATCTTGTTGGGAAGGTCGTCCTTGACCGCAGAAGAGGAGGGCCTTTCAGGAGCGGAAGATGAAAAGCAGTTAATAAGGCTTTTGTCAGAAAGGGCCGCCCGCCTTGGCGAAAACCCGGCGCCGCCGGAAATCAGGAAGAAGGTCCGGGCGCTGCTGGCGGCGCGGGAAATCAGGCGGACCATCGCGCAGCTTGAGCAAGCCGGGTCCGAGGCAGGTTATCTTTCCGTGGATATCACCCGGGAGGAGGCTTTGCAAGAGGCTTTGCTGCCCCTGCGCACCCAAGGGGTCAAGATTCACGGCCTCATTCACGGGGCCGGGATTCTGGCTGATAAGCGGATCAAAGACCAAAGGGATGACCAATTCCAGCGGGTCTTTTCCACCAAGGTCCAGGGATTCCAAAACCTGCTGCGCCTGACGGCGGGCGACGATTTAAAGCTGATCGCCTGTTTTTCTTCCGCAGCCGCCAGGGAAGGGAACAGCGGCCAATGTGCTTATGCCATGGCCAACGAAATTCTCAACAAAGCGGCGCAGCAGCAACGGAAAACCAGGGCAAATGTGCTGGTCAAATCCTTGAATTGGGGGCCGTGGGCGGGCGGAATGGTGGACGCCGCCTTAGAAAAGCACTTTGCTTCCCGGGGGGTTGCCCTGATCCAGCAGCGGGAGGGGGCGGAATTTTTTGCCGCGGAGGTTTGCGGCGCCAACCCCCGCGAGGTTGAGGTCGTCATCGGCCCGGTCCCGTCTGGGGCCCCCTTTTTCCTGGCCCAGGAAACAAGAGAGTTCCGCCTGCACCTGATGGTGGACCCCAGGAGCAACCCTTTTTTGGAGGACCACCAGATTGAAGACCATCGGGTCGTCCCGCTGGTCTTGGTAAACGAATGGTTTCACCGCTTGGCACAAAGCTTGTCTCCGGATATTCCCGTTTCCCAAGGGGAAGACCTGCGCGTTTTGAAAGGTCTGCGCTTCCACAAGCTGGACAATGACCCCCGCACGCTGGTCCTCAAAGGAAAGGCCTTCCGCGCTGAAAAAGAGCAAGGCCTTCGCCTCCACCTGCAACTGGAAGACCAAAAAGGCGTTGCCTATTATGCCGGGCAAGTAGTGCTGGGGAAACACGCCGTCCCGAGCGCCCCAAGGAGGCCGACGGATCTCGGGGGGCATGGCGGCGCCCTGGGCGACGCCATGAAATGGGAAATGGAAGAGGAACGGATCTACGGGGACTACCTGTTCCACGGACCCAGCTTTCAAGTGGTGCAGCAGCTTCATTTCGTGCACGCCGGGGGAGGCGGGGGCCGCTTGGACTGGCCTTCCCAGGAAGCGCGGGAGCGGGATCTGGCCCTGGCTACGGCTCCGGTGTTAATGGACGGCGGGCTGCAGTTGGCCCGGCTTTGGGGCTACCGCTGCTATCATAAGCCTTCTTTGCCCATGCACATCGGACGTTTTTGCCTCCGGCCCCAGGGACAAAAAGAAGGGCCGGTGGATTGCCGGCTGACGGTGCTCCGGCAAAACAGTCATAAACTTGTGGTGGATCTGGCCTTTTTTGACCGGGAGCAGACCTGCTTCGCGCTGATGGAACAGGTAGAGTTATATTTTTTATAATAGCAGGGATAAGTATAAGAGATAAGGGGCCGGCGCACAAAGCCGGCCCCTTTTGTCACGATTGCCCCTGGAAACGGAGTTCCGCTTCCTCTTCCAGGGCTTTTTTGACGGCAGGCGCAGTTTCCAGTACTCTGGAAAATTTCTCCCGCTGCAGGGACAGTACAAGGCACGGGGTACGGGCCCGCACCGTGGCGGTTCGGGGAATGTTCCTGAGGAGGGCGATTTCTCCGAAATGGTCGCCGTCCTGGAGCACGGCCAGCCTTTTTTCCGTGCCGTCCGCCAGCTTCTTGAAAACGGCAACCTGTCCGCGGACGAGGACATAAAACTTGTCCCCGTAATCTCCTTCATAAATGAGGGTGCGCTCGGCGGCAAACTGCTCGGAAACGAAGAGATCGGCCATCATTTGGAGAAGCTTGTGATCCAGCCGCTGGAAAAGAGGCAGTTTCGCCAGCCTTTCCGCCGTGATTTCGGCATATTGCATGCTGTCATCCACCACAAAGCCGTACTGTTTTTCCCAGAGGCTGCTGTAGATGCCCTGTTTCTGCAACAATTCCTGGTGGCTGCCGCATTCGGCTACCCTGCCCTGATCCATGACGATGATCCGGTCGTAATCCTTGACTGAAGAGAGCCGGTGCGTTACCGAGATTAACGTCCGCTCCCTGGCTACCTGCAGCAAGGTTTGATTGATGGACGCTTCGGTCCTGGGGTCCAAGGCCGAGGTGGCCTCATCCAGGAGCAGGATGGCCGGCCGGCACAGCAAGGCCCTGGCCAGGGCCAGCCGTTGTCGCTGGCCGCCGGAGAGCTGGTTGCCCCTTTCTCCAACCATGGTCTGGTAGCCGTCCGGCAGGCCGCTGATAAAATCATGAATTTCCGCGGCTTTTGCGGCGGCGACGATTTCCTCCATGCCGGCTTCCGGTTTGGCATAGCGGAGATTTTCCAAGATGGTCGTATTAAAAAGAAAGTTTTCCTGCAAAACAATATTGATCAGGCGGTGGAGGGAATGCTGCCGAATCCTGCGCACATCATGCCCGTCGATGGTGATGCCGCCCTTTTGTACGTCATAAAACCGCAGGAGCAGGTTTAAAACGGAAGATTTACCGGAGCCGCTGGGGCCCACAAAGGCGACCAGGGAGCCTTGGGGGATAAAGAGGCTGATGTTTTTCAGGGTGGGCTCGTTTTCCTTGTACCCGAAGAGGACGTCTTCAAAGGCGATCCCTGTGTGAAAGGCGCTGACCTCCACGGCGTTGTCCGCGTCACAGACGGCGGGGGCCGTATCCAGAAAATCCGCCAGGCGCCGGACGGAAACGCCGCTGTCGGCAAGGACGCGCAGGTTGGCAGCCAGATAGCCGATGGAGGTTCCGAAGGCGGAAAAAAGAGAAAAGAAGGCGATCACCGTCCCCACGGTAATGCTGCCTTGCATGGCCAAATAGGAGCCGGCCCCCAGCAGGGCCAAGGCGGAGATTGTGAAAAAGATCAGGCGTGAATTCTGAATCATATCGCCGATCCAAAAGGCCCGGGCGTCATGCCTGGCCCGCTCCCGAGCCTTTTTTGAGAAAAGCTCTCCCATGATTTTCTGCATATTAAAGGATTTGACGACCAGCTGGGCGGAGATGCTTTCCTCGCTCACCGACAGCAGCTGGGCTTTGCTGTTTTTCAGGGAGTTGTTGACGGGGGGCGCTTTCTTATCCAGGGGATAGGGCCCCAGCAAGGTCACGGCCAGGCCGATCATGGACAGGGCCGCAAGCCGCCAGTCCAAGGCGAAGGCGATGACGGTATTGGCAATGATCTTCAGGACGGCAAAAATACAGGCGGGGACGGCGATTTTATAAAGGGTTTCAATGCTCTCCAGATCGGAAGTGAAATGGGAAAGGACCTGGCCGGGACGCGTCTGGAAAAAATAGGACATGGAAAGCTGCTGTATTTTATGAAAGAGGCGATGGTTGTAACGCAGGAACACCTTGGCATAGAGCTTGGCGTACACAGAACTCATCAGCAGCATGGAGGAGGCGTACAAAACGACGGTCACCGCAAAGCCCAGGATCAAGAGGGAAAACAAGCCATAGTCCCGGGGAATGATGATATAATCCACTACAATCTTTAACACAAGAGGCAAAATACACTCAAGAATGACAATGAGGACAACGGACAGGGCATATAACGCCGTATGCCCTTTGTTCTCGCCAAAAAAGGATAGCATGTTACGCAAAAGCAGTTTCATCAAAATACACAACCCTTATCTTTTTACCGCTAATTTATTTTATAACCAGCCCCGAAGAGATGTCAACAAACCGAAGCAATTGAAAATATTTTTCCGGAGTTCTTCTTTTGGAGAGCCAAAACCGCAAAATTGTCAATGATTTTTCCCGCCCCAGCCATTACAATACTACAATAAACAGAGTTCTTAGCTTCAGTGGGAGTTTTAACTCCCCACTGAAGGTTAGAAATCGTTATCCAGGAGTTTAGAGCCGCTTATCTCCCGCTTAAAGAAGCGGGAGTATTAGCGGCGGTTAGTTATCGGATAAATGAGACCCGGGAAAGGATAGGCTGGCGCGGGTTTGCCGCACCAAGCCTTTAACAATCGCGAGGGGAGGGCGCCGCTTGCTGATCAGGTTTTATCTCCTTTGTTTATTGATAAACGGCGTTTTTGCGGTTTTTGCTTGGCGGAACAAGAAAAAGGAAGCCCTTGAGCGGATCGTCACCCTGACCGTCGTCCTGCATATCCTGTGTCTGGCTTTAGGGGGCGGGCCATATGCTTTCGCCCTGTTTACGGCGGCGCTCCTCGGCCTGGGTGTCCGGGAAATTACCAGGCCGCTCAAGGAGCGGAGCCTGCCCTGGGTGGTGGCGGCCCTGGGCTGGGGAACCCTTCTTTTTCTCAACCAAGGGATGCTGACCTATAGCATACCGCTGTTTTTACTCGCCAGTATCACGGCTTTTGCCGGAAAAAAAGAGCAGGTGCGGTCCCGCCGCTATCTGTATGGTTTTATCTTCTTAGTTCTGGCGCCCTGTGCGGCCGGCCTGGCCGCCCTTTACAGGAGGGAGGGGGACTGGGTTATGGCGCTGATCTTGTTGCTGCAGTTGAATGACGGGTTAGGATATCATTTCGGCAAGGCCTGGGGAAAGACGAAAATTTTCCAGACCGTCAGTCCCAACAAATCCCTGGAAGGCTATGGGTTTGGGCTGCTCGGACTTGTAGGGGGGACGGTCCTCCTCTATACCGCCCTTCCCCTGTTGAAAGGGTATTCCCTAGTCCAGGCCGCGCTGCTGGCAGGGTATCTCTTTATTTTCGGCAATGCCGGAGATCTGCTGTTTTCCGCCATCAAAAGAAAGCTGGAGATCAAAGACTTCGGCCGCTTGTTACCGGGCCACGGCGGGGTACTGGACAGGTTCGACAATATTCTGTTCACAGCGCCCGTACTATATTTGCTGGTGCAGGGATGGTAAAGGGCATGGGCAAAGAAAAAAGATTGTTGCAGGTGGGGCTGGATATAGGCTCCACTACCATAAAACTGGTGGCGTTGGAGGGCAAGACGCTTTTGTACGGCAGCTACAGGCGGCATTTTTCCAGGATAAAAGAGACCCTGGCGGAGTTGGTGGAGCAAGCCACGCCGGCCCTGGGGGGGGCGGACATCACCCTCGCCCTCACGGGTTCCGGGGGCGTGCTCCTGGCCCGCTGGCTGGAAGCCGCCTATGTCCAGGAAGTGGCGGCCACCGCCAAGGCCCTGAGGACCCTCGGGGAAAAAGCGGACGTAGCTATTGAACTGGGGGGCGAAGACGCTAAAATCCTTTATTTTGAAAAAACGGGCATCGACCAGAGAATGAACGGGATCTGTGCCGGGGGGACCGGGGCTTTCATCGACCAGATGGCCGCGCTGCTGAACACGGACCCGGCAGGCCTTGACAAGCTTGCCGCCGGGTATACGACCATCTACCCCATCGCCTCCCGTTGCGGTGTGTTCGCCAAGACGGACATCCTGCCGCTGATCAACGAGGGCGTCGGCAGGGAGGATATCGCCGCCTCCGTTTTGCAGGCGGTGGTCAACCAGATTGTCAGCGGCCTTTCCTGCGGCAAGCCCATCCAAGGCAAGGTGCTGTTTTTGGGCGGCCCCCTTACCTATTTGCCCGCCCTGCGGCAAAGATTCAAGGAAACCTTGCGCCTGGCGGAGCAGGCTGCTATTCTGCCCGAGAATTCCCTTGTTTTGGCGGCCGCCGGGGCGGCCCTGGCGGCCGGCGGGGAAGCAAGCAGGCCTTTTGCGGCTTTCCGGGAAAAAGTGTTGTCCACAGGCGAGATGGAGGCCGAGGAGGTTAAGCGGCTGACACCCTTGTTCAGGGATCAGCAGGAGAAAGCCGATTTTTACAGGAGGCATCAGGCTGCAACAGGGAAGACCAAGGAGCAGGGCCCTTGGCAAGG
This sequence comes from Peptococcaceae bacterium UBA5318, assembly GCA_002408285.1. Taxonomy (GTDB): domain Bacteria; phylum Bacillota; class Peptococcia; order DRI-13; family UBA5318; genus UBA5318. The sequence goes on along the minus strand of DHRG01000013.1, from coordinate 30,697 downwards.
CCGCTGCTTTCTGGGAATCGACGCGGGCTCTACCACCATCAAAGCCGTGCTGATCGATGAAGAAGAGGAGATACGCTATTCCTACTACGCCAATCATGAAGGAAGGCCTTTGGAGAAAGCCCGGGAAATCCTGGGCCAGATCTACCGGCGTCTGCCGGCACAGGCGGTCATCGCCAATTCGGCGGTAACAGGCTATGGGGAAGGGCTGTTGAAAACCGCCCTGGGCCTCGATCTCGGCGTGGTAGAAACCATCGCCCACTACAAGGCCGCCCGCAAATTTCTGCCCGGGGTTGATTTCATCCTGGATATCGGCGGGCAGGATATGAAGTGCCTGAAAATACGGGAGGGCGCCATCGCCGGCATTCTCGTGAACGAGGCCTGTTCGGCCGGTTGTGGGTCCTTCCTGGAAACATTTGCTAAATCCTTGAACATGGATATCGGGCAATTCGCCACCGCCGCCTTGGCGGCGCAGCAGCCCGTTGATCTGGGCACCAGGTGCACCGTTTTTATGAATTCCAGAGTCAAACAAGCCCAGAAGGAGGGCGCTTCCCTGGCGGACATCGCCGCAGGCTTATCCTACGCGGTGATCAAAAACGCGCTGATAAAGGTGATCAACGTCAGAAACCCCGCGGATCTGGGTGAGAACATCGTCGTCCAGGGCGGGACCTTTCTAAACGACGCCGTCTTGCGTTGTTTTGAACTCCTGGCGGGAAGAAAGGTGGTCAGACCCGCGCTGGCGGGCCTGATGGGGGCGTTGGGGGCGGCCCTGGCCGCCCGGGAGGGGTACCGGGAAGGGCAGGAGAGCACCTTGCTCCAAGAGGGGCAGTTGCGGGAACTGCGGGTCCTGCAAACCTTGCAAAGGTGTGAGAAATGCCCGAATCACTGCGCCGTCGCCATCCATACCTTTAACCACTGCGCCAGGATTGTCTCGGGCCATCAATGCCGGCGGGGGGCCGGTGATAACCGCAAAAACAAGGAGATCCCCAATCTCTTCGCTTATGAATTGCAAAGGAAGTTTTCCTACATCCCCTTACCCCTGGAGCAAGCCCCCCGGGGCGCCGTCGGCCTGCCCCGGGTACTCAATATGTACGAGAACTATCCCTTCTGGTTCGTGTTCTTTACCAGCCTGGGGTTCAGGGTAGAACTGTCCCCCCTTTCCTCCCGGGCCATTTATGAAGAGGGCATGGACACCATCCCTTCGGAAACGCTGTGTTATCCTGCGAAATTGGTCCACGGGCATATCGCCTCCCTGGTTCGCCGGGGGATCAAAACGATTTTTTATCCTTGCCTTCCCTATGAGCAAAAGGAGATGGCGGGAGCCGACGACCACTACAACTGCCCCATTGTGACCTCCTATCCCGAGGTCATCCGGAATAATATGGACATCCTGCGGGACGGGCAGGTTCGCTTCTTAAGCCCCTTTTTACCGTACCATGACGAAGGAAGGCTGGCGCAAAGGCTCTTTGAGGAATTGCAAGAGTTCGGCGTCACCAAAAAAGAAATAGCCGCCGCGGTGGCGCGGGGCCGGGAAGAGGTTGGGCAGGTCAAGGAGGATCTGCGGAAAAAAGGCGAGGAAACCCTGGAGTACCTGGAACGAACGGGAACAACGGGGATCGTGCTGGCGGGCAAACCCTATCACCTGGACCCTGAGGTCAATCACAGGATTGACGAGATGATCCTGGATCTAGGGATGGCCGTGCTCTCCGTCCAGTCCCTTGCCCACTTGGGCCGGATCGAAAGGCCTCTTCTCTTCGTCGACCAGTGGATGTACCAGTCCAGGCTTTACGCGGCCGCCGCCCTGGTGAGCGCTCGTGACAACCTGGAGTTGGTTCAGCTCAATTCCTTCGGCTGCGGTCTTGATGCCATCGCCCTGGAACAGGTCAGGGAGCTCTTGAAAAAGGGCCGGAAGATCCATACCGCCATTAAAATCGATGAAATGAGTCAAAAGGGCATCTTCAGGGTCCGGCTCCGCTCTTTGCAAGCGGCCCTTGAGGAGAGAAAGACCGCGCCCCCCTTGTTGCAGGCGGCCCAGTCCGGGAACGCGCAATTGCCCCCAAGAGCAAAGGCCGCAAAGCCTAAAATTTTGCTCTACCAGTTGTCCCCTTTCCACGACCAGTTTTTTGAGGCGGCCTTCCAGGCTTGCGGCTACGATCTGGAGGTCTTGGCCGCAGGGCCGGCCGAAGCCAGGGATGTGCTGGAGGAGGGCCTGAAATATGTCACTCAGGAGGCCTGCTACCCCGCCGTGGTTCTCATCGGCCAGTGCATCAAGGCTTTGCGCTCCGGCCGGTATGACCTGGATAATATCGCCGTGGCCGTCTATAAGACGGGGGGGATGTGCCGGGCCACCAATTACCTCGGCTTTATGAAGAAAGGACTGGCGGCCGCCGGCTTGGCGGCCATACCGGTAATCCCCTTCGTTCCTACGGCCCTGGGCGGCGGCCCTCAGGCCGTCCACATGACTCCGGGCCTGCTCAAGAGGTTTATCATGAGCATTGTTTACGGCGACCTGTTGCTGCAGGTATTGCACCAGGTGAGGCCTTATGAAAAAATTCCGGGGGCTGCCAAGCGCCTGTATGAACAATGGGTGGAAAGGTGCAGGGAGTCCGTGGGCAGCGGCAGTCAGGCCGAGTTTTCCAAGAACCTCTACGGGATTGTGGAGGACTTCGACGCCCTGGAAACCCGGGAGATCAGCAAACCCAAGGTGGCGGTGGTGGGCGAGATCTTTGTCAAGTACCATCCCCTGGGGAATAACAATATCGTGGAAATCCTGGAGGACAGCGGGGTGGAAGTCATACTCCCCGGCCTCATGAATTATCTCCTCTATAATGCCTCTGACTCCGACTTCAAATACAAGAAGCTTTCCTGGAGCAAAAGGAAGCTGTGGGCGGATAAAATTGTCATAGAAGTGCTGGAGTACTACCGCCAAGACATGAAAAAGGCGCTGCGAGGCAGCCGCAAGTTTACAGCGCCTCCCACGCTGAGGGACATGGCCGCAAGGGCCGGCGAGCTCCTGTCTTTGGGCCATCAGGCCGGCGAAGGCTGGTACTTGACGGGCGAGATGCTGGAGCAGTTGGAGAGCGGCGTCGGGAATATCGTGTGCGTCCAGCCTTTTGCCTGCCTGGCCAACCAAATAACGGGGAAAGGAATGATGAAGGAGTTGAAAAGAAGGTATCCCCAGGCCAATATCATTCCGGTGGATTATGATGCGGGCGCGAGCGAGGTAAACCAGTTAAACAGGATCAAGCTGATGCTGGCGGTTGCCTTTGAGGAAAGGAGCAACACCTGATGAAAGTTGTTTTATTAAGCCCTCCCGGTTTGGCGCCTTTTACACCCCCACTCAGTATCATGGCCTTATCCTCCTATTTGCGCCAGGAGGGCCTCGAGGTGGCCACGATTGACGCTTCCATAGAGTTCCTGCATTTTCAGCTGTTTCCGGAAAGGCTGCGGGATAAAATTCAAGAGGCCAAGGGCTTCTTAGCCTCCGTGGGTCCGGCATGCTCTTATCCGCAAAAAGAAGAGATAAGTAAAGTCAGCGGCGGGATCGAGGAGGATTTTGCCGTTGTCCAAGAGGTGTGGCGCGAAGAAGGCTTCGCCGTCACCAAGGATAACTTCGAGAGAGCGACCGCAGCCGTCAACAATGTCCTGCTGTTTACGTCCTTGGCGAATTTGCCCACCATCTATACGCTGAACTGTCTTTATTCAAGGGAAGGCATGCTGGAGAACGCAGGGGAAAACCCCTTCCTGGCCTACTATCAAAAAAAGCTGATCCCGCAGATCGCCGCATTTCAGCCGGACTTGATCGGCCTCTCCTATAATTACGAGAGCCAGTTGTACCCCGGCTTGGCGCTGACCGCGGAAATAAGAAGCGCCTTGAAAGTTCCGATGGTATGCGGGGGCTCGTTTTTTTCCCTCCTGTGCGATGCCGTCCAAGACGGGAGCGGTACGGGCTGCGCCGGGAACAAACAGGAAGAGGGCCTGCGCCGGCTGTTACAGCCCTTCGGTATTTACGGGGAAGGCGAAGAACCGCTGCTGGCCTTGTGCCGCTGCCTGGAGAAGAAGGAACAGCCTGGGGGGCTCCCCCGGCTCCTCTACTACGACCGGAAGGGGGAGGTCCTGAAAATCAATCGCCAGGCGAAAACCATGGAGCCTGCTAAATTGCCCCTGCTGGACTTAAAGGGTCTGCCGGTAGGCAAAAAATATCTGACGCCCCTGGTCTTTGCGCCGCTGATGTCTTCCCGCGGCTGCTATTGGAACAAATGCGCCTTTTGCGCGCTGGCCGAAACGATTGGGAGCAAGTGGCGCCCGCTGCCCCCGGAAAGGATCATCCGGAATATTCGGTTGTATCGCGAGGACTACGGCATAGATTTTATCGTCTTTGCCGATGAAGCCATGGCCCCTGCAACCCTGCGGTTTTTAGCGGAGCGGATTTTGCAGGAGGGAATCAACATCCGTTTCGGCACGATGATGCGTTTTGAAAAAGGGCTGCCGGATAGTATCGGACTGGCGGCCCAAGCCGGCTGCCGCTTTCTTTCCCTCGGTTTTGAATCAGGGTGCCGGCGGATTGTCTCGGCGATGCGCAAGGGCTACAGCCGGGAAACCGCCCAGCTTACGCTGGATAAGTGCGCTGAAAACGGCATTGCCGTGGAATTGCATGTGATGTTTGGGTTCCCCTCGGAAACCAGGGAGGAGGCCCAGGAGACCATTGCTTTTCTGGAAAGGAACCATGACAAAATAGCCGTGATCAGCGCCAACCCCTGGGTTTTGGCCAAGGGCAGCCATATCGACAGGCATCTGGAGCAGTACGGCATCGTTGCCAAGGAAGGGCGCGTTGTGGCGGACGAACCCTCCACCTATGGGATCAAGGAGGGGATCGGCTACGAAGAGGCCTTGGCCCTGGTAAATTCGCTGTACGGCCATCCCCTGATCGGGAAAAAAATCCTCAGGCGCCAGGGCGTGCATGGGTTCTCCGAGGAATACTTCTATATGAAAAGGCACTTCGCGGAGGTGCAACATGCTTAAAATTTTTCCCACCCTGAAACATCTCAATCTTCCCAATCTCATCACGGCCTTTTCCCTAGGCGCGGGGCTTAGCGCCTACCTGCTATTTTCACAAGAAAGTTATCAGCCGGCCTTGGTCCTTTATGCCCTGGCTTTGCTGTCCGATCGGCTGGACGGAATGGCGGCCCGCAGACTTCAGTTGGAAACGGAGTTTGGCAGGGAACTGGACAGCCTGGCCGATGTTGTTAATTTTGCCGTCCTTCCGGCCCTCATGGCCTATTCCCTGGGTTTTAAGGGCCTGCCGGCCGGAGGGGCCCTTTATCTCTACGCCCTGTCGGGCCTGTGGCGGCTGGCCAATTATAACCTGGAAGGCTTGGTCAAGGTTCGGGGCAAAAACTGCTTTACAGGGCTCTGTACGACCCACGCCGGCGCCCTGGTCTTCCTGGCCCTCATCCTGTACCTGGCTTTTTTCCGGGGAGGACCCCTCTCTTTTTGCTATCCTTTGTTTATCCTCTTGGCCCTCCTGATGAATTCCTCCTTCCGCTATGATAAGAACGGCTGGTTTACCAAGTCGTTGTATGTACTCATTCCGGCGGCCATCATCACGGGCTTGCTCAGAATATAAGATATCAGAAGATAGAAGACGGTGAGAAGCTGAGAAGATGAGAGGGGGGAGGCCGCATGAGCAAAAGCTATCAAATTTACAACAGAAAAACGAAGGGCTATGAAACCGAGAAGGTGGCGGGCGAAGAGGCGATCAGGCGCATCTACCATACGGCCCTGGGCCGGCTGGGGCTTGAACTGCTGTTGAAACGGAAGATTTACCCCTTTATCCTTGGCAAGCTGCATGATTTTCCCTTCAGCGCCCGTAAAATCAAAGGCTTTGCGGAAGAGCACGGCCTCGATCTGTCGGAGTGCCTCCAGGAGCCCCAAGATTTCCCCAATTTTAACGCCTTCTTTGCCCGGAAGCTCAAACCGGAAGCCCGCAAGTTTGCGGCGGATCCCCGTCTCCTCGTATCGCCCGGGGACGGGAAGATGCGGGCCTGGGCCAATATCGACATTGAGCGCGTGATCCAGGTCAAAGGTTTTTCTTACACCCTGGAAGAGCTTCTGGGGGACAGGGGGCTGGCCCGCAAGTATCAAGGCGGGGTATGCCTGGCCTTGCGCCTTGGGCTGGCCGACTACCATCGCTTCCATTTCATCGACAGCGGAAGGTGCACCGCCAGCAAAGGCCTCAAAGGCTGTTACTATTCCGTGAATCCCCTGGCCTTGCAGGCCATCCCGGCGCTTTTTTGCCGGAACAAGAGGGCAGTCAGCATCCTGCGGTCCGCGAACTTCCGGGACATCGCCTACGTGGAGATCGGCGCCGCTTTTGTGGGTTCCATCGTGCAAATCTATCGGCCGGACGCCATCGTTGCCAGGGGAGAGGAAAAAGGCTACTTCAAGCTGGGCGGCTCGACCATCCTGCTGTTTTTGGAGAAAGGGACGGCTGCGGTTGATGAAGATATCCTGCTGCAGACCGAAAAGGGTTATGAGGTGAAGGTATTGGCGGGAGAGGCTGTTGGCCGCCAAGCCCGAAAGGATAGGGAGGCGAATCTTGATGAATTCCTGTGAGGTCCAGACCTTGGAGCCTGCGCCCCAGCTTCCGGGTGTGATGGCCATGTATGAGGCGAAAAGGCCGGCAGCCCCGGCCCGGAGCGGGGAAGATCCCGCAGACGGGCGGTCGCGGCAGATCCTTGATTTATATGAAGGACTCAGCGCGGTTCACCGGCACCATGTCCGGCAGATGAGCGCGGCCTGGCAAGCCTATGTGCGCACCATGTCTTCCCTGCTGGAGGCTGCCGACTTGACAAGGCTTCCCTTTGCCGCCGCAGCCGGCGAGGGGGAGGCGGTGTGGATTGACCCGAAAAGGGAGGAGTGGCTCTGGGATCATTGCCCGACCTACACCCTGCCGGCTTACCCCTTTATGTTCATGCTGGATAAAATAGCCCAACAGGTGCAAAAAAGCTATCCCCGGCAGGTCATTACCGTCATGCGGGATGTACAGGTGCACCGCTGGTTGGTGTGCGGGCAGCGGCAGCTGATCAAAACGGAGCTTGCGGCTTTGGCCCCCCACCGGATCAAAGCAACCCTTTTGTATTGGCGGGAAGCCGGAACGGCTGCTCTCTCCCGCTTTGAACCACTGATGACGGCCGACGTGGAAATCCGTGATGACTACCAGAAGCCCCGTCCTTCGGCCCTTCCGGAACTCGAGGAGCCGCAGCCCATCGAAGATCCCTACGGACAGGATCTCTGCTTCCATGGACCGCGGCTGCGGGTTATCAAACGGCTGTTTTACGGCGCCAACGGCTCCCGCGCCCAACTAAGCGCCGCGCCGAGCGCCGCAACAAGCGCCATGCCCGGTCCGGCGCCCGGCGGAATTTTAAACCCCAGGCTGCTGGACGGCCTGCTGCAGACCATCCCCTATGATGAATTGTCCCTGTGGACCGATCCTGCGATGGAACAATTTTTTTGTTATCCCCGGCAAGTTCCCTGGGTGGAATTTTATGCGCCTGTTCCCAGGACGGGCGAGGTCCGCTGCGAGGTGAGATTTGCCGGTTTTCGCGAGGAAAACAGGCGTTTCCCGCAATTTGACATTGCGATGTCGGCGGGAGAGCAAAGCATTCTGGCCCTGAAACTGGTGGGGATTTGTTTTCCCCAAGGGAGATGGGGCGCACTATCCAGGAGAGACCGCAAACGCTTTCTGCTGAAGGAAGACTATCTTCCGGGGGCAAGCTTGGGCGACCAAGGGGAGGACGGCTTTTTTCTCCCCCTGGACAGGGTGAAAGAACAGGATTGGTTCCCCGGCGCCCTGGAACAGGTCTATGCCCTCCCCGGGGCTCAGACGGAGAAGAAGAAGACCACATGGATCGCCGTCAAAGAGTATGTGGCCGCGCAGTTGCAAAAACATCCCGCCGAGATCATCCTGGAGGAGGAAGGCGGATCCCTTTGCCAGGCGTACCATCCGGAATTCCCCCTGCGGCGCTACCGTCTGTTCAGCCAGGAAAAGGGCGCAGGGATCTTGGTGAAGGGAGCCGCGGAGAAGCTGGACATTGCTAAGGCCAGGCAATACTGGAGAGAGCGGCTGGGCCTCCAGGAATGGGTTGCGGAGGATATTTTCGCCGGGCTGGCCCGGCAATTCATCAGCGAGTACCAGGTAGAAGACGCGGCGGTTTATCAGGCCCTGCTGGAGCAGGCCAGGCCTGTGCTCTATCTGGCCAATCACCAAACGACGGTGGAAGCCCACCTCTTTATCTATCTTACCTCGGCGCTGGCCAGGCAGCCCGTGGGCATCATTGCCAAAAAGGAGCATCAAAAAAGCACCTGGATCGGCCAACTGCTGGAGAAAATGGGTCAATACCCCGGGATCAACGGCAGTTTGCTCCATGTCTTCTATTTCGACCGTCAGGACCAAGCCTCCCTCCTTCACCTGCTGCAAGACATCAGGCAGAAAATACGGGAGCAAGGCCTCTCCCTCCTCGTCCATGCGGAAGGGACACGGGCCCTGCAATGCCGAAAACCCGTGGAAAAAGTCAGTTCCGTGTTTATCGACCTGGCCTTAGAACTCCAGCTTCCCCTTGTGCCGGTGCGTTTCGCCGGGGGATTGCCCCTGGAACCTTTGGCGCAGAAATTGGAGTTTCCCTATCGCTACGGCAGGCAATCCGTCCATCTCGGCCCACCCCTTTGGCCCGCCGAGTTGGCGGCTTTACCCTATGCCCAACGGAAGGAAAAAATTCTCACGGCCTTAAATACCACCGGGCCGCCCTTGGCAGCCGAAACCCCTTCTCCCGGCGATGGCCTGTTCCAAGGCAAAGTGGAAAAACTCAGGCAGGAGGCGGCCTTAGATGAAGCTCGGGCCGTCATTCTCCAGGTCTTAAGGGAACTGGATGATAAATCCTCGGAAACCTTGCGGGTGTTAAATCACGCTGGAGCCGGGCGGCCCGGCAACGAAGACGCCGCGAAGGAGAACTGGCTGGAGGAGTTTTCCGCGTGGCTTCATGGATAAGATGGAGAAGCGCAGGGGAGGAGGGGCGCCCCCCTGGAAAAGAGCAAGGGGAGAGGGGTGAATTTCAGTGAGTAAAGAAGTACAGAGCAAGGGAAGGATTGACGCCAAGGGGCTGGAGCGGGCCATCCATCTGTGGTCGGCGAATTTGGACCAGGTTAGTGAACCCGGCGAACCCTGGGAAGAGATTTTGGATGAGCGGGAACAGGAAAGGGCTGCGGCCTACCGCATCCTCTTGCTGAAAGGGAGGGTTATTTATTGGGAAAATGAACCGGAGCACCGGGGGGAGAGGGCGTCTTGGCTGGTCGGGAAGGATTTCCTGGCCGCCTTGGTGGTCAAGGGTGAAATGAAGCCCTTTTGCTTCCTGGACTGGCACCGGGATTACCGGGATTTTCAGAAAGGAACGATAAGCGATGCGTCAGGCAGATACAAGCCGTCCCACCATTGGTTTTTGGCTTGAAGGCGACAGGAAGCCGGCTTTTTTCCCCTGGGAAACAGGCGGGCTGCTCAAGGATATCAGACAACAAACCTATGTGATCAGAGACGAAGGGAGCGGAGCGGTCGGCATGGCCGTCGGCGGGCATTTCGCCCCTGCCCGGCCTGAGTCCGCCGCTCCCCAGAGCTATCCGGTGCTGGCCGTATTGGCGCCCCAATATCCCGAGTGGCTGGGGGACCGCAGCTTTCAGGAGGTGCACGGGGTCCAATTCCCCTATATCGGCGGTGAAATGGCCCATGGCATTGCCTCGGAAGAAATGGTCCTGGAAATGGCCAGGCGCCATCTGCTGGGCTTTTTCGGCGCGGCCGGCTTGCCCCTGCCGCGGGTGGAGCGAGCTATTCAGGTCATCCAACAGGGCGCGGGGGACAAATCCTGGGGCATCAACCTGATCCATTCCCCCCAGGAGCCGCAAAGGGAAGAATTGCTGGTTGATCTGTTTCTGCATTACAACGTCTTGCGCCTTTCGGCCTCAGCCTTCCTGGGGATCACCCCCGCTCTGGTCAGGTATGCGGCCAAGGGCTTATGGCGCGATGCCCAGGGCGCCATCCACAGGAAGCATTACCTTTTCGCCAAAATCTCCAGGCCCGAGCTGGCCGGGCAGTTTATGTCCCCGCCGCCGGCCAGGCTGCTGGAGCAGTTGGTGGAGCAGGGCAAACTATCCCCTGCGGAGGCCCAATGCGCTGCCCAAATCGCGCTGGCGGAAGATATTACCGTGGAAGCGGATTCCGGCGGCCATACGGACAATCGGCCCCTGGGGGCGCTTTTCCCCACGGTATTGCAGGCCAGGGAGGCGTGCATGCGGCGTTTTTCATACCGCCGTCCTATCCGTGTGGGTGCGGCCGGCGGGATCGGCACGCCTGCGGCGGCGGCGGCGGCCTTTGCGCACGGCGCCGCTTATATCGTGGTAGGGACGATCCATCAGGCCGCTGTGGAATCCGGTCTTTCCCAGGCGGGGAAAGCCCTGCTGGCCCAAGCGGACATCAGTGACGTGGCCATGGCCCCGTCGGCGGATATGTTCGAGCAAGGCGCCAAGGTGCAGGTGCTCAAGCTGGGCGCCCTGTTTGCTCCCCGGGCCGCGCAGTTGTATGACCTCTATCGGCGCTATTCCTCCCTGGAGCAAATACCCGCGGATATTCGCCGGAAGGTGGAGGCCACCGTGTTCAGGGACTCTTGGGAGAAAATATGGGAGGAGACGGCCCGCTTTTTTCAAGAAAGGGACCCCGGCCAGCTCCAGCGGGCCGCCAGGGACCCCAGGCATAAAATGGCCCTGGTGTTTCGCTGGTATTTGGGAAAGGCCAGCCAATGGGCCATTACCGGAGAAAAAGGGCGGGAGCTTGATTATCAGATTTTTTGCGGGCCGGCCATGGGGGCTTTTAATGCCTGGACCAAGGGCTCTTTCCTGGAGGACCCAGGGAACCGCACCGTCGCTCAAATCGCCTTCAACCTGTTGGAAGGGGCTGCCGTTGTTTCCCGGGCCCAGCAGTTGAGAGCCTGCGGCGTGGCCATCCCGACCGAAGCCTTCCATTATGGGCCGAAAAAATACAGGTTGCCAAACCAGGAGTAAAGAGATGGCTTGAACACAACAAAATAGTCAATGAAAAGTCCTGAAAAAAATGGTAGGATAATGGGAACATGTTTTTTAAATTGCCGGAGAAAGGCAGGAACCCCTTTGAAAATAAAATTATCCTTCTTGCTGGCAGTCGCCTTTCTTGTTTTCGCCATCCTCTCCTATGCCAATGTGGGGGAGAATATGGACAATATGGCCCAGGACTGGCTCTATCAGGGCAAAGGCCGGGTGGACAGCCGGATCGTCATTATTGCCGCCGATGAGCCCAGCCTGGAAAAACTGGGCAGGTGGCCGTGGCCGCGCAGCACCCATGCCGAACTTCTGGAAAAGCTGGCGCAGGGGAAACCTGCGGCGGTGGGAATCGACATCCTGTTTTCCGAACCGGACCCCCAGCCGGCTGAGGATCTGGCCTTGGCCCAAGCCCTGGATAAAACCGAAAATACCGTCTTGCCCGCGGTGGGTTATTTCAGCGGAACAGTCCGGACCGGAAGCAAGCTGCAGCCCGCCGACCTGAAGGAAGCCGTACCGCTGCTTAAGGCGCAGGCCCTCAGCGGGCACGTCAATACCTTCCCGGACCCCGACAGCGTGGTGCGAAAGACGGTTCTTTTTTACGATTACCAGGAAGAAACCATCCCCAGTTTTGCCTGGAAAATCGCCAACGCCTATTTACAGACAAGGGGACAGGCTTATTCCCCGGACCTTGTGCCCACGGATCCCTGGAACAGGATCCATATCAATTACCAGGGAAGACCCGGCGATTATGAACGCTTCTCCTTTTACCAGGTCTTGAACGGCGAAATCCCTCCGGCCTATTTTGAAGACAAGATCGTCCTGGTGGGGCCTTATGCCGTCGGCCTCCACGATTCCTATCCCACGCCGCTGGACCACCAGACCGCCATGTTTGGCGTAGAAATACATGCCAACATTATTCAGAACCTGTTATACCGCGACTTTAAACAGCAGGCGCCCTATTGGTCCATCCTGGCCGTCCTGCTGCTTTTTACCGGCGTCAGCATCTGGGCCTTGCGCAAATTAAGCCCGGGGCGGGCTGTCTTTGTGGCCGCCGCCCTGATCCTCGGCTATGGAGCAACGGCCAGGCTGCTCTATCAAAAAGGTTGGCTGTTGTCCCTCCTCTACCCGGTGGGGCTGGCCGTTGCCTGCTATCTGCTGGGCCTCTTTTATCACTACCTGGAAGAATTGCTGGAACGCAAACGTGTTACCGCGGTTTTCGGACGCTACGTGGCGCCCCAGGTGGTCAAGGAAATCCTGACCTCCGGCGAAGCCGGCCTCAAGCTGGGCGGGGTGCGTCGGGAAATAACCGTCCTGTTTGCGGACATTCGTGGTTTTACGCCTTTTTCCGAAAAGGCCGAACCCGAAGAAGTTGTAGAAGTCCTCAATGAATACCTGGACCTTTGCGCCCGGGCCATCTTTGCCTATGGCGGGACCCTGGATAAGTTTATCGGCGACGCCGCCATGGCCCTGTTCAACGCGCCCCTTGACTTGCCCGACCATGCCCTGAAAGCGGCGCAGGCGGCCTGGGTCATGCAGGAAGGGAGCGCACAGATGAAGGAGCGGCTGCTGGCAAAATACGGCCGCACCGTTGATTTCGGCGTGGGCATCAATACGGGCGAAGCCATCGTCGGCAATATCGGGGCCCAGTTCCGCATGGATTATACGGCCATCGGCGATACGGTCAACACCGCCGCCAGGCTGGAAAGCAATGCCAAGCCGGGGCAAATCCTCTTAAGCCAGTCCACTTACGAACGGGTGAAAGAACAGGTAAAAGTTAGCGGCCTCGGCGAAATAACGGTGAAAGGCAAGAGCCAGCGGCTGGCCGTCTACCAGTTGGAGGGAATTTTGCCCGAAGATTAACCGGCGCTCCGGGATTAGCTCAAACCAATAATAGGCGGAGGAGCTTAAACCGCTCTCCGCATAGGGATTCACTTTATAGCGAGGAGGGAGCAGGGATGAACCCGGTGCAAATCTCCGTCACCTTTTGGGGGGTAAGGGGTTCCAGACCGGTTCCCGGCAAAAACACCCTGAAATATGGCGGGAATACCGCCTGCATCCAGGTGCAGGCAGGAGCAACCCAGGTGATTTTTGACGCGGGGACAGGGCTCTGCAATCTCGGCCAAGAATGGATGGAAAGGACCGGTGCGGCAAAAGCCCATCTCCTCATTTCCCATGTCCATTGGGACCATATTCACGGGTTTCCCTTTTTTGAGCCGGCCTTTGTCCGGGGGAACCATTTCACTGTTTATGGGGAAGGCAAACCGGGTTTTCCCCTGACGGAACTCTTCGCCAGGCAGATGCAGGCCCCCTTCTTCCCCATTGGACTAGAACAAATGAAGGCAGAGGTGGTTTTCCGGGAAATAGAGGCAGGGCAGGAGTTCGGCCTGGAGGGGGGAATAACGGTCAAAACCGCCCCCACCAACCATCCCATGGGAAACACCGCTTACCGCCTGCAGCTTAACGGACATTCCGTCTGTTATCTTGGCGACCATGAGCATCATGCCGTGACGGATAAAAACTTAGCGGAGTTCTGCCGGGACTGCGACCTGCTGATCTACGACGCCACCTACACCGACGAGGAGTATCTGGGGCAGGCGGGACGCCCCGCTCAAAAAGGCTGGGGGCACTCAACCTGGCAGGAGGCTGTTAAACTGGCCGGCCAAGCGGGCGTGGGGAGGCTTATCTTATTTCACCACAGCCCCCGGAGAAGCGATCAGGAACTTGATGAGATCGAACAATTGGCTCGGGCCCGCTTCCCTCAATGTTTAGCGGCCAAGGAAGGAATGATCCTTTCTCTATCCGATAGCTAACCGTCGCTAATACTCCCACTTCTTTCTGGAGCTGGAAGCTATAACCCAAAAGCGGGAGATAAGCGGCGCTAAGCTCCTGGATAACGATTTCTAACGGCCACGGACGGCCTAATGCCGCGGAGGACACGGATGTCCGAGAGCGGCTAACCTTCAGTGGGGAGTTAAAACTCCCACTGAAGCTAAGAACTCTGTTTATGAACGGACGATCACGCTTTTGCGGTAAATTTTTCAGGGAGGAATGCCATATGCCATCGGCCCAGCCCTTGCCCAAGGCCCGGTTCCGCCGCGCTGCCCCCGGCAGATTCATCTGGCCGGCCCTTTTCCTGCTCATCGCGGTATTGACGGGCTTCTCCCTTCCGGCCTCCGGCTCTGTCCCCACCTTCTATGCGGGCTCCGGGGAATTTGGCTACCAGGACGGAAGCAGGCTGGAAGCGGATTTCCGCTTTCCCTACGGCCTGACTGCCAACAAGGACAACCAGATCATCGTGGCAGATTCCCACAATAACCGGATCAGGAAGATTGCGGGCGACCAGGTTACCACGGTGGCCGGCTTTTCCGACAGTTTTGACGCTTTTGGGTTTCCGGCCGGCGGGTATGTAGACGGAGCGGCGGAAAAGGCCCGTTTCAGAAATCCCCGGGGTATAGTCGTGGATTCCGCCAACACGATTTATGTGGCGGATACCGGCAACCACGCCATCCGCAAAATTTCCGGCGGCAGAGTCAGCACTTTTGCGGGGAACGGCCGGCCGGGCTATCAAGACGGCACGGGGAACCAGGCCCGGTTCAACGCGCCTTCTGGGTTGGCCATCGATGAACACGACAATCTCTATGTTTCCGACACCCTGAACAATGTGATCCGGAAAATAACGCCCCAAGGACTTGTATCTACCTTGGCCGGCCAAGCGGGCCCCAACGGAGGCTACCGGGACGGTCCGGTCGGCGGGGCTCGGTTCAACGAACCGGCCGGGCTTGCCCTGGCCGGAAACGGGGCGCTTTATGTGTTGGACAGCGGCAACCAGTTGGTCAGAAAAATCCAAGACCTGCAGGTTTCCACACTGGCCGGTTTCCGGGATCTAAGGGAAGAGGAGACCGATTATGCGCCGGGGGCCTACCGGGACGGCGCCTGGGCCGAGGCCAGGTTTAATTTCCCCAAAGGAATAGACCTTGCGCCCAACGGCGTCATCTTTATCGCCGATACCTGGAACCACAGGGTCAGAGCGCTGACGCCCCAGGGCGAGGCAATCACCATCGCCGGCACCGGCAGAGCCGGCCGGACCGCGGAGACCTCCACGTCCATGCTGAACGGTCCTGTGGATCTCCTCTATCATGATGGCGTTCTCTATATTTCCGACATGTGGAACAATGGTTTGCGCGCTCTGCCCCTTGATCCCTACAACCTCCCCCGCCTTTTAACCCCGGCCCCCGCTGCCGAAAGGATCCGGGTATGGCTGGACGGAGAACTGTTGCCCTTCCCCGATGCGGAACCCTATATCGAGCAGGGGCGGGTCATCCTGCCTCTCCGGGCCCTCGGCGAGAAACTGGGCGGCCAGGTGCAGTGGCTGCCTCATGAACATAAGGCTATCGTGAAAAAAGGGGCCCTGGAACAGGCTTTTGCTGCGCCCTACCTGACAATCAGGGAGAACCGCTCCATGATCCCCCTGCGTTACCTGGCCGAGCGCATGGGTTTTCAGGTGGAATGGGTGGAACAAGAGCGGGCGGTTTTCCTAAAGAGCCGTGATCAATAAATTGAAATTGAAAGGGGGTCGGCAGATGGCTGCGAAAGGGCGCTTGTATGCGGCGGCGGCAATCATCACGGGTTTCCTGCTGCTGGCCACGGCCGCCGTGGTTTACGCCGGGGAAACCTTGCGGGTAGCGCGAATCGCCGAATTCAGCGGTGAAGTGAAGATCATGAAAGCCGGCGGAGAAAAGGTTTTTCCCGCTTTTCAAGGCATGGGCCTGGTGCAGGGGGACCGGATCATCACAGCCAAAAATTCTACGCTGACACTGGAAATAGACGGCGCGGAAAAGGTCGTAAAAATCGCCGAAAATTCCAACCTGCTCATCAGCGAACTGGTAGAGTCGGCCGATGGAGAGGAAGAGAGGTCCGGCTTCAGTCTCTGGGCGGGCGGCATCTGGTCCGATCTCAAGAAAAAGCTGACCTCCGGCTCCCGGTTTGAAATCAAAACGTCCACGGCCGTAATGGGCGCCCGGGGCACCAAAATCTACGTTTCCCAGGTGGGCGACAAGACAGTTTACAGCGTCTTGGCCGGTTCCGCCTATGTGTCCGCCACCGTAAACATCCCGGAACCCGGCGGCGGCTACCGGCAAGTGGAAGTGGAACTGCTCCTGGATCAGCAGCAGCAGATCGAGACCAAGGGGACCATCGGCGATCCTGATGCCGTGCCCATCCAGGAAGTTACCCTCCGCTCCCTGGATCTTTTTGTCCTGGAGATCATCAAAGAGCTGGCGGCGACAGACCCCGCCTCCTTTGACCCCGGCTTCCTGGAACAACTGGATGAGGTCATGGAGGAAAAAAGAGAAGAAGCCGGCCAGTTGGAGGAAGAGGAGGAAGAAGACCCTGAACCCCTGATCGAGTATGATTCAAACGTGCAGCAAGACAACTCCGGAACGGACGACAGCGGAAGCGGAGACGACAGCCCGCCCCCTTCCCCCGTCTTCACTGTAAGCTTTGAGGTAGACGGCGGAAGCGGGGTCGCCAGCCAGCTTGTGAACAATAACGGCAAAGCCGGCCGGCCGGCCGATCCGGCCAAGGCAGGGCATACCTTTACCGGCTGGTATACGGATATTGCCTTTACGACGGAATTTGACTTTGCCAATACCCTGATCACCGCCGACATCACCATTTACGCCAAGTGGGTTGCTGCCCTGCTGCCGGCCGCCACGCTGACAGCCGACACCACTGAGAACGAGGCGGGCAATGTACTGGAAATAACTTTTGCCTATGACGAAGCGTGGGTGGAGTCCGTTACAGGCGTCAAAGTCAGTCACAGCGAGTTGGCGGGCGAACTCGAACTTGACGAGGATGAAGACTATGTTTTAGAGAATATGGAGGACGGGTCTGGCGGCTGCCTTACTTTGTATCCCGGAGAGCCCGGCGAGGGGCGCCTCTGCTTGCAGAAAGCCGGGACCCTGACGGTGCTGGTGGAAGCGGCGGGCTACGAAACCTCCCAGGTAGAGCAGGTGATCCTGCCCGGCCCCTTGGAGCCGGTTGAGTGCGGCGTGGCGGTCGGATCGCTGCTGGAGCCCGACCGGACCAGCACAATAACGGTGACGGCACGGGACCGCTACGGCAACCCCATCGGGGGACACCAATTCTATCTGGAGATTCAAACCTGGGCCGCCGCTCCTGAAGCTGAGTATACCTATACAATAGACGGTAGTATTTACGAGCCTGGTGACTGTCATGAATGTGTTCCTCTGCAAAACACAACGAACGAACAGGGAGAAGTGACCTTTCAGATCACCATCCCTGAGGAAAGTTCTTTAAGTGTGGAAGACGGCTTCACCATAAACGTCATACCAGGACCGGGAGAAGAGCCGATAGACCTTATCGAGTTTATATTTATACCGATTACGTGAAGCCCGGCTCTTTCGCTACTTCATTGACAGACTGGTCGACGCTTTGGGCGTGTTTCACCGCTGCCAACGAAGGTGCCGGCCTTGACCACGGTCAAGGCCGGCATTTTTGTCCCAAGGGCAAGACCCTCCTCTCCCTGGCAGGGTGAGCGGTTGATTTTCGGATTCAGTTTTTCCTGTTTTAAGGATATAATATTATAATAGATACAGTTAAAATGTCGCAATCTTGAATTTTTCCGCTGCGCGCCGCCTTAGGCGAGGCAGCCGGGTGGTGGTGAGGAGATGCGCCCGGAGATAATTGAATTCGTGGATAAACTGCCGGTCAGGGCCTTCGTCAGGTCTGTGGAGGAATATCCCTACCACTGGCATGAAGCCCTGGAAATTGTCCAGGTCTTTAAAGGGTCGGTCCATATCAGTTTGGGTAACGACGAACTTCTCTTGCATGAAAACGATCTGGCCGTCATTAACATGAATGAGCTGCACCGCATCGTCAAAAGCCGGCAGGATAATCAAATCCTGATTATGCAAATCGACTCCGGCTTCTACCGGAAACTCCTGGGCGACAGGTATTTGTTTCTCTACTGCTGCTCGAGCTACCATGAGACCAAGGCCCCCGACAGGTATAAAAAATTAAAGGGATATGTGGCCCGGCTGATCGAGGCCTTAAAGGCCAAACCTCAGGCGGGGCATCATAAAAATATTGAAAACCTTGTGACGGCCATGCTCCATTATCTTACCTACAACTTTGATCTTTTGCGTTGGGGATATGGAACGGTAGCCTTTGAGGAAAGGCAGGTAGAAAGGCTTAAACAAATCGCTCTGTATTCGAACAAAAATTGCGACCGGACTCTTGGGCTTAAAGAACTGGCCGCGGAGATTGAGGTCAGCCTGCACCACCTGAGTCACGATATTAAAAACAAGTTCGGCTTCACTTTTCAGGAATTGTTGTATTACAGCAGGATAGAACGTGCGGCCAAGCTGCTTTTAAGCAGCGATAGACGCATTATGGACATCGCCATGGAATGCGGGTTTTCCGACCCGAAATATCTGATCAAGCATTTTAAACTAAACTTTGGATGCACCCCTTCCAAGTTCCGCAAAGCGCATCAGGCCGACGGCAAGGCCCTGGCTGCGCAGGCAAGGTATCAGGATTATCCTCTTTCCGAGGCGGACAAATACAGCGGATAAAGACAGTCCACTCTACGCGCAGGCTCCTTTTTTCACCCGGAGAATAAAGGGCACATAGAAAGATAGGACGGCAAAAACCTTTAAGAATTCTTAAAGGTTTTTTTATCCGATAGCTAAGCGGCGCTAAGTTCCTGGATAACGAGTTCTAACCTTCAGTGGGGAGTTAAAACTCCCACTGAAGGTTAGAACTCTGTTTATGCGCAAAATTGTCAATGAATCTTTTCCACCGGGGCAATACAATGAAAAGGGATAAAAGGAGGAGTTGAGAGAGGCATGCGTCCGGAAGTAATAACCTTTCCGCCAGACAGACAGCTCAGGGCAATGGTCCGGGAGGTGACCAGCTATCCCTACCACTGGCACAGTGCCTTGGAAATCGTCTATGTCTTGCAGGGACAAGCAACTGTCGGGGTAGGCGCCGCAACCCACCTGCTGAATGAGAAGGATATCCTGGTGATCAATCCGGAGGAGATACACCGGATTGATAGAGGCAGCCGGGATAATAAGCTTTTGTTGCTGCAAATTGATGCCGCCTTCTATAGAGGGCTGCATCGGGATCATCAATATTCAGTTATCTATTGCTGTTCCCCGTATTACGAAACACAAGCGCCGGAAAAGTACCGTAGGCTGAAGGGGTATCTTGCTGCTTTGCTGGGTGTGTTCAATGAGAAGCCCCATAAAAATCAAGAAGAAAACGTCCGGGAGTGTCTGGGAAAAATGCTTTCCTATATGGCCTATAGCTTTGATTACCTGCGCTTTGGACCCGGGCGCAAAGCCTTTGACGAAAAACAGGTACAAAGAAACAGAAAAATGTATCAGGATATCTTGAAGTTTCCTCCCGGAAAACCGGGGTTGAAAAATCTGGCGGGAGAAGCCGGCATCAGCCTTTATCATCTGTCCCATGACATTAAGGACAAATTCGGCCTTACCTTCCAGGGGTTGCTGCAGCACATCAGGGGTGAACAGGCGGCCAAACTGCTCTTGTGTACGGATAAACGGATCGCCAAAATTTCAGCGGAAAGCGGGTTTTCCGACCCGAAATACCTGATCAAACACTTCAAGCTAAGCTATCACTGCACACCTTCGGAGTTCCGCAAAAAGTACCGTGGGGACGGGGAAGCTCTGGCCTCCCAGGCACGGTACCATGATTATCCCCTGGCGGAAGCAGGCAGGTATCTGGAGCCTTCTATCGGTTCAACATAGGTATAGACAGCTTTCTTTGTTAAATTAGGGAATAATCACTTCATCTTGAACTTGCTGGTTTATCTCTCGGACGATTTCTGTAATATCAGGGAAGAGGGTAAATCTGGTAATCCCATAACGCGTTAGTTGAGTACGGATAATGTCAAAGCTTTCCCAGGCAATACATATTTTATATAAGTAATCTGAAGCGTCTAAAAAATTTTCCAGTGCTGTTAAATTCTTAACATGTGGGAATACCGTAAAAACTCCTCTTTGGGCAACAATATGGGGGTTATTTAAAGGTCCGATAGCGGCTGCGGGTTTTAAAGTATTTATATGGTAAAATGCAAGATGATAACTTATATATGTTGCGTATTGGTTTGATTAAGTGAAGTAAAGGGAAAATAGAGTAGTTCAGGAGATAAAGCAATGGGGCAATGCTCTGAGGCGCCGCTGATATTTTTTAATATACCTTCTTTTTCAAATGCTGCAACCAATCTATTTGCAGTATGATAGTTAATTCTTAGTTCTTGCTCTATTTGAGATACTGTAATAAAGGGGAACTTCGGTGACAGTTTTGGTGACACTTTTTAAAAATGACCCCATATTTTCACCAACTTACACAAACCATAGAAACTAAAAAATCTAGATTTACCAAGCCTTGCCGATATTCCCCAATGTACACCAACAGCCTGTCAGCCGACTTGAAAACCGTTGGAAATAGCAGTATAAGCATAGGGGCTGGGAAACCGGCCTCTTTTTATATTTAGATGTATCAATGTATGTTTTTAGTGAAAAAATAAAAAACAGTATAAATCTAAGGAGGAATAAGCAAAGTGTCCAACACAAAAACAATAGAATCACTTAACCAACTTTTACAGGGAGAATATATGGCAGTTGAGAGTTTCAATAACTTTATATCTAAGTTAAAAGATGGGAAGGTAAAGCAAGCTTTTAAAGAAGTACAGAAACAGCATAGGGAAAATATTGACAAACTAGCAAGCTATATTCAAGATATAGGCGGGCGGCCGGAAGAGAATCTTGGAATGAAGGGGAAAATGGGAGATATTAAAATCAGCATGGATTTAGGTTCTGATGCAAATACAGCTGAAATTATAGGAAAAGCTATTGAAGGAGAAACCCAAGGCGTTAATATGGCGGAAAAAGTTCTAAGGGGAGATTTGGACGAGAGGTCAAGAGATATTGCAGGTGAGATACTGCATAAGGATAGAAAGTCTATTGAAAAACTAAAAAGTTTACTATAGATACTATAAAAAGAGCCCGCAGGCTCTTTTCTTTCGTTAGTAGTAGAGAATTAGGTGGCCCAGGAAAATAATTGGGAATTATGATTGTCAAGATACATGCGATGGTTGTAATAAAATAAAAATCTGGAATAAACCCTACAAAAATATGTTTAGATTGCATCTTCTTTTTGAAAATTATAACTACTTTGATTCATTAGGCGGACCCATAGGCGTTGCCGCTTTATGAACTATGTTGACATCGCGAATATTGCTTTTTGAGCGCAATATCCCTTGCATTTCGCCCGATATTTCAACGGCATAAACTGTGTTTTCAGTTATTCCGGCGGCAGCAAACGTAAAGATACCCGTTCCGGCGCCTATATCGCAGAACACGCTCTGACGTAAAAGTCCAATTTTTATCAGGTTTTTTTTCGGATTTAATTCTTCCACCCGTTTCGGGTTTTCAAACCTGTGCGCCATGCTTTTCAAACGCTCCCATCGGACAGAATCGGATACACTTCCCACAAACGATGCATTTGTCCTTGTCGATGACCGGCAGCGAGAAAATGTCCTTCTGTGCAATCGCATCCTTAGGACAGACGGCCATGGCCGGGCACTTGTGGTTCTGCGGGCATTTATTCTTGTTGATGATCAGTTCCATCTATATCAATTCTCCTTATCGCAATAGTGTTTTTTAAGCACGGACATAACCTCCTCCACCCTGTGATCGGCAATGGAATAGGTAACGCTCTGCCCCGACTTTGAAAAATCCAGAATTCCTTGGGCCTTTAACAGCGCCAGATGCTGAGACAGTGCCGATTGTGTGATATTGGGCATCTTTTCTCCAAGACCGCTCACGGTTTTTGGCCCTTTGTTAAGCTCACATAATATAAGCAACCGGTATTCATTGGCGAGGACCTTCAGCAGTTCAGCAATTTGCTTTGCTCTGCGTTCCATTTGAAAACTCCTTTCTATATTTTATTTGGCAGATTCCCTGCGTCATGGTTCCCATCGGGCAATATACGCACCATGAACGGGGTTTGCACAGAAGCATCGTCAATAGGCCGAGCAATGTGGATGTCAGCATAACGCCGTAAAACCCAAAGGCAAACTGAGCCATCCAAGGAGCCGCCATGGACGTATCAACCCAGTCCCATGGCAGCTTAAACGTCCATAAGAGCGTTACCGCTTTTTTAAGGGGTGCGCCCCAAAAAACAGCATAGGTAGCGTAAACCATCATTCCAAACATCGTCATAAAGAAGGCCAGAAACCCATACCGGAACCATTTTGAACGCAGGAATTTAGGCGGCGCTTTTTTTCGGGAAAATCCCAACCGGCCGCCCAGTAGCTCAAACAACTGGCCGCGACCGCAATACCTGTTGCAATAGGTTTTATTCCCCTTAATGATTGCGATAAGCAGCGGCGTAATAAAGCAGATCAGCCCAAGCCACGCAAACAGGATATTAAAAAACCCAAGCGCCAGGTAAATAGCCGACGCAATCCAGAGATAGTCATACCAGCGCTTCTGTTTCAACATGCGGCAATCTCCTCCAAAACAAGGGATATGACCTGTGCAGGACAGGCAGCCTCGCATCTTGCGCACCCTGCACATTTATTCCCATCGATTAAGGCATGCAGACCCCTGTATATGGAGATCGCACCCAGCGGGCAGCTTTTCGCGCAACACCCGCACGCGACACATTCTTTTGATAGTAAAGCCGCTTTTTTTCTGCTTACCATAAAGACCACCCTTCAGTATTTAAGTAATTACTAATATACTTATATTCGAGAGCTTTGTCAAGCGTTTCAGAAGGCTCCCTTTTTTGTTTTATAAAAAGAAAGTTTTTTCGCAAGGTTATTGACATATGCCCAAAACAGCAGTATTATAGTTATGAGCATACGACAATAACTATTGAAGCGTTTGCGTCGAAGAATGCCCGGTTAAGGCAATAAGATTATCAGCTTAGAGAGGAGAATGATTATGCCTGGAAGAGACGGAACAGGGCCGCTGGGCCAAGGACCTGTATCGGGCCGTGGTATAGGGCGGAGGGGACAACGCGGGCCAATGGGCGCAGGTCCGGCAGGATATTGTATTTGCCCGAAATGCGGTGAGAAAACTGCGCATGCGGCAGGCGTTCCCTGCACTTCAATGAAATGCCCTAGGTGCGGGGCGGCTATGATTAGAGGCTCTTAGAAAATGGGAGGAAACAGCCAAACAGGGAAAATGACCCCGTCCAAAGAGAATTATTTGAAGGTCATGCTGGGGCTGTCGGGTGAAGAGGGCATTCGTTCGGTAGATATTGCCAACGCTCTTGGCGTTTCAAAAGCCAGCGTGAGCAGTATGATGAATGTTCTCAGGGACGAGGGGTATGTCACCAAGGAAAAGTACGGTGTTGTAACCCTGACGGAGAGTGGAAAGAATGTGGCTGTCAATATAAAAAGAAGATATGAAGTGCTCAAGCGGTTTCTTCATAATGTTCTCGGAGTGGAAGCCGGAATAGCCGCAGAGGACGCCTGCCGTATGGAACACTTAATCAGTTCTGAAACGGCGGATCGTATTGACCGACAGCTTGAGGAATTGTCCGAATATCAGTATAGAACAGAGTTTCTATAAACAGGGATGCAATTAAAATTTAAGGAGGTGAGAACGATGCCGAGAGGAAACGGAACAGGTCCTGCGGGAATGGGCCGGATGACGGGAAGAGGCGCGGGCTACTGCGCAGGCTATGCAGCTCCAGGCTATGCGAATCCGATGGGATTTGCGGGAGGCTTTGGATGCGGATTCGGCAGAGGACGTGGATTCCGGAGAATGTTCTATGCGACCGGGTTGCCGGGATGGGCGCGTCTTGGATACCCCGCGTATGCCGAAGCAAACGGAGAAGCCGCCGATGAAAGAGAGTTTTTGAACAGTCAGGCGGAGTTTCTGGAAAAACAGCTTCAGCAGGTAAAAAAGCGCCTTTCGCGTTTGAAGGAAGACGGCGAATAATCCTTTGACCCCCGAGAATAAGGCAGGCAGCAATCCCTGCCTTATTCTCATGGTGGATAGTTGTCCAATGAACGAGCAATGTTGACATATGCTCATTATTTAATTAACATATAAATATCGTCATATCATTTGTTCCGGGTGACCGATAAGAAAATAAAGAAAGAAGAGAGAATATGTATACATGTGCGATGTGCGGTAATCGAAGCTGTAGAACGGCAGAACTTGATAAAGCGCCGTTGAATTGTCCCTGTAATGAGGAAGAACAAGAAAAAGTCAAAGAACTATACCAAGATGAAGACAACAAAAAACTGGCCTACTATTCCGCGCTGACGGAAGCAGGGGGCTATTGCAGAAAAACAAGGCTTGGAAGAAATTATGGAATTTGCCAACAAGTGCAACTATAAAAAGCTGGGGCTGGCTTTTTGTATAGGACTGGCAAAAGAAGCGAATGCCCTTTGCAAAATCCTGATGCACAACGGCTTTGAAGTACATTCCATCGTATGCAAAAATGGAAGTATCCCGAAAGAGTTTTTAGGGATCAAAGAGAACGAAAAGGTCCGTCCCGGTACATATGAGCCGATGTGCAATCCCATCGGGCAGGCGGTTTTCCTGAACAAAGCGCAAACAGAGTTAAATATCCTTCTGGGATTGTGTGTCGGTCATGATTCCCTGTTTATCAAATATTCCGACGCGCCAATTACCGTATTTGCCGTGAAGGATCGGGTTTTAGCGCATAATCCTATAGGGGCGTTGTATCTGTCGGACGGCTATTATAAGAGCAAATTGTACAATCAACAAAAATAATGTTGGGGGGTCCCCTATTACGAGCGAAGGCCGTTAGGCAAGTTGGATGGAACGGGGTTGATGGCTGTGGCAAGGCCGACCAAATGGAGAAAGATTGAAAATGTTCCTATCGTCCCCTACTTTATCCCCTCGGATAAAGATGTGGACGAGATCCCGGAGAATATATTAAAGCTTGAGGAGCTGGAGGCCATCCGTCTGAAGGACCTGGAAGGACTTGAGCAGAGCGAATGCGCGGAAAAGATGGAAGTATCACGCCCGACCTTTCAACGTATTCTTTTGTCGGCAAGAGAAAAAATTGCCGACAGTCTGGTAAATGGAAAGATCATTCGTATAGAGGGCGGTAATTTCACCCGGAATATCTGCTCGGTAAGATGCCTGGATTGCGGCAAGGAGTGGATGGAGAGCTACGAGAATATGGAATCCATCAAAAACGGGGAGTATGCGTGTCCTGCCTGCGGTTCAAAGAAAATTACCTGTGTACAGAGCCGTAAGGGTAGGTTCTGCCGGGGACACTGCCGTCGGCATGGCTGGAGGAAAGAATAAAGCTTTGCGTGATGAGGCGATACAGTGAAGCTACCCAAAGCCGCTTTACTTCTTCTTTTGTATTTACCGGCGGCTGTAATAACCGCTGATGAACTGATATTGAAAGGAGTCTTGCAGAATGAAATTTTCGATTGCCGTGAAGGGCGCGGATGTGTCAAAGAATACCGGGTGCTGCGATATCTTCTTAATCTTTGAGGAAAAACGCGGCAAGATCGTCATGCGGCAGATCATTAATAATCCCGGACATAAACCGGATTTATTGCCCGGCTTTCTTGAAGAGTTCAAAATCGGAGCGCTTCTTTGCGGCGAGATGGACGAACAAACCCGGCAGGCGTTCGCTGAAAAAAACATCAACGTTATAACCGGCGTATCGGGAAATGCCGACAAAATCGCCGAGGAATTCGCTTTAACGGCGAAACAACAGGCAAATATGCAATCCTGTCTCCAGCCCATGCCTAAGGTTCTGGTTTCCTGCCGGGGCTTAAACGGAGAAAACAATGTGTTGGCGGTGGGATATTGCGGCAATTGCAGCTATGCGCCGCCCATGGTCATGGTCGGGATTGTCCCGACAAGATATTCTTATCCGATGATCAAAGGATCCGGCTGCTTTGTCGTAAACCTTGTGGATAAAAGATATAAGGAAACCTTCGATTATCTGGGAAGCCACAGCAAGCGGGACGGGGACAAATTGGCGGCAATGAATGTGCGGCTGCAGGAGGGCAAGAAAGTCAACGCCCCCATTCTGCCCGATTGCCCTGTAAATATCGAATGTACGGTGGTGGATTCGATTGTGACCGGTTCCCATGAAATGTTTATCGGCAAGATAGAATATGTCCACGCCGCTGCAAAGCTTTTGGACAGTGAAGGTAAAATTGATTTTTCGCAGATCAATTTTCTGTGAGATTGTAATTTAAGTTAAAGGTTTAGGAGTGATTGGATATGCCGCCCGGAACAGGAAACGTTCCGCTCACCGTTTTCCAGTCGATCCCGAGGTTTGCGGCGCTGCGCTGCCGGCGGCAAGTGTTCTAGTAAATAAAGTTGGTTTTTCTTGACCGGATATTGTACAATTAAACAGGTCGGCGGAAAGTTTGGATAATATCGGGTTACTACGCGGGGAGGAACGTGTATAATGGAAAAAATCTATATTGGGAAAACGAAAGATGTTTATCGTAAAGAAGACGGAAACTACTTATTAAAATTCAAAGATGATGTTACAGGCACGGACGGCGTATTTGACCCCGGCGCAAATACGGTGGGATTGTCGATTGCAGGCGTTGGTAAAGCGGGGCTGAGGCTGACCCGGTTCTTTTTCGAAAAGATCAATGCGGCAGGCATACCGACCCATTTTATCGAAGCGGATATTGACCAGGCAACGATGACAGTAAAACCGGCGAAATTATTTGGACAGGGTGTAGAAGTAATTTTAAGATACAAAGCTGTGGGCAGTTTTCTAAAAAGATATGGAAAGTATTGTCAGGAAGGCGCGGCGCTGGACGGGTACGTCGAAGTGACATTAAAAGATGACCAAAGAAACGATCCGTTAATTACTGACGAAGCCCTTGAGATGTTGGGGATCATGAACAAAGAAGAGTATGGGATTTTGGTCGGGCTTACGAAAAAAATAGGGGAAATCGTGAAAGCGGAGATGGCTAAGAGAGATTTGGAACTCTATGATATTAAGTTTGAGTTTGGCCGCGTGGGTGCAGACAACCATATAGCGCTGATTGATGAAATCTCGGGAGGCAACATGCGGGCCTATCGGGGTGGGGAATATATTGAACCTCTGAAATTGGAACAGTTGATGTTACAATATATTTAAAAATCTGCGCTGAACCCCTTGTTTTTGACAAGATCATCCTTTAGAATGAAAGCAAAGAAGCTTAAATTCAGGGAATTAAATAAGGAGGCTGCTGAATTGCATAGCCACCCAAGAATTAGAGCGAGTATGTGATTGGTTCTGTAAAAAGAATTAAGAGATGCTTGCTCTAGTTTTTTGCAAAGGGGGTTCTTCCGGCGGGCAATATTCAAGAATCTGTTAATAAAAATAATAAGAAGAAGTGTTACAATAGGAGTATGGCAAAGGTATGAACAAGAAGATTCTGGCAATTATGATAAGCGCTTTGATTATGACAAGCTGCGGCAATCCGGCGGTGACCGGCGAAGCAAAAACAGCGGCTCCACAGGTCATGGGGCAGGAAAACAGTCCTAAAGAGAATGATCCTAAGGAGAATATTGATTTAGATTTGAAGCCTAATGAAGCTGGGAAAATAATGGTATTGATGTACCATAATATCGGAAAAGAAGAAAAAGAATGGGTCAGAACGCCCGCTAATTTTCTGAAAGATCTTACGGTCCTCTATGAAAAAGGGTATCGGCCTATCAGCTTACAAGACTATGTGACCGGCCGTATCACCACAGAGCAAGGGTTTACTCCGGTCGTAATAACATTTGACGATGGGAATCTGAATAATTTTGAATACCTGGAAAATGGGTTTATTAGTAAAGAATGCGCTGTAGGGTTATTGCTGGATTTTCATGAAAAGCATCAGGATTTCCCTTTGGAAGCGACTTTTTTTATTACAGGCGGACAACCCTTCAAGCAAAGGGGTCTGGAAAGTAAAAAACTTAGCTTTATCATTGACAATGGAATGGACATTGGCAATCATACTTCAAATCATCCCAGCTTTAAAAACGCTGCAGAGGACAAGATCCAGGAAGAGATCGGGGCACAGGCCCAATTGCTGCAAGGAATAATTAACAGGGATGATTATGAAATAAACACCCTCGCGTTGCCTTTTGGTGAAAGGCCAGGGGATAAGACGCTGACAAATTACCTGGCTTTCGGAAGTTATCAGGGCCTTCCTTATAAAAATATTGCGGTTTTGAATGTCGGATGGAACCCCGGATATTCGCCTTATGACAGCAGATTCGATTACTTAAATATACCAAGGATCAGGGCCAGCGAAATGAAAGTAGATAATGTAGGTTTATATGATTATCTGGCTTATTTTGATAAGCACCCGGAAGAAAGATTTATAAGCGACGGGGTCGAGGGGATCATCACGATACCTGAAAACAAGCTGGAACTCCTCGGTACTTTCAGAGAGAAGGAAATATATACATATGATACAAAATGAGCGCAGCAAGAGAAATGTGATGAAAAAAAACATGCTGTTATTAATAACAGTTTTGATCTTGAGTTTATTGTTTGCAGTATATGCGGCCCAGACTGACAAAGTCCAGGCCTCGCTGCCGGAAAACACAACTCCAAATGATGTTGCGCCGGGCCAGCCAGGGGAAAAACAGGAAGATCTGCTCGCGGAAAGGGAAGAATTAGAGAAACAGCGAAAAGAGCAGTTGGGAGAATTTTATCTCCCGCTTCCGCCGCTGGGACAAGAGCGGACAATAAATACGGTCAAGGCCAAAGCCCTATATTTAACAGGCCATGTAGCCGGTTTTAGCTTTGATGAAGATAATGTGAACTATTACGCCGAATACATCAGTTCGATAAGCGGTCAATCCCAGGGACCTGCTGATACAAGCCGTATAGCTAAAATCAACAAATTGGAAAAAGCCCTGGCCATCTGTAACAGCACGGAGATCAACGCTCTGGTTATTGATATTAAAAATGATAATGGACTAGTTGTCTGGAACAGCGATATTGAGATCGTTAACCAAATAAAATCTAATTGGAATACGCCCTTTAAAAACTATGAGAAATTGATGGATTACTTAAAGGAAAAGGGTATTTATTGTATTGCCAGGATCGTGGCTTTTAAGGACCCATATTTTGCGGCGCAAAAAAGCGACCACGCCATTCAGCTAAAAACAGGCGGCGCATACAAGGACCGTTCCGGTGTTGTGTGGGTAAACCCCTTTGATGAATATGTCTGGAAATATTTAATAGCTATTTCCAGGGAAGCGGCACTAAGAGGATTCGACGAAGTGCAATTTGATTATGTGCGTTTTCCGGATAGCGCAAAATATTACAATCCCATTACGGAGTTCCCCGGCCGCGACAATAGAGACAAGGATGAAGGAATAGAGGATTTTTTGAAGTATGCCCGTAAAGAATTGGAACCTTATCAGGTTCATGTGTCAGCCGATGTTTTTGGAATTATAACCCGTTCGTGGGACGATAAACCTGAAGATATCGGACAGACGTGGCGAAAAATTGCCAATCATGTTGACTATATATGCCCGATGATTTATCCCAGCCATTATTCTGCCGGATTGTATGGGTATCAGGTTCCCGACCAACAACCCTACCGTGTTTCAATGCTATCGCTGATTGAAGCGCTGGAGAGAAATGCCGCTCAAAAAGAACCAGGGATAATCAGGGCGTGGTATCAGGGGTTTACAGCTCCATGGATCAAAGGGCATATTAACTATGATGCTAAAGCGATTTCGGATCAAATCGTAGCGGGTATGGAGCTTGGAGTTGATGAATATATCATATGGAACGCTTCGAATAATTACGACCCCAGGATATTTTTTTACCACGACCGGATCAATAAAAACATTAGAAAAAGCGGGGAAGATCTTCTCTTAAGAAGTCCGGAAGCAACAATAAAAAAATATCTGGATGCTGAGAAAAATAGGCGTAATAATGTATTGTATTTGTTAACGCCAATTGCCGAAAGACAGGATGATTATGATGAATTCGTTGTAGAAATGGAAAAGAGGCAGTTGGTTCTAAAGAACTACCGGGTCCTCGGCGTTGAGGATAACGGAGATGGAACCTACACAGCAACGGTTAAAGGGGATTATCATTCCGGCCTGGGAACGGCAGCCTTGGAAGAGGCGAAGTATAAGATCATACTGGAGAAGGATGTGTATAAAGTTATTAAACCGGAAATAGTCTGGGAAGCGGCACAATAACACGCCATCTCTTGGACTTCCGGCATATCCGGCACGATAAACACATCTGGCACGATCTTGGAATTGACTTTTATACCTGAAACAAGGTATAATAACTAGGCAGTTTGTTGGAGAGATGGCCGAGTAGGTTGAAGGCGGTCGCCTGCTAAGCGATTATACGGGCCTAAACCTGTATCGTGGGTTCGAATCCCACTCTCTCCGCCACTATAAATGTGCCCGTAGCTCAGCTGGATAGAGTATTTGACTACGAATCAAAGGGTCGCAGGTTCGAATCCTGCCGGGCACGCCACTTATAAAATAATAGGAAAAGCCTTGATAAATCAAGGCTCAGACTGTCAAAGAACCCTTGT